>CAZWYD010000030.1:0-12977 GCA_964637815.1 uncultured Planctomycetia bacterium
GTCTTGTCTCAAGGATGTCACTGGTACCAGCTCTAAAGAAGGTGTCTGTATAGGTAGTGAATTTCTCAGGGGTGTTAGAGTCATTGTCTTCATCATACATCCTCTTATAGGTATATATGATAGAGGTGTATTTTTCTCTATTATCTGAACCTGTGACAATATTGCCATTTGTATCAAACTTTACTAGTTCCCATTTATCTACTAAGTCTAACTCCCAGATCTTAGTGATAGTTATGAGGCTGCCATTATTGGGTTCATCAAGACCAGGTATTGGGTTTGTATCATCATATTCTACCTTATATGTATCTCTTATAGAGGTAAGTAAGAATTCAGTTGTCTCATAGACCTTGGTTATGGTGTGGAATCTATCTTCGTCCTCTGCTACAAATTTATAGGTATATTCTGTAGTTAATAGTAGTGTTGGGTCATAAGTGTCTCCGTCAGTTGCATAGGTTTCAGTAGCAGTTACGATTCTGCCAGTATCTTCTGGGGTGGCAGTGCCTTTCTTGTATCCTCCGTCCTGCTTCCAGGTAAAGCTCTGGGAGATAAGGATCTTACCATCTGGGGCATAGACTTGAGATATTGTGGCAGCGTGGGATTCGCCTCTATTCTTATCTACATGTATATCTGTATAGCGCTTTTCTACTGAGGTTCTGAAAAGATCCCATGAGCCAGATGCATCTTTTGCACCTTCGAATCTCTCAAGGACCAGTTTTGCCTTCTGGTTAGGATCTGTGCCTTCCTTTATATGATATGCATAGTAACGGCTCTCGAGTATGGACTGGTCTGCATCTAGTGCATCCTTGTAGGAGAGGTAGTTTTCAGTTACTTTTAGAGAGTTAATAGTTGTATTTAGAGGTTTTACGCCAGCTGGTATGTCAGCAGTCTTTATCCAGTAGGTGTATGAGAAGCCTTCTTTTACTGCATTATTATCACCTAAGCCGATCCAGTTTTCAGTGACCTGGACTAGTCTTTCAGTAGTATTGGTCTTAAGTATAGTGGCAGCTTCTTCTGAGTAGTAGGATTTTTGTCTTGTCTCAAGGATGTCACTGGTACCAGCTCTAAAGAAGGTGTCTGTATAGGTGGTAAGCTTGGTGTTGTCTAACTTTTTATATGTACAGATGATTGACGTACATTCTGGCGCGCCTATAAAAGTCCATGCATCTAAACCTATTTCCCAGATCTTGGTAACTGTAATAGCTAAGCGACTGTCATTTTCAAGCGCTACATGTGGTTGATTAGAGCCTTTGGTCCTGTATGCCTGGCGAATAGAAGTAAGTAAATAATCTGCTGTCTCGTACACCTTGGTTACTGTTGCAATAATCTTTTTCCCTTCCCAGTCAGTGGATTCTGCCTTGTATGAATATTCAGTAGAAAGGAATATGTCCTTCTCAGAGTCTCCTGCCTGGTCAGGCGAGTAATTTTCAACAACAGTTACGACCCTATCTTCATCATCTGTTTCTCGTCCGCCAAGCTGCTTCCAGCCATAGCTCTTTGAAATCATTATGTCTGTATACGGTGCAAATGACTCTGTTACCTTTGTGACTAGTTTTTTATTACCTATGTTCCTGACCAAAGAATAAGTCTCAAGATGCTGTATGAGGAATGCATCTTTTATCTTGCCTGTGCTGTCAAGTTTATTAACATCATCAAATTTGCCTTCGTATATCTCCTGCACAGTAATAAAAGGATTTATCTTAGCGCCTGTATCAGGATGCTTGCGGATATCTCTTATCCTGTACCTATATGTAACATTATCTCTGTAGGATGTGCCTGCAATATCTACAAAATTCTCTGTAACATAGCCAGCCACGCTTGTACCGCTAGCATTAGTTATGTTGCTCCTATACCCATAGCTCACTGTGTCAAGATAATCAGCATCGAAATCCACCTGGCCATCGCCTGTTACATCAATGTAGGTCTTTGTAACCTGGACCTCGTGAGGAGAATATAAAAGGGTTGGGGTAAGCTTATCTATAGATGCCTTGAATGTCCTCTGCACAGTATCAAGGTAAAGCTTTGTCATAAGATTTATGTAATATTCATTTACTGTTACTGCACCTACCTCGCCTGTCTTTGCGGAATCTATATAGGTATGGATAACTGATGTAGGTGTAGTAGATGTGGCTGGGTCTATCTCGAATATGCTTGTAACTGTGATGAGCTTCTGGCCTTTGACAATCCTATAATATTCAGAACGCTGTGTCATCTGACTAAAGCCAGGTATATCATATAGCTGGGACACTGTAACTACTGTATTCTCACCCTCGATTAACTGAACTTCTTTCCAGATAATCTCTTTAGAAAGCGGGTTAACCATGCTCAGGAAAGGATCAAAGATCAATTTTATAGTTACGAGCTTGCCATCAGTCTGCTCTTCTTTCCATGTCTGTTCGAATAATATCGGGGTGGTAATTCCAATAAACGGGTCATAGGTCTTAGTGTTAGTAACCTTGTCCAAATATGTGTCTTCGTTCATATCCTGATAAGAAGTCCATGTATATTGATGCGAAGTCATTACATCCATTGCGGAATCACCAAGATAATCATAGGTCATTATTTCCTGATATTTGCCTCCCTGATAATCCGGAAGGTCTAAACCGGCAGGCATATCATAAGGATCAGCTACTCTGGTATATATCTTCTGTAAGGCGGTAGGAAGAATGGTCATGCCAGCGGTCTGAGCAGGATCAGCATGATTAATAGACAATAGAGGTATATCAGGATTAAATTCTTTGTACCCGATAAATGCATAGTAAGTAACTTGATTGTACCGGCCATCTGTTTGATTATACATATTCTCTGTCATGCGGATATTCGACAGAATCGGCTGAGGGAGGCCTGGCACGGATTCGTAACTGGTAATAATAGAGCCTGTAGCTATTCCACCAACTAAATTGTTTTGCCATACATAATCAGTGGTTTCCATCCCAGTCTTCATCCAGCCATGTCCTGGAATATTTTCAGATATGGTGGTTGTCTGACCGATTATCCTACCCAGATCATCTCTTTCAAAATGTACTTCATAGCGATAGCTCAAGAGCCAGTTGCCATCTATGAAACTATTTGCGTTAAAACCAGTATTAGTTATCTGGTTTTGAGCGTTGTAATTCGATGTGACTCCGCTATAGCTGAAACCTGGATTAAAACCAGCTAACGCGCCAAGATTACTCAATCCACCTCTTAACTGCGAGAGCTCACTATCCTCAAGCTCGTCTGCCCCAGAAGGCCTTTCAGCTGATAATACATTACCATTCCACATGCGCCTAAATTCACGCATCGTAACAGTGTATTCTGATCCATCGCTATCTATATATGTTACATATCCTCTTCTGACAGATTTTATAACCACGAAATGATCTGCCTCGCCATCTCCATCTATATCCACATGCGCGATCATTGATGGAGATAGTGAGCCGGTATTGTAACCTTTTAGATCCAAACCATAGAGCGCGGCTGTTTCTTTCATGGAGAGCATGGACAGGAATAGTTCATCGCCTTCTGCATCTTCAGCCTTCAGCGAACCTGTAAGTATATCAATAAGTATTGCCTTTTCTGCCAGTTCTTCTTTGCTGGCCTTTCCCTCCAAGAGATTATAAAGCGCGTTTACAGCACAGTTTATTACATCAGCGCCTAGCTTTTCCAGCCACGACATAATCGTATCTACTGCCTCTTTTGTCAAATCAATAATCTTATCTGCCAAATGCCCAAGGCCAAGATTATCAAGAATTTTCTGTCTCTCCTCATCTGTAGCATTTACTAGATCATTAAGTATATTTTTAATATTATCCTGTATTCCTAAAAGATCTATGTCTGTGCCTAAACCAGAACTTCTAGGAGGTCCCACTTTTTTATTATGGACCAATAACCTTGCGCTGCCCACAAGGTAGTTATGATCATCATAATCATTAGTATCTACCTCAAAGTTATAAACATTCCTTGCGCCTTTTAGAGGCACGATCTTTGAGACAACTGCATTGCCTTCGGGCGTGACGATCTTTTCACCCTGCTCTAACTCATCTGCCATTTTCCATGATCCATCAGTGGTTCTGTAGCGATGGTTAGGCGTACAGGTAAGTGTTTCTATATCAGTAATTAATCTTACAACTTCTTTTTTATCAGTAATTACCTCTTTAATCGCAGTTACAATGAGATCTCCTGAATCAACATCCATAGAATAAACCGCGTCTCCGAGTTCAAGTGTTTCTATGCTAATAAATCCATCAGGCGTAAAAACCTTTGTCCCTGAAACAAAGCAAGGAAGAGAACCATCACCACCACCACCGCCGCCCTGATTTGGATCTGTAAACGGATTATAAGGAATGTTCTTATCACGCGCGTAAAGATCCCAGGGCGCATAAATATTAAACGAATCGCCATAACCTGCTAATATAACCTGCAATACTGTTGTTGTAACTGTACTTGAATCCACAAGCACAAATGTCCTTGTGCTCGAATCATACACATACCCCCACTGAGCCCTCCACTTGCGGTTAGAGAAATCATTGATGTAGTTTTTGTAGTTGTCAGGGTTTATACCAAGATCGTTTCTTAAAAATGCTTTGAATGTTGTCTCCCTTACAGTAAGATCTACAATCTTTCCAAACAACAAATCTCTCATGTATTCCCACGGTGTCTTCTCAACGCCGGCATCAGTGTAATATTTATCATAGTAGCTCTTAAGAAGCTTCTTTGCGTCAACATCAGTGCTAACCCCAAGAAGCAACAATAAAAGATCCTGCAAATTATTTGTTGCATCAGTATCGTCTATTTTAACTGTAATAAAAATTCCTGTTCCAACGCCAAGGCTCACCAAAAATGCCCAAAAGCTTGTATCTCCATTACCATAATCTGTAGTTGGATTATACTCTGCCAACACTCCACCTATATATGCCTTATCTACCAAGAAATCCCAGAGAGTGCCACTTGACCATTTACCTAATGTCTCTGCAGTCAAGCCAAGTTTCCTAAGCAACGCTTCTCCTAACCCTAGACCAGTAGGATCGGCAAAATATCCAAATAAAACCTCACCTTTAACTGCAGAATTAACTGCATCCTCTGTAAGGCCATACGATGAATTTAATTCTTCGGCAGATTTTCCTGTCTTAGCAATAAGAAAATCCCAGAATGTCTTATCAGCATTTCCTTCCACAGCCCAAGCAAGAAAATCGTCTAAAAGTGTTGCACTTGAACTAAAATTAAATAAAATTGTTAATTTAGGATCTATCTCTATTCCTAATTTATCCCAAATCTCTGCTGAAATAGTCTTACGTAATGGAGCAGATAACTTACTAATCATATCTTTAAAGGTATTTATTTTATTAATGTCTCCCTGCACAAATCCAAAGGCTGCCAGAAATACTGCTACCAAGGCATCCTTATTATCATCTCCTACTATATCTATCAATATGCTCCACAGGCCTGGTGTGGTGCCGAAGTTATTGAGCTTGTCTTCGATGTATTCGCCAAATCCTTCAAGTACTTTATCTACATCGTCAATTGAAGTTTCATCTAATCCCAAAGCAGTAAATAAGCTACTCCAATCTGTTGCTACCTTAAGAAGTTCAATACGTTCATCTGTATCCCAATCTGTTACATCAGTATCTAAAATTTCATTTATAATTTCCTTTAACTTGTCTTCTCCACCTACCAAATCTGATAAATACTCCCACATCGTCCCATGAACTGCTGGATCAAAGTTATTTATATACGCCTTCAGCATCTCTTGTGTCATTTTGCTTGAGCCGATGAGACTGATTAATTTGCTCCATAATGCCTTACCGTCCTTTATGTTTTTAAAATCAATTGGGTCTAACCCTAGCAGTATATCCGCACCTAACTGGTCATATAAATACGCATAGGCGCTTAGTGTGTCTACTAAATCATTAGCTTTATCTCCTAATGCAGTTTCTAAAGAGCTCCAATTTGTTGCGCCATTTATTAGATCTATAACTCCTTGTAAGGTCCCACTTTCTCCATCCCAGATTCCTAATTCTTTTAGAATAGTCTTTAATGTCTCTTCGTCACCAACTAAAATCGACAGATAAGCCCACATTGAGCCATGGCTTGATTGATTGTAATTATCTACATACGCGATCAAATAATTAGGATCAAACCCCTCGAACATATTTGAGCCATATGAAGAAAGTCTGTCTAAGAAGGCGTCTGATTTCGTTCCTAATATAGTCTCTAGAGAGCTCCAATCTGTTGCCCCTTCTATGTCAGATTTTGCGAGACTCAACTTCGTCAAAATATTCTGTAGTGTTGCTTCATCGCCCACTAATTCAACAAGATAATTCCACATATTTTTACCTGGATGAGTCTTAAGCCACTCTGCTAAATTATTTATATACACCTGCAGGAGCTCTCTTGAGCCTATTAGCCTGGCTATATAATCCCAGAATCCTGCTGCTGCTTCTGCTGCTGGATCATATTCATACCAGTTCACACCATCCCAGCTGCGATAGCTGATATCTTCCACAGCAAACCAGCTGCCGCCCATATAACCTTCGATTAGATCCCAAAGGGTTATTCCTGTAGAGGCAGGCAAATTCGTAATCTCGTCTTTAAGTTTATTAAAAGAGATTATATCCAGACCAAGCGCTGTCCTTAAAGACGCTTCGCTGTTACCAGGACTAAGAGATATTAACAGATCCCAAATATCCTGGCCACTGGACAATGTTACTATGTAATCTTCTATTTTCTCCATCACTGTATCCCAAGGAGTGTCGCCTTCAGCTACAGTAATGTCCAATATGCCTGTTCCTCCAGAGTTATGTAAATCGGCAACTGTTTTGCCCATAAGTTTAGCAAGGTTAGCAAGTATAGCCTGTCCTTCAGTAGTTGCATCTAAATCAAGTCCACCATTTGCTTCAGTATCTGTCATAAACTCCCACAATGTCTTGGTAGGATTGGCCTTTTTATATGCCTCCCATTTCTCATTGAACGTGCTCTTATCCAGGCCTATCATTCCCAGAAAATCTACCCAGAGGCTATGTTTATAGCTGACAGTGTAATAACCCTTATCTTCTATTTTTCTCATGAGGTAGAAATATTTATCTTTGGAATCTTTAATACCATCATTATTATAATCACGATTTAAATCAAAACTACTAAACCATGAGTCAACCTCTGACTTAGTTAATCCTATCTCAAGAAGTCTATCAGCTGCTTCTGTATCATTAAGACCACATTTATCTTTTACGATCTTTAAGAGCGCTGCCCAAACATTTCCTTCGCTGGCAATTGCAGTCTGGAATTCTTCCCATGTAATTCCAAGAGTAGCTAATATTCCTGCGCCGGAAGTAGGATATGTGTATCCCTCTGTCATGTAGGTCATTTTAGACTGATTACCGTCTACATAGCCAATGTCTATAGTAGTCCTAGACCATGGTGTCTGATGTTTATATATGGTCTCGGCATTTGCACCAGTACCTATTTTTCCGTCAGCATCAGCATCATCCCACCATATGGTCTCGCTCCAGCCCTCATTGACAGATTTGTAATTCTCGACAACGTATTCACCCTTATTCGCATCCCAATCGTAAGTTATAGTCCTGTGCTTTTTGCCGGCTGAAAGGGTCTGCTTGCGGACCCATTGATCATTACCTAGCGTATCATCAAGGTCTTCCTTCTCCCACACATCCTTATAGCTGGTCCATTCCTCAGTTATCTCAAAATGATTAACTCTCCAGCCATAGTCATCTATCTCGCCGTCTGCATCATTGTCCACGCCAAGAAATTTCTTGTTAGTATTATCAAAATATATCCTAGTGCCATCAGCAAGTTCTACGTAATCACCCATAGAATCATTTTGAATCTCTATTGCATTACCGTTCTTATCTTCTGCGCGGAGAAATTTTCCATCCTTATCAAAATAAATCTTGGAACCGTCAGGGTTAATCATGTAAACTTCTGTAAGATTTCCATTTGCATCGTATACATAATAGAAAGCACCATCTTGTACTGTAGTATTTGCATCACCTGTTGCATGGTTTACTACATCTGGGTCATAAACATTCCCCCACCTAATATCCATTGTCTTTGTATAGTGAGAATATGTTATATTTATCTCGCCTTGTTCTCCCTTTATGCCATTATTGTTTTTATCTATTTCTGTTCTTGTGCGTTCTATATAGGTCCTGGTAATAGTTGCAACATTATATTTGGGATCTATCTGCCCCTGCACCTTGTATGGATTAGCATAATCCCAGGTAATCCCTAAGCCCTTTGTAGTCCAGGTGGTAGTATCTCCGCGGGTAATCTTGCGCTTAAGTTCGTAGCCGAGAAAGAGAGAGTCTTTATTATCCAAACCAGTGAGTTTGCCGTCGTCGGTATAAAA
Source organism: uncultured Planctomycetia bacterium (assembly GCA_964637815.1). GTDB lineage: Bacteria > Omnitrophota > Gorgyraeia > Gorgyraeales > Gorgyraeaceae > Gorgyraea. Next base: position 8,342 of record CAZWYD010000030.1, read on the forward strand.
ATTATTGGTGTTTTCGTCTTCAAATAAACTTAAACGATTTGTTATTTTATCCTGTGCATTATATTCTATCCATATTTGGGCCAGTAATTCTCCATCATCATCATATACATTGGTCCATACCTTTATATGCAGGTCGTTCCCATCCATACGAAATTCAACTTTTCCCACCAGTAAAACCTTATCAACGCTTCCATCTTCCTTATATCTGATTTCATACGTGTAGACGTTTTTAAGTTCGTCTCCTTCGTATTCAAAGATTCTTGCCTGCAGCACAACTCCAAGTTTATCTTTTGTAAATATAGCTCGTAGATTACCATCCGAATCATAGTAAAGCTCAATTGTTCTTTCGTTTTCCTTTCCCTGATTTATAATTATAATTTTTGTCTCTCTCCCATCCACCCAATCTGGAATAGTGCCCTTTATCCAATTTCCTACCCGCTTATTAAAAACTAAGTTATCTAATGTATTATTAAAATCCCAATCCGTTGGCGCATGATAGTCTTCTGGGAGGCCTGCGCCACGTAGAGTCTCCATAAAGGCATCTGTAAGATCGAGTCTGCCTGTAGGATTATTGGTTGCCAGGGCATATCCAAATCCATTTCCATCATAATCCCACATTGCCATAAATTCTGCCCTTGTAACTGTGATTTCCTTGCCATTACTTATATAGGTAACCTCATCTTTTGTTATAGATGTCACGATTATAAAATGGTCACCCTTATCATCCCCATCCATATCAACATACGCGATAAATGGGCCCGCATTCATCATTTCATCAAGCGTTGCGCCCACACCATAAAGCGTAAGGCCATGCGCAGCTGCTGTATGCTTCAATGAATGCATTGATAGATCTAATTGAGTGCCTGTGATATCGCTTTCCTTCAGTGTGCCTGTAAGTATATCTATAATGATTGCCTGTTCCGCGAGCTCTTCCTTGGAAACATCAAAGTTCAGGCCTGACATGAGATTAAATAAAGAATTTATAGCGCAGTTCATCACCCTCATCGTAAGAGTCTCAAGCCAGGTGATTATCTTTTCTACTGTCTCCAATACGATTCCACCGTTTTGATAGATACTCCACAAAATTGCTCCGACTGTATCTCCGAATTTATCTTTGAAAAGCTCTTCTTCTATATTCTCTTTGGTTAACGCCGCTCCATAAGTATCCCATAACTTTTGTCCGAGCTCATCTCCAAACTTCTCCTTTAAATATGCAAGTTTTTCTGCCGGGGTACTAAGCGCATCAAATGCATCCCAAATCTCCTGACTGCTAAATAGAAGCTCAAAGAACTCCCGAATATTCGCCATTATTTGACCTATATCTATGACGCCGCCTGGTGCAGTGTAAGTCGGGCCTGGCACATCTTCAAATACTTCTTTTAAAGGCGCTATGGCATCGTAAATATCTGCTATAATAGGAGATAGATAAGAAAGTTCCTCTCGTATCTCAGCCTCCCATGGACCGCTTATGTAATAAGGCGTATCTGAAAAATAGCCAGGGGCGCCGCCTTCTTCTCCTGGAATCCACTCATAGTAAAAGTCGTAATAATCCCCTGACATTTCATTTGTATCTGCATCGCGATCATAACCTCTAACGCCCTTTCCTTCAGTGATTATCGTTATATTAGCAACTTTTTCTATTGTGGTGACGTTTCCATCTGTATCCAGGCCGACCTCGCCAGTTGATAAAACTATAAGATCTGCATCTACAGTGCCGTCTCCATTCATATCCAGGCCAAGCGTTCCATCTGCATTGGCTATGATACTTAGAGAATTTCCCGAACCAACAGTAATTACAAAATTAATTGTTTCAGTCGAGGTTAGGCGCCACTTCTCATCGCGATTGTAAGTAGTCACAGAACCTTGCGCATATACGTCTTCACTTACTTTGTAAACCGTGATAGATGTAGTCGTATCAATCAATGCCCTGCCATTCTCTACAATATAAGTAGATGTTGATATGACGATATATTCTAATATACCCTCAAAGGATTCATCGCCCATGGTAATGTTGGCGTTTATAGTAAAGGTATCGTCTTCTGTTCCTGAGGTACTTTTATCATCAATATCAATATTGAGAGTCGCGGCTGTATTTAAATCCAGGGATTTTAAGGCTGTCTGTACTGTAGTTGACAGATCATCCCATTCACCATTTTGAATACCTGTTGTTGCAGTCTGAAGCACATAATGGCCATTTTCATCATTTCCATAGGTATAACTCATACTGCTTATAAATTTACTCCCGCTAAGGCCAAGCATACCATCCACGCCTACACCTATAGTTACAGAATAATGCACAAAGGCTCGGTTCTTATTTATGATGTCATCCTGTATATATACATTATCAGTGAAGCTCATTGTAAAACTACCCCACATATCCTGGCTGAAAGAAACTGAACCTTTGTATTGATAATGATCTGCAAGAGTAGTGCTTCCAAAAGCAGCTTCCAGTTCTGCATCGTCCAGTGTTCCATCACCATTAGTGTCATACCAGGCCAGGTTAAAGAGATTTATGAGGTTATTAAACTCCGTTCTAGCCTTGGTCAGTTCATCCCCTTCTAATATTCCATTCTCATCAGCATCAAATGTATCTATAAAGGCTTTTCCAAATAATCCAAATAGATAGTTCCAGTCAGCGCTGTTCTCTGTTAGATTTATTGGCTCTTCAATTACATCTACAAGCCCCCAGACCCATGTATTGCCTACTTCTTTTCTGCCATTTACATATCTTGTCTTGCTGTAGCTAAATGAAAGGTTGTCAAGGATGTCCTTGCTTACCGTACCTGTAGTTGTAAGGCTATTCATTAATAGATAATAAACCCCTTCTTCGCCTTTACTTCCAGCTGCGTCTTGTTCAAAATTCCACCACTGATAAGTATTCTCTGTAACAGTAGTTGTGGTATATTCTGAATCAATGCCTGAAATATCCGTACCTACTGTAACTGTCTCAGTGCGCACTGTGATGAGTTTGCCATTTACTATTTCAAATGTGATGGTGGTAGTAGAGGTGTTAGCGCCTCCGAACGCGTCTGTGCCGCCTCCGTGGGTAATAAGGGTGAAGGTTATATGATCAACGAACGGGTCATAGCCAGTTGCTACTATTTCTCCTGTATCTAGTACTGGCGCTATAGGAGTACCTGTGGCATCGTAAACAAGTGTAATGCCGTTTATTGTTCTTTCTACTTTTGTGAGGTTTCCAGCTGCATCATAATAATATGTATAGCCTGTTTCTAGATCTGTGTATGTACCGCCTCCCTGCGGCATGGCACCCCAGTCATCTTCATTCCATGTGCTGTAATCTCCTATATCTATTGGACTGCCATCACCTGTGTATGCTGCTGTAAGAGCGCCTGTAGCATCATAAACATATGTGATGCCATTAAGCTCTCTCTCAGCTCCTATGAGTAGACCAGCTGCATTATAGTAATAGGTGATACCTGTTGTTGGGTCTGTGTAAGAGCCTCCACCCTCTGGCATGTCTCCCCAGCCCGGCTGATTACTCCAATCTTCGTAACCATCGGGTATACCTATAGTAGAGCTATTTCTATAGGTTAATGTAACTGGATCCCAGTACCAGCCATCAGCTTCATTGAACTCGCCTATGAAGTATTTGTATACATAGCAGCCTTTCTGGGTATTGCCATCTGCATCTTTCCATTCCTTATCTGCATCATAGTAGTATTTTTGGGTAAGAGTATAGCCATCATTTGTCCAGGTGCCTCCGTATAAGTCTTTGCCTTCAGACCATGTCTTTGTGATAATGGTGTCATAGACTAAATGGCCATTTTCCATCACATATTTATAGGTAACCTTAGAGTGGTTTGTAGTCGTACCACCTGTTATATCCTGGCTAACAGTCTCTGTGCTACTGCCAAGCGTGATGAGCTTACCTTTATATATGGTCATGGTAAGAGTGGTAGTGGTAGTAGAGCTATTACCAAATACATCACTACCTGATCCGCTAAAGGTAATAGTAAACCATGCATTCTGTGCTGTGGACCAATCTGAATATGCAGGATCAAACGGGTCAATACCTGTTACATCAACCCTTACGTCTGGATCCTGAATATCTTCTGCAGGCACCATCTTGTAATAGCTGCCAGTAGTCGCATCCCAGGTGTAATCATCAAAGGAGTCTGTAAAGATAAAATACTTGTATGTGAAGGCTAGGACAGTGACTGTTTCACCTTTTTCATTGGTCTTTGTGACGCTAGACTGTGTGGTGGAGTATTTTTGGATGATGGTGTAGCCGTCTGAAGTCCAGGTGCCTCCGTATAAGTCTTTGCCTTCAGACCATGTCTCAGTCTTTATGTAGTCATATACTAGGAAGGTTTGTCCATCTACTGTGCGTTCTACATAGCTATAGGTAACTTTAGAGTGACTTTCTGTAAAGTTACCTAAGATGTCAGTTGAGGTGGTGACTGAATCGCTCTTTAAGGTGATGAGCTTACCTTTATATATGGTCATGGTAAGAGTGGTTTCAGTGGAAGTGTCATTACCGAATATGTCTGTGCCGCCTCCTGAGAATGTGAAGCTGAAGCTATTTGCCTTTGCAAGTAGCCATGTGCCGTAGAGTGATTCATCAAACGGGTCAATACCTGTTACATCAACCCTTACGTCTGGATCCTGAATATCT
>CAZWYD010000031.1:0-12534 GCA_964637815.1 uncultured Planctomycetia bacterium
AGCTACAACCCGCAGGTTGATTTTGGCGAGGATGTAATCTCAAGGATTATATACGCGAAGGAAGGGCGAGGCCTTGAAAAGCTCCACCATGCAGTAATAGACACTGTAAACATGCTTATATATAACCTGGCAAAGGAACAAGGCCTAACACTCGACGACATAACAGCAGTAATGTGCGCAGGCAACACAACAATGACGCATCTTTTGTTAAAAATAGACCCTGAATACATAAGAAAAGACCCTTATATACCAGCTGTAAATTTTATGCCAGCTATCCGTGCTGCAGAAGCAGGCATAAAAATAAATCCAAGGGGCTTGCTTTCATGTCTACCTTCAATAGGCAGTTATGTTGGCGGTGACATTATAAGCGGAGTGCTGGCATCTGGCATGGATAGCACTAAAGACCTGTCACTTTTTATTGATCTTGGCACAAATGGCGAGGTTGTAGTAGGCAACAAAGAATATTATATGGCATGTTCCACATCTGCTGGCCCGTGCTTTGAGGGCGGCGGTCTGTCGTCGGGTATCAGGGCAATGAAAGGCGCGATCCAGGAAGTATCGATAAAAAAAGGTAAAATCTCTATAAAAACCATAGGTAATGCCCCTGCAAAAGGCATATGCGGCTCTGGCATAATAAGCTGCCTTAGCGCATTCCTGAAACACGGGATCATTGATCGCTCTGGTAAGATAAATGGCGCAACAAAACCTATAGTCCTTGCAGACAATGTAGTAATTGATGAGGATGATATAAAGAATATCATGCATTCAAAAGGCGCCATCTATACTGGCATTGAGGTGCTTTTAAAGGAGTCGGGCTATAAAAAATCTGATCTAAAGCATGTCTTTATCGCAGGTGGACTTGGTACAGCATTGGACATACGCTCAGCCATAAACATTGGGCTCTTGCCAGACCTTCCAGAGTCAAAATTTGAATTTTTAGGCAATACTTCTATAGCAGGCGCAAAGATGGCGATTCTCTCAAGCGAGGCAATGGACAAGGCGCATTTAATTGCTGAAAAAATGACATACCTTGACTTGAGCGTGAATTCATCTTTTATGAATAATTACAGCGCAGCGCTATTTTTCCCGCACACAGATATAGAGCTGTTCCCATCGGTGAAAAAATGGCTTACATAATAGCTGTTGCTGGAAAAGGTGGGGTTGGGAAAACTACAGTTAGCGCGTTACTAATCAGGCATCTTCTGAAAATAGATAAGCCAATACTGGCAATTGACGCTGACCCAAATGCCAATCTCAATGTAGCACTAGGGCTTGAACATAGCGACACTATTTCAGATATACGCGAAGAGGCAAAAAAATCTTCTTCAGCAAGTTTTTCCAAAACTGATCTTTTTAACATGAGACTGCAGGAGATAATTGTAGAAGGCGAGGGGATAGATCTCCTGGTTATGGGAAGACCAGAAGGGCCTGGTTGTTATTGCGCCATAAACAATATCCTAAGAGAATACCTTTCAAAACTCGGCAAGAATTATAAATTCGTCGTGATAGACAATGAAGCTGGCATGGAACATCTTAGTCGACGCACAGCAGATAGCGTAGATAAACTTTTATTGGTCAGCGATACAACAATAGTAGGCATCAAATCAGCCATAAGCGCGCTGGAGACTGCAAAAAAAGCAGGCCTAAAAGTAAAAGATGCCTCGTTAGTCATTAATAAATCAAAAGGCCAGCTCGAGACTGAGAAACTGAAATTGATAAAAGATTCCGGCTTAGAAGTAGAGCGCTATATCCCTTTTCAGGAAGATATACAAAAAAATAGCGAAAGAGGTGAAGATTTGCCACAGAGCAAGGAGATGCTATGGAAAGATTGATTCAAAAATGGCAGGACAGGATAAGTGAAGTTACATTGGGAGGGACAAGAGACAAGAGACAAGAGACAAGGGTTACTGTTGGCGGGGAGACAGGGATATTTTTTATAAAGGGTGAGGATAAGTGCCCGAATCCTCCTAAGGTGGCAATGGAAGTCTGGGACATGGAGCCGCCTGAGTGGCCAGAGGCCTTAAAGGCTAATTTCGGCGCTACGTTAAAGGATCCAGTTGCATGGGCAAAACTCTGCGTAGAAAAATTCTCAGCAGAGCTTATATGCCTGCGACTTGCCAGTGTGCACCCGGATACGAAAAATGCGTCTCCGGAAGATGCCGGCAAGACCCTGGAGAACATCTTAAAGGCTGTAGATGTGCCGCTTATTGTAATAGGCAGCGGGTCTTCCCAAAAAGATAATGACGTAATGGTGCAGTGCACAGAGGTTGCAAAGGGACGAAACTCTCTTTTCGGAATCGCGACACAGGAGAATTACAAGACCCTGACTGCCGCGTGCTTGAGCGGAGGCCATGCGATCATCTCTGAAGCGCCGATCGACATAAATATTGCAAAGCAGCTGAATATACTTATCTGCGATATGCAATTCCCGCAGGATAAAATAGTCATTCATCACGCTACAGGCGCGCTGGGGTATGGCCTGGAATACACTTATTCAATAATGGAAAGGACAAGGCTCGCTGGCTTATCAGGCGACAAAATGCTTTCAATGCCTCTTATAAACTTTGTGGGGCAAGAGGTCTGGCGCACTAAAGAGGCAAAGACCGGTGACGAGGCTACAAAAGACTGGGGACCTGCAAAAGATAGAGGCGCATTGCTTGAGACAGCAACTGCAATCGCGTATTTAAATGCAGGCGCGGATATCCTTGTCATGAATCACCCTAAAGCCGCAGAAGAAACTAAAAAAATCATAAAGGAGCTAGTATGTTCATAATCGGTGAGCGCATCAACGGGATGTTTAAGGATGTGGCGCAGGCAATACAGAAAAAAGATAAATCCGTAATACAGGAGCTTGCGAAAAAGCAAACTTCAGCTGGCGCGAGCGCACTTGATGTAAACGTTGGTCCGTCATCAGACAATCCAAAAGAGGCAATGGAGTGGCTTGTAAAAACTATTACTGAAGTCAGTGACGCGCCGCTCGCGATCGATACAACAAAAAAAGATGTAATGGAAGTCGGCCTGTCAGCATGTAAATCAAAACCTATAATAAATTCCGTAAATGCAAATCAGGATAAAATGGATTCGCTATTTGGCCTTGCGAAAAAATACAATGCATCAGTCATAGGTCTAACCATGGACAGAGCAGGCATACCAAAGGATGCTGAAGGCAGGCTGGAGCTTGGCATGAAGATCGTAGCATCTGCCATGGAGCATGGCATTAATCTCTCAGACCTGTACCTGGATGCTGTGATACTACCTGTAAATGTTGCGCAGGTGCATGCAAAAGAGGTATTAAGGACTATACGAGAGTCAAAGATGTTAGCAGATCCTGCGCCAAAGACCATACTCGGGCTTTCCAATGTTTCGCAGGGCGCGCCTTCTCAATGCAAAAGTATTATCAATAGAACATTTCTAGCAATGGCAATAGCCAGCGGCCTAGACGCGGCAATCATGGACGCCACAGACAAAGAACTAGTAGACGCTGCGATAACAGCAGAGCTATTAATGGAAAAGCAACTCTACTGCGACTCATTCCTCAACGCATACAGAAAAAAATAACTTTACATTTAAAGCAAGACCTTAAATGTAAAGTTAAGGAGATAGGATGGCAGTTGTTACAAAAAAAATAAAACTCAGCACCAAAGGCGATACAGATATTATTGATATAACTACCCAGGTAGCCGGTGCTCTATCTAAGTCCAAATTAGGCTCTGGCATTGTTACTGTATTCGTGTCTGGCTCAACAGGCGGACTTACCACAGTTGAATACGAGCCTGGATTAGTGCAGGACCTTAAAGATTATTTTGAAAAAATAGCGCCGAAATCTGGTCGCTACGAACACAATATGCGATGGCATGACGGAAATGGTTATGCGCACGTAAGGGCGTCATTCCTTGGCCCGAGCATCTCAGTTCCTTTTGTCAATGGCCAGATGCAGCTTGGCACGTGGCAGCAGATCATATTCATAGATTTCGACAATAGGCCGCGTTCGCGTGAATTATTGGTGCAGCTAATAGGAGAATAAAACTGAGGCTGGACCTCGGCAAAAAGCCGAGGTCCAGCCTCGGCTACATAATATGAAACCCGTATTGCAAGTCGCATTAGATTTTGTTAATCTTTCCCGCGCCATGAAATGCGCTGAAGAGGCTGTAGCAGGTGGCGTAGACTGGATAGAGGCAGGCACCCCGCTTATAAAAAGTGAAGGTTTGAATGTCGTCCGCAAGCTGCGCGAGAAGTTTCCTAAAAAGACCATAGTGGCTGACATGAAGATAATGGATGCTGGTCGCACAGAAGTGGAGATCGCGGCAAAGGCAGGCGCGAACATAGTATGCGTGCTCGGCGCTGCCAGCGACTCGACCATAAAGGAATGTGTTGAGGCAGCACATAATTATGGCGCAAAGATCCAGGCAGATCTAATCGCGATAAAAGATCCTGAAAAAAGAGCAAAAGAAATAGAGGCGCTTGGCGTAGACTACATTGGGATACACTGCGCTATTGATGACCAAATGAAGGCAAAAGATCCATTTAGTCAGCTCAAGAAGATATCAAAAAAGATAACTACACAAATAGCTGTTGCAGGCGGAATAAACTCTGAAACAGCACCTTTAGCAGTAAAATCAGGTGCGTCTATAGTCGTAGTCGGAGGTGCTATTAATAAATCTAAAAACGCAAAAAAGGCCACATCTGATATAAAAAAATCCCTACAGACAATGAAAAAAGTCAAAACAGAATTATTTAAGCGAGTCTCTGAAAAAGATATAGAAAAGGTCCTGGCCAAGGTCTCGACTGCAAATATTTCAGATGCCATGCATCGAACAGGAGATCTTAAGCTTTTGAGGGCGATTACACCTGATGTAAAGATGCTTGGAAGAGCTCTTACAGTCAGGACATATCCCGGTGACTGGGCAAAGACAGTCGAGGCCATTGACATCGCAGAGCCTGGCCAGGTCATTGTAATCGATGCTGGTGGAGTCGGTCCTGCTGTATGGGGAGAGTTGGCAACACATGGCGCTATGCAGAAAAAAATAGCAGGCGTTGTTATTGACGGTGCAATAAGAGATGTGGGAGAGATAAGAAAACTTGGATTTCCTGCATTTAGCAAGCTCACCTCACCAGCTGCTGGAGAACCAAAGGGCTTTGGTGAAATAGGAATACCTGTTAACATCAGCGACACAAAGGTATTTAGTGGTGACTATATAGTAGGTGATGACGATGGTGTAGTCGTGATCTCGGCGCAAAAGGCATTGGAAATAACAAACAGGGCTATGAATGTCCTTGAAATGGAAAATCGTGTAAGAAAAGAAATAGGCGAAGGCTCTACCCTGGCAAAAGTAATAGAGCTCTTGAAGTGGGAGAAGAAATGACAAAAGGTAAGATATTTATAGCCGCTACAAAGCAGAATGACGGCAAGACCACGATATCCTTGGGACTTATAAACGCATTTAAGAAGAAATTCAGGAGTGTAGGTTTTATAAAACCTGTTGGGCAGAGATATGTTATTGAGGACGGGTTTAAGGCTGACGAAGACTCTGTACTAATCGAAAAGGTATGCGGCACAAAATGTCGCTTAAAAGACATGAGTCCCATAGCTATTGAAAAAGGCTTTACGGAAAAATATATAAGAAAAGGCGGCCATGAAAAACTAGTCAGCGGTATAATCGACTCATTCGAACGTGTATCAAAGAAAAAAGAGCTCGTTGTCATCGAGGGCACAGGTCATGCTGGTGTTGGGTCCGTGTTTGACCTTTCAAACGCAAGGGTGGCAAATCTTTTAGGTGCAAAAGTAATACTCGTAACAGCAGGCGGGATAGGAAGGCCGATTGATGAGATAGAGTTAAATATGGCCTTGTTTGAAAAGGAAGGCGTTGATGTGATAGGCGTTATCGTAAATAAGGTCCTGCCATCTAAGTATAAAAAGGTAAAAAAAATAGTAAAGATCGGCCTGGGAAAAAGAGGAATTGATGTGCTAGGCGTTATACCATATACATCTTCGTTATCTAGGCCCACCATAAAGCATATCATAGAAGAGACAGATATTGAGCTCATTTCAAAAAAGGTCGGCATACATAATAAGGTCCAAAAGATCCTCGTAGGCGCAATGCAGCCACACGCGGCACTAGATTATATTGAAAATGACTCGCTTCTGATAACGCCTGGCGACAGGGAGGACATACTGATGACGTTACTCAGCGCGCACCTCCTGAAAAGGCCAAAAAGGAATATCTCTATTGCAGGTATAGTGCTTACAGGTGGGATAGTGCCTGACAAGAAAATCACAACGCTTATAGAAGAGGCAAAGATACCAATTCTCTTGAGCAAAAAACACACTTATGCCACAGCTGCCGAGATACATGATCTCGCTATAAAGATACGGCCGGATGACAAAGAAAAGACAAAGACAGCTGTGAAATTAGTGGACGAGTATGTGGACACAGAAAAGATACTAGCAAAGATTAAATAGCGTGGAGGTGACATATGTTTGGTATAGGCATGCCGGAACTTATCCTGATTCTCGTAATATGCCTGCTGATCTTCGGAGCAGCAAAGCTTCCAGAGATCGCCAGAAATCTGGGAAAAGGCATAAAGGCATTCAAAAAAGAGATGAAAGACCCTGAAAAATAACTTTACATTTAAGGTCTTGCTTTAAATGTAAAGTTAGGGGTTTGTGCTTGACAGGGTAGGGGTTTTTGGATAGAATACAGGCTAAAACTTGGAAAAGAGGTGAGGATTAATGTCGAGAATAGAAGTGGGACACGGCGAACCTTTGGAGAGGGCGCTCAGGCGTTTCAAAAAGAAGATAGAGCGTGAAGGCGTTCTAAAACAGCTAAAGGCGCGTAAACATTACGAAAAACCAAGCGAGAAAAAGAGGAAAAGACTAAGAGCAGCCAAGACATCATCAAGGCCAAGATAGGCCCTGTTACAAAGGAAGGCTTATGCGATACTCATCGAATATTTGTAGCAGGGTAAGCATTGCCAAAATAATCACATTGGCATTTTTTATTTTTAGCGCATCTCGCGTGTGCGCCCAGGACGCCAAGACCCTTGAGAACGGGCTAAGGGTCATCATTAAAGAAGACCACAGAAATCCTATTGTGGTCTTTTCTGTTTTTATAGATGTTGGCTCAGCGCGCGAAGGAGAATATCTCGGCAGCGGCATAAGCCATCTGACAGAGCATATGCTCTTCAAGGGCACTGCCAAATACCCCACCGGCACTATAGAAAATATATTACATCAATATGGAGGAAGTATAGATGGCTTTACCTCCTATGACTATACAGGCTACAGGATAACTATCCTTAAGGAACACAAAGACATCGCCCTGGACATACTAAAAGAGATATTGACCGTGCCTAGCTTTGACAAAAAGGAATTAAAAAAAGAAATGGCTGTTATAGAAAGAGAGATGGACCTTGGCAAAGATGATCCTAGCCGTCGAGTCTCCAGGCTGACCTTTTCCAATGCATACATCACCCACCCTTATAAATCCCCTGTTATTGGCTACAAGGAGAATTTTAAAAGACTGGAGAGGGTGGATCTTATCAATTTTTTCAACACCAACTATACGCCTGAGAAGATCGTGATGACAGTTGTTGGCGACATTGAAAAGGAAGATGTTTCAGCAGAAATAGGACATCTTTTCGGCGGTATCCCAAGAGGTAAAAATAGATCCACTGTCCTTCCTGAAGAGCCTCAGCAGATAGCGCAGAAGATTTCAGAAGAGTCCCTGGATATTGATGGAGCGTATCTAAATATCGCGTTTCACTCCACCTCACTCCTGGATAAAGACCTGCATGCCATGGACCTTTTATCCTTTATTCTTGGAGATGGCGAGGGCTCGATCTTGAATGAGGAATTAAGGATAAAACAGTCGCTGGTACTTGCTATTGCCGCATATAATTACACGCCAAAAGATCCAGGCCTTTTTGTAATATCGAGTGTACTAAAAAAAGATAAAATAAAAGACGCCATGGGCGAGATACTAAGGATTATAAATGATGTAAAAGAAAATGGCGTTAGCGACGAAGATCTTCTAAAGGCAAAGAATAATTTTCTCGCAGGATACATCTATCAAAAAGAGACCATAGAATCTCAGGCAAATGATTTTGCCATAGCAGAGCTTCTGACCGGGAATTCCAAATTTTTCGAATTCTACATAGAGCGCATCAAGGCAGTAACACGGGAAGAAATACAACAGGCAGCCAAAAGATATCTGACCAAGGACAATATGACCATAGCTATTGTAAGTGAGTCTGGAAACGCACTTGCATCTGAATCCGAAGATAGTTTACAGAAGACTCAGAGACAGATAAAGAAAATAATCCTTGAAAATAAATTACCTGTCCTGATCTCTGAAGATCATACGCTTCCAATAGTAGCGATTTCCTTGCTTTTTAAGGCTGGTGTGAGGATCGAGACAGAGGAGAAGAATGGCATATCAGGGCTCGCGAGCACTATGTTTATAGACGGGACCATCTCTATGCCGCGAGAGAAAATAGTAAACTTTTATGAATCAAGGGGAATGACTGTTAGCGCATATTCTGGCAATAATAGCGTAGGTATCCTGGTAAAATGTCTGAGGGAGCATGTTGAGGAAGCGCTGAGCCTTACCTCAGAGCTATGCATAAACCCTTCTTTTCCAGAAAATGAGTTAAAAAGAGAAAAAGGAGAACTTATTTCTGCAATAGAAATGCAGGACAATCAAGTGTTTAACCATGGTCACAGATTATTAAAGAAGCTTATTTTTAAGACGCACCCGTATGGTTTCCAGGCCATAGGTACCATTGATAGCGTAACCAGCCTAGAAAGACAAAACCTTGTAGATCTTCACAAAGGTATTGCTTCCGCGGATAATATGGTGCTCGGGATATCAGGTGATTGCAATACTAGCGAGATAGAAGGATTAGCAAAACAATACTTTTCAGCTATCCCGTCAAGGACCAGCAATATCCCTTCTCCTGAAAAAGAGGCGCCAATAATAAGAAAAAGGACTCGGCTCGTCGAGACAGACAAAGAACAATCCTTGGTGCTTGTAGGTTTCCGCGGCGCGAATATCTATGACAGGGATAGATACGCCCTTGAGATCATGGTGAATATGCTTTCCGGGCAATCAGGAATTCTCTTTAAAAGCATCAGGGGAAAACAAGGACTTTCTTATGCGACTGGCGCGTTTCATATTCTTGGCATAGACCCGGGGTATATAGCCTTATATACACTTACCTCAAAGAAAAATATCGATAAAGTCAGGGATATCATGCTTAAGGAAACAGCTCGTTTTGTAAAAAAAGGCGCTGCCGAACAGGAGATCCAAAAGTCTAAAAATCACCTAAAGGCAATGCGCCAGATAGAAATGCAGACTAACGCGAGTTTTATCTTCGGGGCCTCTCTGGATGAACTTTACGGGCTGGACTATGATAATTATAAGAACTACAACAAAAATATAGACAGCGTTACAAAAGAGGATATCAAGAGGGCTGCAAAAAGATTTTTGACCCTGGATAGGTGCGCCATTTTAACATTGGAGGGAAAGTGACGCGGAGAAAACCTATTGTAGCTGGCCAGTTCTATCCGCAGACAGCAGTAGCTCTAAATAAGATGCTTTCCGGGATGATAGATCCTGAGGCGGAAAAACAGGAAATAAAAGGTGTTATTCTGCCTCATGCGGGTTATATCTATTCCGGTTCTGTGACAGGGGCTGTGATATCAAAGGTAGAGCTAAAAAAGACAGCCATAATATTAGGGACAAACCACACTGGATCAGGAAAACCGTTTGCTATAATGACAAAGGGCACCTGGGAAACTCCCTTGGGAGAGGCAAAGATAGACACTGAGATCGCAGAGTCTATATTAAAGGGAAGCACACTTCTAAAAGAGGACAGCGCCTCGCATTTAAATGAGCACTCCATAGAAGTAGAGGTACCTTTTTTGCAGTATCTGAAAAAGGACATAAAAATAGTGCCCATAACCATCTCGCAGGGAGACATAACAGACTATCAGAGAATAGGAAAGGAAATAGCAGAGGGGTTTAAAAAAGTGGGAAGATCTGCTATTTTTATAGCGAGTACGGATTTTACACACTATGAATCAAAAGATAGCGCAGAGGAAAAAGACCGGCTTGTTATAAATGCCATACTGGCGCTGGACGAAGAGAGGCTCTACCAGGTCGTAAAAGAACTTAACATATCGATGTGCGGGGTTGCGCCGACATGCACGCTTATAAGCGTATGTAAAAACTTAGGGGCTGAAAAGGCCGGACTCGTAAAGTATCAGACAAGTGGGGATATCTCTGGCGATTACACATCTGTTGTGGGCTACGGGGGGCTGCTATTGTGGTGATTAAAAATAAGCTGTCATTTTTCATAAGATTTTTCATAAGTTTTGGACTTTTGGCAGGACTATTGTGGATGATGCGGGGAGATATAGGCAATATTTTAGACATCATGAAAAAATCAAACAAGATGTTTCTGATAGTAGCGCTATGCGTCAGCATGCCTCTTTCACCGATTTTGGCCTACAGGCTTAAGGTCTTGATGAAAGGCCAAAAGATATTCTTGTCCATGAAAGATTTTCTCTATCTTACGTACATAGGGTACTTTTTTAATAATTTCCTGCCAACAGCTGTAGGCGGAGACATAGTAAAGGCATATTATGCCTCTAAAAAGACACATAATAAAGTAGGTTCATATGCTGCAGTGCTGGCTGACAGACTGTGCGGGGTTGTCGCGCTATTATTTATCACATTGACAGGTATTATTTTTATGGGGGATAAATTTAAAAACGACAGGATCTTTTGGGCGGTCATCGGCATGTCAGGCATAGCGATAGTAGCGATTGGCATTTTATTGAATAAAAAAGCTGGGACAGATAGTGCTGGATCAGCAAAGCCAGGCATAATGGCTAAGATGATGGCACATATCTCAAAATTACGCGATGCCATCAGTCTCTACAAGAGTTCGCCAAAAATACTGACAAAGGCGCTCCTGATATCCTTTTTGGGCCAGGTCGGAGCCATAGTGAGCATCTATTTTTTTGTGTTGTTTTTAGGTGGTAATGTCCATCTGATCAAGCTGTTTCTTATCGTACCTCTTGTATGGGCCATCAGCATGCTGCCTTCTTTGAACGGGTTAGGCGTCAGGGAAGGCGCCTTTGTCTATTTTTTAAAAGGTGACATTGGTGCAGATGCTGCCTTTGCCGTGTCTATTCTATGGCTGGGCGTGATCATTATATACAGTATAATCGGAGGCATATTAAACTTGTTGTGTCCAATACCAATAGAGGTAAAAGAAAAATAAGCAGGAGGATTACAATGACAAAAATTTTAATCATCCATGGTCCGAATCTGAATCTATTAGGCAAGAGAGAGCCTGGCATTTACGGCGTGATCACGATAGAAGAGATCAATAAAAAACTTCGTTCGCTTGCCAAGAAAAAAGGCGTTAGCCTGGACATATTTCAGTCAAATCATGAAGGTGAGATCGTTGATAAGATAGGCAAGGCCAAAAAGAAATACAAGACGCTGCTTATTAATCCTGCGGCCTATACACATACGAGCGTTGCGATCCGCGACGCAATATTGGCTACTGGGATCCCGACTATAGAGGTTCATCTTTCAAATATATACGCAAGAGAAGATTTTAGACACACCTCACTCACTGCCTCTGTGGTAAAAGGCCAGATAACGGGTTTCGGCACAGATAGTTACCTGTACGGCCTCGAGGCAGCGATTAAACTAGCGAAGAAAAAATGAATTACCTCAAGAGGCAGCGCAGATTAATAAGGCTGCTGGAATCAAACTCTCTCGACGGATTACTGGTCAGGAAGAAGCAAAACATAGCCTATCTCACTGGTACAAGTGGCGAGGGCACTATGTTTTTAATATCTCATAAAAAAAGCTACCTCGTTAAAAATGGAGCCATCCCTGCACATCTAAAAAAGATCCGCTCAAAAAAAGGCATCGTGGAGTCTCTTAGGATTGTCAAGGACAGTGACGAGCTAAGGTGTATTAAAAAGGCATGCAAGGATGGCTGTGACATAATGAACTATGCGATAAAATGCATAGCGCCAGGCATCACTGAGAGAGCGGTTAAAAACAAAGTAGAGCAATATATAATCAAAAAGGGGAAGCAGCGGGCTGACTTTGATATAATAATCGCGTCCGGAAGAAATGCTTCCAACCCCCACGCAGCACCTATGTCCAAGAAAATCAAAGAGAAGGAAATGGTTGTAATAGATTTGGGCGCAATGAATTACGGATATAATTCCGACTTGACAAGGACGGTTTTTTTAGGTAGAATTGACCGCAAGTGTCTGCGTATTTACAATATTGTTCTGGCAGCGCAGAAAAAGGCCATTGAAAGGGTCAGACCAGGCATCAAGGCTAACTATATAGATAATATATCTAGGCAATATATATCGAAGAAAGGCCTGGCTAGATATTTTATCCACGGCCTAGGTCACGGCATAGGCCTGGAGGTGCATGAAGGCCCGAGCATTTCCAAAAACAGCAATATAACATTAAAGGAAAACATGGTCATAAC
>CAZWYD010000032.1:0-12495 GCA_964637815.1 uncultured Planctomycetia bacterium
ATGATCATCTCCTGTCGCGGTTTCAGATAGGAAGATCTGGCACGATCGAATATGACTACTTCGTGTCCTGCCTGAGTCAATGCATCTGCCACGTGACTACCTAGAAAACCCGAGCCACCACATACCAAAACTCTCATCTTTACCTCCTTTATAATCCCAAGGTACTGTTAAAAACAAACCACAGAGAACACAGAGATTTTTTATAATAAAATCCTCTGTGTTCTCATAAAATTAGCCTTCTTATCCCCTCTTTAAGCCTTAAGACATTAAAATTAATCAGAAGTCCTACTTTTTTGTCCATAGCTTTCAGATAAGTTAGCAGTTGGGCTTTGAAGATTTCATTTATACCTTCAACTGCTTTTATCTCCAATATCACCTTATCTTCTATTAAAAAATCTATCTTATGAAATCCTATTTCTTTCCCTTTATACCTTAGTTGTATCTGTTTTTGTCTTTCATATCTGATCTTTCTGAGGTCGAATTCATATACCAAGGCTTCTTCATAAATATTTTCCAGTAATCCAGGTCCTAACTTTGAATGAACCTCCATACAGCAAGAGATTATCTTTTCTGTAACATCTTTTAGAGGATATTCTTTTGGAGTACACAGAGTAAAATTATTTATTACTCTGTGCTCTCTGTGGTTTCTTTTTTCATGTACATTCATACTCTATTTGACACTACTATCTATTTTACCGCTATGACATCAAATCCCACGGCTGTATTTTCCCCAGGAAACACCTTGTCGCTCATATTCTCTATCCTGAATCCATGCATAGTAAGCAATCCCCTGAAAATATCTTTTGTAAATATATCCTTGTGTAACTGATGCGGGGAATTTACAGGAGTCGGATCGCCATGTGTTATCCTGTAGACTTCATAGAGATCAAATACAGCGCTTATATTACCCTTCTTTTTATTCATGTACGCATCCGCTATAAGATCGAAATCAGGTATGCCTTTTATGATAAGCCTTCCCCTGTCTTTTAATATCCTGTGGCATTCCTTGAGAAGATCACCCTGCTGATACCTGTAAAAATGCTCGAAACCATTTTCTATCAGGATCTCGGAAGCAATATCCGAAGAAACCAAAAATAAATCCTGAGGTATGTTCATAGTGACATCAGTCCCTTCAAGAGGCACGATGTCAACATTGATATAATCTTTATATTTTTTTCCGCCGCAGCATAAATGCAGTTTAATATCTCCTTTTCTCATCCTGTCATTAATCAGCTTTTTGCAATCCGCTGCCAATATCCTTTTCTTTCTGTACAGCATCCAGGTCAGCCTGCGCATGATCTGAAAAAAATTCTTTTTTATCTTCTGCCTCGATCTTCTCATTTTAGGATCTCCTTAAAAGAAGTAACCACATAGCGGATATCTTCCTCTGACAGTTCAGGATACATAGGAAGGCTCAGAATATCCTCACAGCATTTTTCCGAGACAGGAAAATCTCCTTTTTTGTGACCCAGGTCTTTATATGCCTCCTGCAGATGTATTGGTATAGGATAATGTATCAATACCCTAATGCCTTTTTCTGAGAGTTTTTCCATAACACTTTTCCTATCCTTCACCCTTACAGGATAAAGATGATATACGTGCTTAGCGTAATCAGCCTCATATGGCAATACCAGGTCTATATTATTTTCTTTGAAGAGTTTCGTATATAGATGGGAATTTTTTCTCCTGTCCTCGTCCCATTTATCCAAATACTTTAGCTTGACCCTCAATATCGCGGCCTGCAAGGTATCGAGCCTTGAATTATAGCCTTTCTCAACATGTTCATATCTGCCTTTTCTACCGTAATCTCGCAAAAGTAAAACCCTTTGCTTTATCTCCTCGGAATCAGTTATAACCATGCCTCCGTCCCCGAATGCACCGAGATTT
Source organism: uncultured Planctomycetia bacterium (assembly GCA_964637815.1). Taxonomy (GTDB): domain Bacteria; phylum Omnitrophota; class Gorgyraeia; order Gorgyraeales; family Gorgyraeaceae; genus Gorgyraea. The sequence continues at coordinate 1,888 of CAZWYD010000032.1, forward strand.
TTAGTAGGATAAAAAGAAAAACAAGCCGCATCTCCGAAACTTCCTACTTTTTTATTTTTATAAAGGGCTCCGTGCGCCTGGGCGCAATCTTCGATAACCTTAAGATTGTGTTTTTTTGCTATTTGCATCAAAGGATCTATATCCACAGGATGGCCGTAAAGATGCACTGGTAATATTGCCTTTGTCTTTTTGGTAATAGCCTTTTCTATCTTTGAGACATCTATATTGTAGGTCTTTTCATCTATATCGACAAATATGGGCCTGGCCCCGGTCATGGATATGGCAAGGGTCGTAGCGATATACGTATAAGGCATCACTATTACTTCATCGCCTTTCCCTATCCCGCAGGCAAGGCACGCGAGAAATAGCGCGTCTGTGCCTGAATTCACTCCTACCCCGTGTTTCACTCCGCAATAATCCGAGAATTCCTGCTCAAAAAGCTTCACATCTTCTCCCATTATAAAGCCACCGGAAGACATGACCTTTTCCATCGGAATCTTTATTTCATCCTTTATGCCCTCATATTGTTTTTTCAAACTGAATACATCGACTTTCATATCCGCTCCTTTTTTATATAAATTTTGAAAGCGCGTTAAAGACAACATCCACAGAAAGGCCTTCCATGCACTTTTTGTCAGTGCATTCTGGTAATCTGAAGCGCCTGTAGCAAGGCCTACAATCTACATCGTTTCTGACGACAATGTGTTTTTCAGATGCCGGATATGGCCCATAGACCTTTTCATCAGTAGGCCCGAAAACAGAAACTGTAGGCACATCCTGGCTTACTGCTATATGTAAGAGTCCCCCGTCATTACACACAAGCGCTTTACATCTTTTAATCAAACAAGCCATCTCTCTTATTTTTGTATCCGGCCCTACAAGAGATTTGCTCTGCATTCTTAGTTCAACATCCTTGATCAATTCTTTTTCTTTAGGTCCTCCCAGTAAGATAGGCTTAGCCCCGCATGATGCTATCCTATCAGCAAGCATAGCAAACTTCTCACAGCCCCATCTTTTATAATGGGACTTTTCCTTGCCATAAGAAGCCCCGCCCCCAGGCGCAACCCCGACCAGTACATCCTGTTCTTTAATCCCTGCCTTTTTCAAAAAGGCATCAATATGTTCTCTATCCCTGTCTGTGGTCACTAAAAGAGTGTTCTTGTCCCTTGTCTCATGTCCCTTGTCCCTAAATACATCCAAATAATATTCCGCAACAGGCCTCTCACTAAACCCCTCAAACCGAATCTTGTGCGTTAAAAATCTCCCACGGCCTTTATAATCAAAGCCCCTGCGCTCTTTAATGCCTATCAACCAGCATAAAAACGCATATTCCCTGCCCAGGGAAAGATCAAACAATAGATCGAATCTTCTTTTTTTTATCTCTTTCCAGAAATTGCAAAGTTTCTTAAGACATCTCAGCTTTGACTTCTTCCATAGAGCCCTGTATTCATCTCTCTCGAACACAAAGACCTCGTCTATCCCGGAATTTGTAGCCAGTATCTCCTCTGTCCTTATATTACATATATAGCCTATATAGCACCTAGAGGATTTTTCTTTAATAGCCGCGATCAAAGGGGTTGAAAACAAAACATCCCCTATTCCGAATGGATTTATAATCAATATCCTCTTCATAGTAAGGATGTTATTATAGCATAACTCACGTTCAATGTTCAACATAGAAATATATTTCCAATGTAATGCTTTTCAATGTCGAGCAACGCTCCTGCACCACCCAGACCAAGGGGTCCTGGGGGACGCAAAATTTTCCCAGCGTGAAAATTTTGCTCTTTTTTTACACTCGCTCGCCTAACTTTACATTTAAGGTCTTGCCTTAAATGTAAAGTTAGGCACCGTGCCCGCTCGCGTAAAAGAAGCCCCCATGACCCCTTGGTCTGGGTGGTGCAGAAGACACTTAAGCTAAAAGGAAGGACTGGGCGCGACCCTTCGACAAGCTCAGGGTTCTTAAGTCCCGAGCGAAGTCGAGGGACGAATTTGAAAATTTAGTCTTTTATGTAGCATTTTGGCGGTTTCTTTGGCTCATTATATGAGCCCAAAAGGCTGAAAACTGTCCGACACCCACATCTATGATGTGGGTGGAGTTTTTTCAGTCCCGCCAAAATGCGGAATAAAAGACGACCTGTTTCCGAGCGGAGCCTCGCCCTTTCGTAGAAAGGGCGAGGCGGAGCGAGGAGGGAAATTTTCACCTGAGCGAACAGGCCTCATTTTGGGTTAATAAGGTTGTGAGTATTACAAAAGTCTGCCCTGGCAGGTGTCGCGTTCGGAGAGTTTCTTTTCTATTTGCTGTAGAAGCGTTGATTTATCTAGGATCCAGGAAGGGGCGATTAGTAATTCCTTTGGGCAGTCAGCGGTTATTCTCTGGATGACTGTGTCAGGCCAGAGATGCTCTAGGAAACTTACTGCCAGGTCAACATATTCATCCAGTTCCAACACCTTAAACGTGCCTGCGCTATACAGTTCTTCTAATCTGGTACCTTTAATTATATGCATAGGATGGATCTTGACCCCGTCTAACCTGAGAACGCCTATGGACTTTGCAGTTTCTATTATCATCCCTTTATCTTCGAACGGCAGCCCTGTAATAACGTGAGCGCATATCTTTATGTCTTTTTTCTTCTTTGTTATGTCTACTGCCCTCAAAAAATCATCATACAGGTGTCCGCGATTAATAAACTTCAGGGTCTTTTTATGGATAGTCTGAAGGCCATACTCTATCCACACCTCATAATCTTTTGTGTATGAAGCTATAAGACCTACCACATCTTCATTAACGCAGTCAGGCCTTGTTGCAATGGATATCCCGATGACATCTTTGAATTTTTTCGCACTGTCATAAATTTTCTTTAGCTCATCCAGTGGCGCATATGTATTTGTATATGCCTGAAAATATACGATGAATTTTTTCGCATTAGCTCGCTTTATGCCCTTAGCGATTTGTTCCTCAATCGATCCAAAATTCTTCCTTGTGTTAGGACTAAAGCCTTCATTGTTACAATAGATGCAGCCATCTTCTGATAGTTTCCCGTCTCTATTAGGGCAGGAAAATCCTGCATCCACAGTGATCTTCTGCACTCTTTCTTTAAAGCCTTTATTTTTAAAATAAGTTGAAAATTTATAATATGTTTCAGACATTGCCTAAATGTATATGACGAAGTCCTGCGGATTTTCCTATTTCTTCTGCCTTTTTCAATGTCGCAATGGGCGTTGGATTAGACTCCGTGTATTTAAAATCAGGGTGAAACCTTGATATGTGCCAGGGAATTTCAGGATCTAAGCCTACGATAAACTCTGCCATATCTTTAAATTCTTTTTCAGAATCATTTTTTCCAGGTATTACAAGAGTTGTGACCTCAACCCAAATCCCTAATTTTTTCATTGTCTTTATAGAATTAAGTACTGGCTCCAGATGTGCTTTGCACATATCGCGGTAAAAATCTTCTCTGAATGATTTGAGATCTACATTGGCTGCGTCCAAATAAGGCTTGATTGTCTCTATCGCCTCTTCTGTCATGTAGCCGTTTGTCACAAAGATATTGGAAAGCCCTGCGTCTTTAGCAAGTCTTGCAGTATCATATGCATATTCAAAGAATATGGTTGGCTCTGTGTATGTATAAGAGATACTTTTGCATCCAGTCCTCTTCGCCTCTTTTATAACTTCCTCTGGTTCCAGCTCATAGCCATGCACATCTCTTGCTTGCGATATTTGCCAGTTTTGGCAAAAAGGACATTTGAAATTACATCCTATGGTCGCGATTGAATAGGAAAACGTGCCTGGCAAAAAATGATAGATAGGCTTCTTCTCTATAGGATCAACATGCGATGCAATCACATCTGCATAAACAAGTGTATATAACTTTCCATCCTGATTCTGTCTTACGCCACATATGCCAAAATTATCTGGTGCGATCATACAGCGATGTGCACACAGATTACAACGTGCCTTTCCATCCCCCAACTTTTCATATAACATCGCCTCTCTTATCATATTTTATCTGTCGAAGGACAAAGCTTACTTATTGCACATTTCTCACACAATGGCTTCCTGGCATTACATATGGCCCTGCCATGGTCAACCATCATATAATTAAAATCAAGCCAGTCTTTTTTTGGAACAATTCTTAAAAGATCCTGCTCTATCTTGTTAGGGTCTATTTTCCTGCTCAGACCTAATCTATTAGAAAGTCTCTTTACATGCGTATCAACAGCTATGCCCTCTACCTTCTTAAAACCACTTGATAAAACTATATTTGCTGTTTTACGCGCTACACCTGCTAAAGAAATAAGACCATCCATGCTATCTGGGACCATTCCTTTAAAATCTTTCACTATTCTTTTCGAAGCGGCAATAATATTCTTTGCCTTATTCCTGTAAAAACCTGTTGAGCGAATCTCTTTCTCTAAGATAGGCCTTTTTGCCTTTGCAAAACCCTGGACTGTCTTATATCTTTTGAAAAGACCTGGTGTTATCTTATTAACTCTTTTGTCAGTGCACTGGGCTGAAAGAATCGTGGCTATTAAAATCTGAAAGGGTGTCTTGTAGTATAGTGCAGTGTGACTTCGAGGATACTCCTTACGCAATATCTTTATTATAGACTTGATTCTACTTTTATGCCTTTTTCTTGAGCAGCGCACCTAAAAAATTAACCCCCAATAAGGCATAAAGTTCTGCCTCTAATAAAACTCCAAATTCATAGAACGCGAAGATAAATGTGGCAACACCTATACCAAATAGTATCTGTGACCTGCGTCTTACAGGTGTTGTCCTCGGCTCAATCATCATCATAAAGATAAAGAAATAATTAAAATATGCTACTATGTCTAAAAGAGATGCGTTGTAAAGAAATGCCTGAGGGGCATGTAAGAAAAGTGAGGCGACAAAGAAACTCACGACTATACTGAGCTTTTTTATCCTCGAGGCAAAATAAATACCTAACGGAACAAGAATATACCATGAGTACATTGCCTTCCACTGAGTATACGCCCCAAAAAGCAGCACCACTATAAAGATCCCTAAGGCAGCAGGATTAAATATATGTGACTTGCGAAATCGAATAACGTGTTTAGAGACTATTGCAAATATGCTGGCCAGGACTATAATCAACCAACTCTCTTGGCTCGACAAAACATACCCTATAATCAAGCCAGTCACGATCGAGCTTTCAGTTATTGTAACCTTTTTATTTTTTAGGTAATTTATTAATGTATCTGAACCCACTGAAAATAAAATAGCTATAAAAATGGTCGAAAGAAATAGAAAATCTTTTTCTATGAAGGCGAGGTATGCGGCAAATAATCCCAAAAAAAGACTGAGCTGAACTTTTATCGATGTTAGTTTCATAATAAAAAAATCTCCTTTCTACTTAAGCCTGGACAAATATTTAAATACACCAAGCGTGGCCTTAGCCCCTTCTCCTGCTGCTATTATGATCTGCTTCTCAGGAACATCAGTAACGTCTCCTGCAGCAAATATACCTGGGACATTAGTACGATTATAGCTATCGACTTTTATCTCACCCTGCTTATTTTTTTCTATTGTCTCTGCAAATGAAGAATTCGGTACAAGGCCTATCTCTACAAAGATCCCCTGTACAGGAATTGTCTCTTTCTCTATCTTAACACCTGTCACCATTTTGTCACCTAAAACAGCTCTGACCTGGCTATTATTTAAAATAGTAACCTTATCGCTATTCTTTACTTTTTCCTGCATTATAGGATCGCCTGTTAGGCTATCCGTGATATTTATTATGTGCACGTGTTTTGCTATATTTACTAGCTGTAATGCTGCATCGAGTGCTGAGTTCCCGCCACCTATAATCGCAACGTCTTTGCCTGAAAATAAAGGACCATCGCATGTTGCGCAATACGTAAGGCCTTTATTCTTAAATTCCTTTTCACCTGGTACGCTTAATTCTCTTGAACGTTTGCCTGAGGCAATTATTGCTGTCTTTGCCTGATATTCACCCTTGCTAGTCTTCACATAAACTGTATTATCCTTTTTTCCGAGCTTCGCAACCTCTTCATTCTCTTTTAGCGCGATGTCATATTTTCGTAAATGATTTTCGAATTTGGATACTAGCTCAGAGCCCGAGACAAACTGATAACCTGTGTAATTTTCTATGTCTCCGCTCCAGGCAGTCTGTCCTCCTATATCTTTTGTAATCACCAAAAGATTCATTTTTTTCCGCGCAGCATACACTGCAGCTGTTATACCTGCAGGGCCTGCGCCGATAATTATTAGATCTAGCATTATCCCTTCCTCATGTGATGTGGTGTTAGATCAACTATCTCTTCCACCTCCACAGCTATTAGATATTCTGGCTTGGGCAAGAGCGCTTCTGGATGACGAGGATGGCCTTTTTGGCCCTGAATATTTTTGAGAAGTCTGAGTGATATCCTCTTTGTGATCTTTTCTTCCCATTTTTTTACAGTATCAGAGTGCAGGTCTTTTTCCCTTACAAGCTTTGCCATGCCCTTTAAACAATACCCCATAAACTTATGCTCGTCAACAGCTGTTATGCTGATGTGGGGATTCTGTCTGAGATTTTCATAGGTCCTCTCTTTATAGACATCAAGTAGATAAACCTTACCCTCTTCTTCCATATCCACTATGCCTTTACAGGAATTGTGCGGACAGCCTTTTCCATCTATAGTTGTCACAATAGTATAGGGCTGTTTATGGAAAAAACTTATTACACCAGAATTTAATCTCTTCATGCAACTTCCTTAGAGCCCTGCCACAAGCCATGTATGTTACAGTAAGAAGAGGCCAGGATGATCCCGGGTTTTTCTGTTTTAAGCTTCAAGGTCACTTCAGGATCAGTATAGACCGTACTTGTATCTACGCCTTGACCTGATTCACCATGGGATGAGAATTCAAACCTCCCAACCTCATAAGGAGATTTCTCACCCTTAGGAAGAAAATACACCTGTATCCAGCGTATATGATGAGCCGTGGTGTTGGGATGCACAATCTCCTTACCTACAGTCACTGTAATAGAAAGCGGTTTATCTTTACTTACCTCAATTACCGGTACGTGTTTTTCCTTTTTCCAATCAGCAGCCTGAAACAGATCTTTAAACTCTGCCATGTCTTCCTCCTTTTTTGGTTATTTCCTTATAAAATCCACGTATATGGCCAACACCAGAGCCAATGCAGATGAGACAAATATAAAAAAGTAATTTATCTTGTCCTTTTTCGAGCTCAACTTACAAACTATAGTGCCTAATACCTCTCGGTCGTGTTCTGAAAGTTCTTTCTTATTGAGCAATTTATCCTTTAGCCCTGTATTATCCAATTCCCTGTGTAACACCTGATCATACCGGAATTTGTAGACAAAAAATATAAAAAATCCAATTACACCTATGTACCACAGCGACTTGGCAAAAACTGGGTTAGCATCTAAAACCAAATTTACTGCCCTTAGAGATATTACAGCGACAAGCGCAATAAAGAAAAGTACCCAAGACACTGCAGACTCTTTGCATGTCTTTAACTTAAAACAATCATAACAGACAAATTTCTTCTCTTTCATAGTGTATATATGATACTACTGTGGGCTTATTGAGTCAAGATAAGGGTGCAGTGCTTTTTCTTAGGAAATTTAAAAATAGGTAGGGATTTTAAGGACTGGTGTGTTCTGCTGCTGAAAAATCATGAATCTGTCCTAATTTTTTCAGCGGAAATAACTTGTTTTAACGTAGATTTAGTTCTTTGTAAAAATGACTCTATCCTCTCAGTAAAAGGATCTTCATACTTGCAAACTCCCACAAATTCTTCTAGTTTATCTTTTATTCTCAATAAATTTGGGTGATTAGCATTGTCTATATTATCAATTATATCTTTAAATTTATTCACCCTAGACGAATGCACTAACACAGGCACTATAATGTTTTTAGTTATCATGAATTCCAGGACATCGATACCAGCCCAATGAATACTATCATAGTTTTCCCCAGGAAAGCCCATGTCCAATATAACTAAATCGAATTTGCCTTTTAGTAAAGCCCCTATTGCTTCTTGATAGTTCTTTGCCCTTGTAACATTTCCACCTTCTTGCTCACATCTCCACTTCTGAGCATTGTAAAAATTATTGCTGTCCTGTATTATCAAAATCTTCTTTCCTGCTATATTAGATGCTAAAACAGCGTCGTTAATATGCGTATTTTTTGGGATATCCTTTATCCAGAACCAGTGTTCGTCAATAGAATAGTCCCCTAAAGCAAAATGTGTCTTTATAGGCGATTTTTGCAATCGCGTAATTCTATAGGCTAATTTATTCGGAATATCGGCATAGATACGATATGCAGTTTCTGTATTAAGCGCGCTCCTCCTTCGTTTAAGTAAAATCGAAGGTGGGAATACAACAATCTGCATACCTTCAAAAATACGCTCTAATGTAAGCATGGCTATCTCCAGCCTATCTTTATAGCGCTCCTGTTCTTCAGATGTAAATTTTCTCCAATCGAGATCGCTTTGCAATTCCCCTACAAAAACTATGTCACCTTCAATATGAATTTTAGTATAAGCAACTGCTAAGCCATCAGCATGTTTTTTTCTTGCCTTTTTTAGCCAATCTTGCTTAAAATCTTCCTCTGGAAACTGTAAACTTATAATAAAATCATTTGGATTATGCATCATATCACTGATATCTACAATAAGCGGGGAAGATGCAAGGCCCACGTTTAGTTCATGGGTAGTTTTCGTATTGAAGCTATAAATTCGTTTCCACAGCTTGATAATGCTTGGTTTTCTATCCAGCAGCTCTAACCAGTTTTTATAGTAAGTCAACGGGAGATTTGCTTCCTTTATCATATCGAAAGATATGGGAAATTGTTTTTCTAATTGTAATCTTTCTTCGTTGGGAAATATTTTTTGACTACTTAAATAGAGTGCGGTTTTTGCCATTTCTGTATCAGGTCCAGAGGCAAAGGCTCGGGCTATTTCAAGACTTATGTCTTCAACTGTTACCCCTGCCTCTAAAGCAAGTTCTGCGCCTTTTTTCTCTCTAAAGCGTATTTCACACAGCCTAGAAACTTCGTCTAAAGGTACCATACCTTTAGAATAATATGACAATGCCCATTGGAGACTTTGTTCAGCTTCTTCTATATCATCCCTTAAGAACACAGCTATTTCTTTGCAGAGCTCACTTATCTTTTCTGCCGTAGATATATCTATTCTGAAAGCAATAAGTCCTAAGTTTCTTAACCAATCCATGACTATATAATATTCAACTGGATTTTTAAAGAGAGTTATTCTCATGTCATCTCCCATTATCAGGCAATCTAGGACATCAGCTGTTAAAGATGATTCAAATAGCCACCCAAAAAGATCAGGGTTAGCATTGTAAGCATCTGCTGCTACATCATTAATATGTAATTCAGAAAATCCTGCTTTCAGCATTTTTTCATATGTAGATTTTTTAGCTGATTGAAATAAAAAAGCATCTAACCACCATGCATCATGGGGGTACTTATGATGAAAGTGCATTGCGGCTTCTCTGTCTAAATAAAATGCTTCTAGATGGGCAAAGATTTTATTTGGCGACATGTACATTATAAATTTAAACCATTTATCGTGATCCAAATCTATTAGGATATTCTTAATTTCATCTGCGGAAGTTCCATGTTTATGCATTAACATTGCTACAGCCTCGATCGTGTTGTTATCCAGTTTTTTTAGATAGCGATTATTGAAAATCTGTTTGCCTATCTCTGGGTATTTTTTTAATACGCGAGCAAGGAGAACGATCTTTCTTCTGTAAGGACTTATATGGAACATCTCGACAAGGGTCTTTGTTTCTTTTGGAAGCTCTTTAAAAGAGAGGACAAAACCAATCTCTTTAGCAGCAATGTCAAGTAAACCCATTTTTTTAATCTCTTCTATCATGCTATCTGTTAGGCAGTCATATGCTGAAACTATTCCTCCGGTACCAAAGTATCCTCTGGTTATTCTTTTTACCCATCGTCCATTAAAAGGAAAACCATCATTTAAAGCTCTTTTGGTTGCCTCTGGATGTAAAGACAGTCCCCATCCTATATCTTCTATGATGTTTTCTTTGATGTTCTCTGATATCAAGCGCTTAAATAACTTTGGATCATGGAGATAAATTGTAACAGCACTACGTAAATATGCAGGATTTTTAATAGACCCCCTGACCTTTGAAAGCGCAGATACAACAGCTGGATTATCTATCATGTCTCCCAACAAAGCTATCTCAACATCCGAAACTTCAACCCTGTCTTCATTTTCTCCTATTAGTATATGACCTATTGCATTAAATTTCCCAGGGAAATTTGGGTCTCGGGGAACACGAAGAGAATAAGAAGGGTTAGGGCAAAAAACCATCCCTATTAGCATCAATATTAAGGCTATAGTTATTATTTTACTTATATTTCTCATAGAGTTAATCTCTTTTAAAAGCTCTTTCTATTACAGGACACAAAAAGGCCATCTTTTTCACTGGCCTTTTTCTATCTTATATTTGGTTATATTATACCAAATTACAGCAAAAAGTCAACGTATTTTAGAATATAGCACGGGAATGGGAAGAGACATCCTATACCCCTCTTTAAGGGGTTAAGGTTAAAGAA
>CAZWYD010000033.1:0-7083 GCA_964637815.1 uncultured Planctomycetia bacterium
GGCACTACCATATCAACATCATCTAAAAGCCTTAGGTAACGGAATATCTCTCCCGGGTCATTTTCATTGTCACCCGGAAGCGCAACAACTATATCGCCTCGGGCATTGTCTACCCCATCCCAAAATGACACGCCAATACCCTTGGGCTTTTCGTGATTTACTATTCTTACGCGACTATCTACTTGCATTGCCTCGCGCACCAGATCTGGTGTTCTGTCTCGACTCCCATCGTTAATGACAATAACCTCGCCCTCTATGTTAAACTCTTTGAATGACGCCAAGGTATTATTGATAGCTGATGTAATATTCTTTTCCTCATTGAGCGCAGGCATGATAACGCTAACATTATTCATATGAAATTAATGTGTTCTGGCGGATTTTTTAAATCCCACAGAAACTTGTTTATATAATCCTGACGGCATCCAACAGTACAATCACAGTGTACATCAACATTATCGATGATATCCTGGTGTACCTTCCAGTATCCAGCACCTTTGACTATATCATAATATGATTCCTTGTGGATATCACCCATGTAGAATCTCTCTTTGCCAAAAAATGGGCCGCACGGATAGACCTTTCCATTTCCGCTTATCTGCCCCAAAAACGGGGTGCCATAACATATATCATATTTTCTGAAGCCCTGCTTATATATATCTGTTTCATTGAGTATATCGATCTTGTTCCATTTTGCCTTTACCGCATAACCGTCGTGACTCAACGCCTCAGCCTTTTTTAAATTTCCTAATACGCTTTTGTAATCCTTGTGATTAATGCCTAACTCTTTATATTCACTGTCTGAACATTGTTTTATTTGCAAATAATCTACGCCTATCTCAGCACCGAGCTCTGCAAGCTTTATTACCTGATCAAAATTTTCAGGTATAAGCACCATCTGGATACCTATGGTGCAGTTGTAATTGCCTTCTTCTCTCATCTTCACAAGCGTCTTGATCTTTTCTACGAGCATGTCAAATTTGGATATGCTGCACTTGTGGATTTTTTTAAAGCTATTTCTCTCGGCAGCGCTTAAATTAAATCTAATAAATGTCAGGCTACGCAACATATCGTGACCACGATTCACGTCGAGGAGCAATCCATTTGTAGCCATACCTACATTGATCCCAAGTCCTTCAGCCCTAGTAATGGCATCATAGAGTGCTGGGTTTAGGGTTGGCTCTCCATCTCCTATAAAACCAATACTGCGCACATTGAGCCGTCCACAATCATCAATAAATCGCAATAGCGCATCGCCTTTTATCATCTCGCCCTTTTGCATGCCCTGTGTAACACCTATGCAGTAGATACAACCCATGTTGCAGAATTTAGTCAATCCCATGTCTATGTGAATCGGCGCTATCTTTTTTCCATTTAACCAGTCCAGAGTCCTATCAAGATGATAAATTAACTTATGACCATCTAGGCGGAATTTCTCTTTTTTATTTTTGAAGGTATGGCCTGTATACTGATTCGGCTGCTTCTCGCCATTTGCAGTAGATATATAAATCTTTCCTATTTGACTACGATCTATGACTTTTTTATTGCTCCTCAACTTATGCATAATCAGATATCACAAATCCTGAGTGTTCTAAAAAACCTGTATAGATAATGCCTTAATATACCTATATAACCGTATCGTTTTATCTTGCGCACATTCATATTTGGATGAAATAGTGCCTTGAATATTTCGTCTGGCAAGAATATATGCATTAAATTAAATATCGTATACCACCTCTTAAATCTCTTTTGTCTTTTTTGAGGACGTATCAATAATCTGAAATCATCGCTCTCTTCTTTCTTCTCTATCATCTCCTGCGTTATCATCTTCCCGTAGATCTTTGTTCCTGGAAGCAATGAGAAATGCGGCATCCTGAATAGATCAGAGTTCTTGCGGCCCGTCCAAAATGTCCTGCTAAACTCAAGCGGCTTTTTCTGTGGCGGCAGGCCGTATATATGAGAACCGAATATCATTATCTTGTTGTCGCGTAGGACCTTAGCGCATTTCAGATTTAGATCTGCGCTACCTATTTTTGTGACGTGGTGAAAAGTGTCAGCTTCGTATGTATCAAAACCTATCAATACACCGTAAAGCCCTGCCCTTCTAGCCAATTTCATCATCTCAGGATGCAAGGCAACTGTATCAGTCCTCATCTGCGCAAAAAAACGTATATCCAGGCCTGTCTGTAATATCCTTTCAAAAAGCTCCATGTGCTTTTTTGTATTCATGCCAAAATTATCATCAGCTAAATATAGGTGTGTACGGCCATTTTTTGTAAGCAGCTTCAATTCATCAATTATCCGCTCATTGGATTTCTGGCGAAATGTCTTTCTCCAAAATGCAGTAATTGCGCAAAAATTACAGTCAAAAGAGCAGCCTCGGGACGTCTCTATAGAACCAGTAAAACGCCCCCTAAACCACTGGGATTTTCTAGTTGGCATTAAATTAAGGGCTGGTATAGGAGAATCATCCAGATTTTTAAGAAGCATCCTATCTGGATTTTTGTAGATAGAGCCGTTCTTACGATAACTAATACCCTCCATTGTGGAATATTCTTTGTTTTTTCTTGATACAATTTCTATCAACTCTTTTAAAGTCTCCTCGCCTTCACCGCGCACCACAGCATCAATGCCATTTTTTAACAACACCTCTTCAAATGTAGCTGTACCTGGGCCACCAGCTATTAAGGTTAATCCAGGATACATGTGGCGAACCTCTCTAATAACCCTTAATGTATTAAATAAATCCCTTGCTGCAATAATGCTAAATCCAACAATATCTGGTTTAAATTTACGTATACGCGCCAAGATCTGGTTAGATCTAAAGAATGAGGTCGTGTTGTCCAATAGCTCGACATGGTGTTCTTTTCCAACAATTGCTGCGAGCATTGGTAGGACCAGAGTCTGCCAATCAGGCTGTGTAAAGGTGTGACCATGCGTAAAGTGCAGTGGCGAGTTTGTAAAAAGTATTTTCATTTCACTACTCTAAAACCTCTTTTGGCTTAACAATCATGTTTTTCAAAAATTCCTCGCGATCCAAGAAAGGATAAAGATCCTCTAACGGCTTTGAAATAATACTGCCGTCAGGCCTTTTTACAGAAGCTGTCCTTGGAATTAGAGGTTGTTCTCCTGACATCATGATTTCGCATATATAAGGCCCTGGCTCAAGCAGTGCCTTGTCTATTCTTGCGTGAAGCTCAGTGTGGTTTCTAATTCTTTCTGCTTTTATGCCGTATGCCTTGGCAACCTTAATGATATCAGGACAGCTAAGTCCACTCTTCTCATCTGAGCCAGTGTATCTCCCAAAGTGATTCTGCTGCATCAGCTTAATAGTAAGGTACCCATGATTATTTAAAACAAATAAGATAATAGGCAGGTTATAGTGAACTAATGTCTGCAGCTCTTGTATATTCATCTGTAACCCACCATCTCCACTGATACATATGGTCTTTTTTCTGTTATTCGCAAAACAAGCTCCTATGGCACCAGGTAAACCAAATCCCATTGATGCATGGCCACTGGATGTAAAAAGCCTCTGGCCTTTTTTTGTCTTAAATGTCTGCATGGTACAGGTAAAACTAGTACCCATATCTGTTACAACTACGGCGCTCTCATCCAGTTTTTTAGATAAAAGGTCTACAAAATAAAAAGAATTCACGTTTTCTTTATTGTCTTTATATCCAGGTGAGGCTACTGGATATTTTGCTTTCCACTCGCAGCACCTCCTTAGCCAATCTTTTATTTCAATAGGATCTTTTTTCTCTTCTAGTTGACGCAACATCTCGATTATAAAGTCTTTTGCATCAGCATTAATAGCGAGCTCTGGCTTTATAGAGGGCTTTTCTATCTCTTTTATATCTATATCAACCATAATCCTCTTTGCCTCTCTGGCAAAGGCCTTATAGTTATAGCCGACCTGCGGTATAGACATCCTTGAACCTATAATAAGAAGTAAATCTGCATTCTGCACAGTAAAGTTGCCTGCCCGGTCCCCCATAATCCCGCTTTTTCCAATATAAAATCTGTGGCCAGTTGGGATCAAGTCGCTTGTTGTCCACGAAGAGATTACAGGGATCTTTAATTTCTCGACGAGCCTTATAAATTCCTTTTTTCCTTTTGAAAGCCTTATGCCATAGCTGCTTATTACAACTGGTCTCTTTGCCTTTTTAAGTAGCTTAATAGCCACGGCTACTTGTTCTTTAAGTGAATCTACACTATTAATCTTATCTGGCACAAAAGAAACAAGATCATTGATGTTTATTATCTTGTTTTGGACATCAAGTGGGATATCGAGCCACACAGGGCCAGGCCTGAGTGAAGTGGCAAGGTAAGCTGCCTTCTCTAAATGATATTTGATCATGTTGGGATCTGTAACAGTGACAGCATATTTTGTAATCGGCTTAACAAGACTAACAATATCAGCTTCTTGGATGCCGAATTGCCTAAGACCTGTATTCCCTATAAGGTTATTAATGACGACCTGACCAGAAATAAATATAGTTGGTATGGAATCTATCCATGCCCCACAAACACCGGTAATG
The DNA here is from genome assembly GCA_964637815.1 of uncultured Planctomycetia bacterium. GTDB lineage: Bacteria > Omnitrophota > Gorgyraeia > Gorgyraeales > Gorgyraeaceae > Gorgyraea. The sequence continues at coordinate 4,539 of CAZWYD010000033.1, forward strand.
GTATTTGTAGCCCCTGGCCCTGAGGTTACAAGCGCAACACCAGGTTTACCAGTAACGCGTGCATAGGCCTCTGCAGCCATTGCCGCGGCCTGTTCATGATGGGTTGCGATATAGTCTAGTTTTTTATTGCCTCCTAAAGAATCTACTAGATGCATAGCACCACCACCACATACAGCAAACACACACTTTACGCCTAATTTTTCTATAAAGGAGAATACGTAGTCTGAGAGTTTGACCATTTTCTTAGATCTCTCTATTGTCAGAAAGGTGCAGCTACTCAAGTCTTCATCTTTTACCTTATTGCGAAGCTCATTAAATGTCATTATCCTGCCTATCTCAAGAGAGGTTTTCGCCTGACCTTTATCTATCATACAAATCAAGGTATCTGGATGTGGGCACCCCTTTCTAACTGTAAATAAAAAATCAAAGAATGATTTTTGGATAACCTCATTTTTAGCTGGCGTCTGAAGCTTCAGGCATTCTGCCGGCTCAAATACCATGTGCTCCTCTCCTTCATAAGAGGTCTTCTCGCGCCCATATTCATCCTTTATGCGAATTAGATCTGTCTTTGAAGGAGGTGATTCTATTTCCATGACCCAAACCCCATCTTCTGACTGCGGCTGTATGGAAACAGTGCTGGATGCCTCTGTGGAATGGAATGCGCCTTTTTGGATCAGCGCTGCATCCAGAGGCCCTAATTTTATCTCCCCATCCAAATGACTGCAGACCGTGCTACCTGACAATAATACCAGACTTGTGTTTTTCTTTGCGTGCGAATGCATTGATGTCTTTCTCTTTCTGGCTATATGAAGCATCCAGATGGCAACAGACTCATTTTGGAACACCAGGTATTCATAGCCCCAGGGCTTCTTGACTATGACATTATCAAAGTCAGCATGGTTGTGAGGAGTGTTAATAATATCTCTGGTCTCACTCAAAAGATCTCTATCAGATTTTTTACATCTTATCTTGTGGATCATCCTGATTTCATAGCTTTGATCACTGCCTTCATGAAATCGCCGTTATTTCTGTAATGCGGGGCAGTAATAAGATTGACATCGACTACTACATTCTCTTCAAGGTATGTTGCGCCTGAATTCCTTATGTCATCGGCAATGGAGATATAGCCTGTGGCTTTTTTGCCTTTCATGATACCAGCTGAAATACATATCCATGGACCATGGCAAATAGCAGCAACGATTTTTTTAGCATCATGCATCTCTTTTACAAAATTCGTAACCTCTTTTCTTATGCGAAGTCTGTCAGGCGATTCAAAACCACCTGGCAATATAACCACGTCATAATCTGATGCCTTTAAGGCCTTAGTGTCTATTGTTGGCTTGGCTGGCACACCATACTTGCCATATACAACCACCTTCTCAGGTGTAGCCACATCCACTTTAAACCCTTCTTCTAAAAGCCTGTAGTACGGATATGTAAATTCTTCGTCTTGGAAATTTTGACCTGCAATTATTACTGCTTTCTTCATCCTGACCTCCTGTTAAATAAAGTTTACATGCGGCGAAGGATTCTTGAGATTCCAGAGATACCTGTTTATCTCGTCCAACCTGCATATTTCCCGACATTCCTCTATGTTCCAACCATTCTCCATCATGTTCGTAACCTTTTTTCGTTTTCTTCCCTGCCATATCTTTTCAAAAGAAGCCTTGTATATATTTCCATACAGAAAGCGCTTGTCTCTTAAAAAGGCGCTACAGCCATAAATGTCTCCTGTCGCATCTATATATGCCCAGAAAGGCAGACCAAGACAACGCGTATAAAGCCTACCTTGTTTCAGTTTTTTCATTGTGTGCGAGCGAAATATGATCCTGAAATCATGGCTGGCTACTCTTTGAAGCCTTTTATCCAAATGCAGAAAACTATTGTAGTCAAAATCCTTATTTTTATTGTTGCGGCTCATGGGATGTCTTGAAAAAGGCTTTATTGCCAAATAGTCTACCCCGATTTCTTTAACAATATTGGCCAACCTGATGACTTCATCTTCATTTTCCGGGATCAGCACCATTTGAACGCCAATGGTGCAATCTAATTTTAATTTACGCTTGTATTTCACTGCATTTTTTAAATTAGAAAGTGTTTTTTCAAAATCCCCTCTTGCGCACTTATGGATCCTCTCATAGTTTTTTGCGCTGCCGGCATTTAGACTCACCCGTATCCACGAAAGATCTTTAAGGCATCCTTTAACTATTTTATCGTCAAGAAATACACCGTTTGTAGTTATGGCTGTGTCAAGACCTGCCTTTTTTGTAGTCTCCACTATAGCTATTATATCCTTATGCAAAAGAGGCTCACCTTCGCCCGCGTACATCACACTCTTTACCCCACAACTAGCTGCAGCCCTAAGAGTCCTTTGCAAGGCCTTAACATCAAGAGATCTTGGCTTATAGCCAATATAGTCTAATGCGCAAAAGATACAACGATGATTACAGCCGCCATAAGGTGCAATCTCAAGATAAATAGGAAACGTGGCCTCTCCTTTTTGCCACTGGCTAACCCTATCCACATGATACATTAATTTGTGGCT
>CAZWYD010000033.1:7183-12482 GCA_964637815.1 uncultured Planctomycetia bacterium
CTGGTGTTAATGTTATGGCATTATCAACATTAAAAATCTCCCTCTCTGAGGTCGGACCAAATAATGCGATTATCTTCTTATTTAGGGCTATAGCAAGATGTAGGCCTAATGAATCATTTGTAATAATAAGTCTGCAGCTATTGAGCCAATCAATATAGCCATTTATATCAGTAAGTGATTGCTGGTACGAAACCACATGTCTTCCATTCACTAATCCTTCCAATCTCTTCCAGTTTTCTTCAGGCCAGGCCTTGTTTGGCCAGCGACTTCCAACCTTAACATTAAATCCTACATCAAATCTTTCTTTGGTCTTTGGCTTGTAGGCCAAGATATAACCTTGCCCTGACCACTTCGCACCTACCATCTCATAAAGCATCTGGGTCCAGTTCTTTTTCATGTTTCTGCGCAGGATAGGATCTTCAGAATTTGCCACAGCCTCGTATGAATGTTCGTACGCCTCTGCTGCCCCCTTTTTTATATCAAATCTAAAACCATATTTCTTCCATGCCTGCATAGAATCCACCAGGGCGCATACACCTGGGACCTTTTCCAAATTTATAATCATATTAAACCGCTCGGACTGAAGCTGTAGACTAGTACTTAAATCATAGATCAACAACCTGTCTATGTAAGGATTGCCTTCCAAAAGAGGGCTAGCCTCCTTAGTAGTAAGCCAGCTTACCTGGTCTTTCTTGAATAGATGAAGTATTGCTGTTGTCCTGAAGACATCACCGAGACTAACGCTCTCAGTAGAAATCCTTTTATCAATAGTCTCTGTAAAGCCCATCTTGACTATAAGTATCTTTCTCTTCATACCTTTTTTGCCTTTTTGCCGGGATCCTGCGACCATCCCCTGTTATCGTATTCTTCGATATTAATACGTTCTGACATATATTCTCTCCAGGCATCTCTCCTTATGCCCTCCAGCTGTTCCCTGGAAATATGTCTATTTTTAATAAAGGTATTTGAGTAGCGAAGTTTTGCAACGTCAAAATCATCGTACAATAAATTATTCTCTACGCAATGTTTATAGAGTCGTGAACCGGGTAAAGGCGTGACCATTATTAAAAGTATCCTGTCGAGATCCAGAGAAGTCGCTAAATCTACTGTCCTCTGAATCTGCTCAGGCGTTTCATCAGGAAAACCTATCATAAATAAGCCATATGGCTCCAGGTCAGCATGCTTTATATAGTTTATTTTTTCCTTCAGGCGAGACAAATCTATCTTTTTATCAACAAACCTCCTCTGGGTATCAATGTCTCCTGTCTCTATTCCAAGCATAAGGTCATGGAAACCTGCTTCTTTTAAAAGGTCTATTAATTCAAAATCCAAATTAGGTAGATCTGCACCTGTGGGAACCGAAAAATGTATTCCTGGAAAATTAGATATCAAGAGCCTACAAAGCTTTTTTATTCTGTGCCTATTTACAAAGAAATTATCATCTGTAAACTGCACCTCTTCAATGCCATACCTATTTATTAACCACTTTATTTCGTTAATTACCTTGTCTAAATCCCGCTCCCTGTAATTCCTTTCACGCGTATGATGAGGCACAGCGCAATAGCAACAATTATGAGGACAGCCTCGAGAGGCATTCATCACTGCATATCTCTTCTTTTTTGGGGGGCCGCCCATAGATATAACACCTAGCCAGTATTTCTCAAGGCCTACAATATCCCATGCTGGAAGAGGCAGGCTATTCAGGTCCTTTACGAAGTCACGACGCTCTTGTACGATAACTCTTCCATTTTGCCTATATGCGATCCCATTGAGTTTAGAAATGTCGCCGCCGTTATTTAGCCTGTTAACCAATTCTGGAAAACTATGATCAGCCTCTCCTAATACTACAAAATCCGTATGCTTCTGCAGTACATGTTCAGGAAGCGCCGCGGCATGGTGTCCGCCTAAAACCGTGAAGATCTCATCGTTAAGCTCCTTGGTGATCCTGCAAAGTTCTAATACAGAATTAGAGCGACTGGACAACATACACTGTATTCCAACTAAATCCGGCCTATATTCTTCCAGGAGTTTCTGGTATTGTTTGAAGGAAGAGCCATAAAGTACAGTATCGCTCGAGATAAAGGTTTCCTTCCAGAAATCTTCAACAACCATATCATATACCCTCACATCATATTGACCTGAGGCCTTTAGCTCTGAGGCAAGATATGCCAAACCTAAGGGCGGAAAACATTCCTTGCACTGTTTTGCCCCATCTAATTGAACATATGATGTCCCTGGTGGAACCACCAGAAGTACTTTTTGAATTTTATTCATCGACACCTTCTGTAAAGATACCACAGAGAACACAGAGATTTTTTATAATAAAAGTTCTCTGTGTTCTCATAAGATTAATCTTTTTATCCCTTCTTTCAGTCTTAAAACACTAGGGTTATCTTTTTTGCAATATCTTTTAGAGTGCATTCTTTTTGAGGGCACAGAGAAAATTATTTATTACTCTGTGTCCTCTGTGGTTTCTTTTTCAAAAGCACCAGGCTGAATTCATTGCTGGTAAAGGGCCATGCCCCAAATTGCTTCTCAATAACATAATGGTCTGCCAAATAGCGCATGATACCCTGCGCATAATCCATGCCGAATCGCGCAGCCCCGTATTCTGAGGTCAAGCGCCTCAATATAACAACATATTTTACGTTTCCCTCTTCTAACTCCTTGGCCAAGTTTTCTTCAGAATCTGGTTTTAACAAAAACCAAAGTGGCAAAAAAGTATACTGGTACAGCGGGTTCTCTCTTTCAGAGAGAAAATTTAAGGTCAGGCCTTCTGGAAACACTACAAGAGTATCAGACGGGTCAGTGTTTTTACGCAGATACTCCACTAATTGTTTGCATCTATAATAACCAGGGTGCACCAGCATCGCGCCCCTTGGAGAAGATATCCTCATTGTACGATTCTTATACATATAAAGCGAGATAGGTATATGGGCCATGATAAAAGATATTGATAGAACTGTAAAAGCAAATCTATAAAAAGCGCGGACATCTTTTCTCTGTGATATACGCGGGATCATTGTCAGAAAAAAGATGTAATAACATAGCATGCCAGGCACAAGCAGATAAAAACCACTATGTTCTGCCCTGACATTAAAAAACATGCGTGTTAATAAAAGAAGTGAAAAAATAGAAAAAACCGCTAAAAATAGGTCTTCTCTGTCTTTCTTTTTGAGATATTTTCGACAGCTGACAATAAATACTAATATGCAGATAATAGGTACGCATCGATATTGCGCATTATAATGAAAGAATTCCCTTTGAAATAAAACAGTGGTAGCAGCAATAAACAATGTCACTCCAACACCAATAAGATTCTTCTTTCGAGAAATCAGCCAGCCTGCAGCAAAAAATACAGCGCTTGTACCTACATAATATAAGCTTGTTTTTAGTATGGTTCCTATGTTTTTCCAGAAATCAATAGTGCCAAGAGTATATCCTGTAAGAGGGCCTTTTATGTCCAAGTTTACTAAAAGTGACTCTCTGCTTGCTATGGTGGAATCTGTAATAATAGCAAAGAATCCATAGATGCCAGCTGCGACAAGAGCTGGAAAAAAACAATAGGCCGCTATTCTTTTAAGCCTATTCTTTTTCTCGTTATCAAGAATTACGCCAATAAATATTGAAACAATAAGCACAGCACCTACCTCTACTCTAGTAATAAGCAAAAGTGCTGTAAATAAGCTGGAAAGGTATGTGCGGCTGCGATAGTAGAAGAATAAGGCTAAAAACGCCAGCGCGATAGCATGGATCGAGGCATAGCTATACGGGATGATGTAGTTGAAGATGCCTGCTTCATAGTGTTGGCTGAACGCGAATACGAAAAGAAAGGTAAGCACACATAGTGTTGAAAAAAGCGAGTTTAAAAATATGCGGGATGTCTTATATAAGAGCACGCACATTAGAGTAGCTGTTAGCGTACCGCTTATTATGAAGCTGCGCATATGAACGCCAAAGATCATACATAGAAGGCTATTCAGATATGGTGAAAAAGGGCCAAAGTCATAAAATATGTCTTTGTAGGGCAATTTGCCGGAAAGGATACTTAAAGGTAAATAAAGCTCCCTACCTGTATCTATCAAGAGGCTCCCCCACCTGAGCCAGGATACGCTAAACAAATAAAAACCAGCTCCCATTATAATAAGAGCTGGTATCCATCCTCTATCCCACAACCTCTTCACCATATCACCTATTCTACTATATAACCAATATAGGTGCAAATATAATTATGATACTTATGTTGTGGGACATGGGGTGTCCTACAACATCAAGATAACTTTACATTTTAGGTCTTGCTTTAAATGTAAACTTGTCGAGCCAAAAGGAGCGGTCTGGGAGCGAATTGAAAATTTAGCCTTTCATTTTGCGTTTTGGTGGTTTATTCTGTCACATTTTATGAGACAAAAAGGCCGAAAACTGTTCGACCCCGACACCTATGGTGTCGGGTAAGTTTTTTCGGCCCCACCAAAATGCAAAATGAAAGGCGACCTGTTTCCGAGCGGAGTCCCGCCCTTTCGCAGAAAGGGCGGGGCGAAGCGAGGAGGGAAATTTTCACCTGAGCTCCCAGACCGCTCCTTTTGGCTTGACAAGGCAAGCGGTTATAAGTTGCAAAATGGGTAAAAGTAGGGTATAATTTGGGTTATGAAAGTTTCTATTTTGATCCCGGCTTATAATGAAGAACGGTTTATTCAGAAGGTCTTGGGGGATATAAAGTCAGTCCGGATTTCGGCTGAAAAAGAGGTCATCCTTATAGATGATGGGTCGACGGATAAGACCGTGGAGAAGGCGCAGGCTGTAATGCCTGGCATAAGAGTCGTGCATCATGTAAAAAACCAGGGCAAAGGTGCGGCGTTATCTACAGGCATTACGCATGCAACAGGAGATATCCTGCTAATCCAGGACGCAGACCTGGAATACAGTCCATACTCTTACCCTGATCTTCTAAAACCATTCTTAGAGCAAAATGCCGACGTTGTATATGGCTCGAGATTCCTGAACAAGAAGCGACCGGAAAACATGAAGCTAGCGTATTTTCTGGCCAATCGCTTTGGTACCATGCTCACCAATCTCTTATATGGTACGCATGTCACAGACGCCATGACATGCTTCAAGGTCTTTAAGGCTCGTACAGTCAAGGGAGTGACATTTACAAGTAAAGGTTTTGGCGCTGATTCAGCAGAACTTACTGCCAGGATAGCTAAAGGAAAATTTAAGATCAAAGAAGTGCCAATCCCCTATAAGGCAAGGACATTTAAGGAAGGAAAAAAATTCCACCCCATCTACTCACTGAACGTCT
>CAZWYD010000034.1:0-11602 GCA_964637815.1 uncultured Planctomycetia bacterium
AAAGGATAGATTTTCAGACTAGTGGGGTATATGATGTGTCTTCCGGTCCCTTTTCCTATGAGATTCGTAAATACCCTTTCGATCTGACCACGGTCAAACCACATCTCCAGCTTCTTATGTGACAGGTCTAATTTAAGCCTTATATCCCTTTTGTCAGCGTCTATCTTCATGGTCTCATAGGCCTCTTTTGCCACAGTGCATATATCCTGGAAGCTTCTTTCTGTATCAACCTTGCCTGCCTCGAGCCTGGAAAGATCCAAAAGTTCTTCTATAAGACGCAAGACTCTATCTATGTTATTCTTTGAAATAGTAATGAACTTTTCCTGATTAGGATCTACTTCCCCTGCTAACCCGTCGAGTAAAATATTCATGGCCTCTTTCACCGACGTAAGAGGTGAACGCAATTCATGCGAGACCGTAGCTACAAAATCCAGCTTTAGCTGGCTAAGTCTTTTTATCTCCTCATACTTCAAAGACTTATCGATCGCTCCAGAAACATGCGAGGCCATCTCTTTTAAGATATCAAGATCTTTTTCCTGGAAGGTCTCTTTCGAGACTTTATTGTTTACATTAATAACGCCAAGGACTTCATCATTTGCCACTAGCGGCACGCTCAATAAAGAATTATTATGATAACCCTTGCTTCTCCTGCGAAATCTTTTATCTCTAGCTATATCCTTTATAAGAAGAGGCTCTTTGTTTTTCGCGACCCATCCGGAAATGCCCTCTCCTACCTTAGCCTTAGCCTTTTTGATAATGTTTTCATTTAGGCCCTTTGCTGCCCTAATAGAAAGCTCCTGGTTCTCCTTATCCAAGAGCATAAGTGAACCCCTTTCTACACCCAATAAATCAGAGACCTTGTCCATAGAGGTCTTCAAACACGCATCCAGATCCAACTGCGCGTTTATATCTTTAATTATCCCATTCCAGACTTTCGTATCCATAATTATCTTTTAGCGTAGAATCTTATCTTATCAATAAGCTCCTCAACATCAAATGGCTTTGCTACGAAATCCACTGCGCCTACATCCTTTGCCTCTTTAGGACACGATGTCCTGCACAGTCCAGCTGAAAACAATATAATAGGTATATCTTTTGTCTCTGGAGTACTTTTTAGTTTCTTGCATACCTCGTAACCATGCATAACAGGCATGAATAGATCCAAAAGTATGACATTAGGCTTTGCGCTTTTTACCTTATCAAGTGCACTTAACCCATCATACGCGCACACCACCTCTAAACCTTTAGACTCAAGGCGCACCTTTGTGACCTCTATGATATCCTTCTCGTCATCGACAAGTAGTACTTTTATAGCCATTATATCTTCAGTACTTCCTTTACCTTCGCAATTAGATCATCCAGCTCAAATGGTTTTTCAATATAACCACTGATCTTCTGAAACGCAAATAAGTCCCTTACCTTTTCCTCTTCTTTACCGCTAAGTATAAGGACAGGGATATTTTTTGTCTTTGGAAGATTTCTTATATCTTTTAAGCAGCTAAACCCGTCTACCTTGGGCATCATGATATCCAGGATAATCAAATCAGGTAGCTCCTGTTCTGCTGCCTTTAGTCCAACATCCCCATCACCAGCTGTTACTACCTGAAAACTCTCCTGCTCAAGCCTCACCTTCAAAAGCTTCTGCATGTCTTCTTCATCGTCGATAACAAGGATCTTCTTCTGTAGATCAGCCATGGTTTCCTCCTATTTTTCCAGCAACTCCTTTATCTTCTCCACCAACACCTTTGGCTCAAACGGTTTTGTTATGTACGCGTCTGCGCCCATTTCTTTACCAATCAGCTTATCCTTTTCTTGTCCACGTGCAGTAAACATGACTATAGGTATGTGTTTGTGCTTCTCATCAAACTTTAGCATCCTGCATACCTTGTAACCATCCAATTTGGGAAGCATCAGGTCTAATATCATCAAATCCGGCTTATCTGTTCTTGCCTTGGCCAAGCCTTCCTGGCCATCTGCTGCCTCACTAACATCATAACCCACTGCCTCGAGACGAAACCTCACCATCTTCCGAAGATCATCTTCATCATCGACTATAAGTATTTTTTTCTTGTCCATTAGTTGCCTCCGTTTATTGCACTTTTTATCTTTTGCATCAAATCCCTTGTCTCATATGGTTTTTCTACAAAAAATGCAATCTCCTCGAGCGCAAAAAGATCTCCTACTTTTCTCTTTTCCTTAGCGCTTAATACAATAACCGGTATATCCTTGAATTCCTCTTTCTTTCTCATCTCCCTTAAGGCTGTATACCCATCCACCCTTGGAAGCATAATATCTAATACTACTACATCCGGCTTTTTTGTGTTCATAACCTTAAGCATGGTTTCCCCATCCTCAGCAGACATAAACTCAAAACCCTCTGCCTCCAGCCTAAGCTTTAACATCTTTATTAAATCCTGATCATCGTCAACCACTAAGACTCTTTTCTTATTCATGTCAAACCTCCATATTTAAATAGCATTCTTCTTGTTTTTTAAATCCTTCTCAGCCTTTTCTATTAAATCTCTCTTATTCTCCACATCATCAGGAAAAACTGCTAACCCATAATTTAAAGAAATTTTAATCTGTGTCTTTAATCTCTCTATTATCTTCATCGCGCCATATTTATTAGCACCTGCTATCATAGTTACGCATTTCCCACCCTTAAATCTAGTAATCTTGTCCTCTGGCCCTCTAACAGTAGTTTTCATGATCTCTTCTAAACTCGAAAGATTCTCTTCGCCTCCATCTTTAGGGTTTTTGATCTTAAAAAGGATCAATGAAAGTTCAAGGTCCGCATACCTTGCCCTCTCTATTGCTTCATCCAGCAGAAAATTAAATTCACTATCCCTTTTATAGATCGGTAGTGTAAATATGACTTTGGTCCCAACACCCTTTTTAGACTCTATCCATATATCTCCTGCATGATAACCTATAATCCTCTTGCAAATAGCAAGCCCTATGCCCATACCTCTACGATCGCGCGTCATGCTCGCATCTAATGGACTAAATTGCTTGAATAGCTTCGACACATCCTCTTTTGGAATCCCAACACCTGTATCCTCCACTATAACCTTTATAACCTCTTTGCCCTCTATGAGCTCTTTACTGCTGGATATCTTTACCCTGCCTTTCTCTTTATTAAACTTTACTGCATTGGACAAGAGATTTCTTATTGCCTGGTCTACTCTCTTAGGGTCAAACCATGTTGCCGCGATCTTACCAGAAAGACTTAACTCAAATGTAAGGCCTCTTCCTTCGACAAAATCCCTGTATGATTCATGAACTTGCTTTATAACTTCATTGATATTCGCCTTTCTCTTGTGCATCGTGATCCTGCCAGAATCCAGCTTTGAAAAATCCAATACATCGATCACCACTGATGCCAGGCGATCTATATTATTCTTTGCCATGTTTAAGAATCTTTTTTGATCATCAGTCACTGGGCCTGCGATTCCATCTAAAACCAAAGAAATACTCTCCTTGATAGAGGTGAGCGGCGTGCGCAGTTCATGCGAAATAATAGAGACAAAATCAGACCGCACCTTTGAAAGCTTCTCTATGTCCTCATTCGCCTTCAAAAGCGCCTGTTTTAACTCTAGTATCTGGGTCTCTTGATCTTTCATAATCCTAATTACACTGCCTTTAGTTGCTTCATAAAACTTTGGCGAGGCCCAAAGAGAAATAAGGAATTTTTATACCTCTTAAGGTCAAGGGTCCGAGCTATCATACTCCAATTATACACGTAAACATTGAAATGTCAGCCAATATTTACGTTCTTGTCATTGCGAGTGCCAAAGGCGCGAAGCAATCTCTATTTCAACAGCTCCTCTATCCTCCCCAAAAGCACCTTTGGATCAAATGGCTTCGTAATGTATGCATCTGCGCCCACGTCTTCGCCCATTTTCTTATCACTTTCCTGTGCCCTGGCAGTAAAAAGTATTATAGGAATCTTTTTATATTTATCGTCAAATTTAAGCATGCGACAGACCTTGTACCCATCTATCTTTGGAAGCATAAGATCCAGGATAATTAAATCCGGGTTTAGACTGCGCGCCTTGCTCAGGCCGTCCTGGCCATCGTAAGCAGTAATAATCTCGTATCCTGCGGATTTTAACCTGAACTCAACAACATGCACCAAGTCCTGCTCGTCATCAACAATTAAAATTTTCTTCTTATCCATAAACCTCTCTCTCTAAAATTAGCCAAGGAAATGCTTAACCTTGGCTAATAACATTTCTGAATCAAATGGTTTTATCACATAATCGTCTGCCTTTAGCTGTTCGATCTTTATTTGCATATCACTTGTGACACTGGCAGTTAATATCACAACAGGTATATCTTTTAACTTTTCGTCTGCCTTGACACGCCTACAGACTTCATAACCGTCCATTACAGGAAGGCGCAGATCCAATAGTATCAAATCAGGCCTTTCTTTTTCAATAAGATGCAATGCCTTTTGTCCATCAACTGCCTCTAAAATCTCATACCCAAATTTCTTCAATCTAAAAGTCACGACCTTAAGAATATCTGGCTCATCATCAACAACTAAAATCTTTTTACCCATAATCAGCTCCTTCTTTCTTTTATGGGCAAGACAAAATAAAAGGTTGACCCTTTCCCAAACGTTGATTCTGCCCAAATCCTCCCCTTATGTCCTCTGATTATTTCCCTGGAGAGAGCAAGGCCAAGGCCTGAGCCTCCTATCTTTCTATTCTTACCTTTCTCCAGCTGCTCAAATCTTTGAAATAGCCTTGGCATATCCTTTTCTTTAATCCCATATCCCGTGTCCTGCACTGAAACTTGTACTATATTTCCTTGCATGCTCGATCTAATTGTTATACTGCCCTTTTCTGTAAACTTAACGGCATTATTAACAAGATTCGTAATGACCTGGATGATCTTGTCTTTATCAAATCTTACTTTTGGGATTTTCTCATCGTAAATTATATTGAAATCGAGCGCATCTTTCTTTGCCAAAGGGAGCATGGCATCATAAACCTCTTTCATGGTATCATTGATATCATGTTCCTGAAAAACAAATATCATTCTTCCTGTTTCGAGTTTTTGGAAATCCAGGACATCGTTTACAAGACGGCTGAGCCTGTCTGTGCTTCGCATTGTAACAGACAACAATTTCTTCTGGTCATTATTAAGCTTGCCTGCCACACCCTCATAAACTATATTCACAGACTCCTTAATAGCAGTAAGAGGCGTTCTAAGCTCGTGCGATACCATGGAAGTAAATTCTGATTTTATGTCCATTGCCTCTCGCATTTTCTCTTCTGCATCCTTGCGCCTCGCGACTTCTTCTGTCAGCTCGTCTCTTGAAACAGTTGTCTCCTTCAGCTCTTTAGAAGTCCTGTTTAAATCCTCGATCATATAAAGCATGGCCCGCCGGCCTTTGGTTAATTTCTGGACCTGTTGCCTTAATTCCTTGGTCCTTTCAGAGACTATTTTCTCTAATTCGCTCTTTAGCCTCAAAAGCTCCTGAGCCCTTTTTTTCTCAGTTTCTACTGCTCTTTTCTCAGCTTCACTTGTTTTCTTTAGGCCGCTAGCCATGGTGTTGAAAGAAGCTGCTAGCTCGCCCAGCTCATCTTTTGAGTCAGCACTTATTCTAGTATCTAATTTACCTCTACCGACTTTTCCTGCGGCATCCCTTATTGTTATGATGCGGCTGGAAATAGAGTGGGAGACGAAAAAGCTTATGCCTAAGACTACAATAAATATGACTACTGCCATACTTAAAGTAACGCGGTTAATCCTCTTGGTTAAAAATAACCTGATCTGTAATATCAGCTAGAGATAACACTACTCCAGAGTGTTTTCCCGTAGCATCTTTTATAAGAAAACCTCCGTATGCAAAGACCTTATTCTCAAGTTGAAGTTTTTGTAAAAAAATCTCTCCTTTTTCTATACGCTCTATGTTAGTTTCTATAAGATACGACGCTAGCGCCTCTTCCATCTTTCCCTCTGCAGTCTCTCCAAGAATAACATGCTCTTCAAAATCACCCCAGTTATCTCTTAACCCTGCCATCTGTCTTACAGAGCGCCATTTTTCTCTGTCTAAATATTCTTTGTCAGCAAAAATCGCATATTCATCATTGCTCTCGCTCTTTAGGATCTCTAAAAAGTGGTTGATTTCCTCCCCTAATTCCACATAGCCGATTAATTCGCCATTATTATAATAAGGCGAAACCACCCTTAAGGCATATGCGGTCTTTCCCAGTTCAATCCCTGATGCGAGATTCTCTGCGTCTCTTGCTTTGTAAAAAGTAGCCCTTGTTATCAGGTCATCATATACCTCTTTATTGTGTAACCTCACAAAACAACGGCCATCAGGAAGAATAAAATAAAAATGGGTAATGCCATATTTGTCCTTAAGGGCTTGGAATAACGGTTGCCCATAGTTATATAGCCTGTCTCTATCCTTTTCCAGGTACACATCTTTAAAGGCTTTATCCTGGACAATAACCTGCAAGGTAGAAGCTAGAATCTTTGTATCGCTCTCTTTAAGGCTGCGAAGCCTCTTTTCTATATACCTAATCCTTTCTATTACTCTATTTTCTAAATTTTTATTCTGACTATATAAAAGTACTCTGTAAAAAATAAAACTCAGCGGTATCACAACTATTAAAAATCCAATGATTAATTTTGTGTTGATTTTTAGATCCTTAAGCATTCTTGCCTCTTAGCTTAGCCTCGAGCTCTTTGACCTTATTCCGCAACTCCTCCATCTTAAGTTCCCTCTCCACAGCCATGTCATGAAAAGTCTCTAGTTCTTTCACTCGTTCCTTAAGCTTTTTCTCACTTGCTGATAGCGCAGCAGTCCTTTCCCTGACTTTTCTTTCTAAATCCTCATGAGATCTTCTTAGCGCCTCTTTTGCTCTTTCGGCTTCGATCACGACACCGCTTATAGACCCGATTTCTTCAAGAAATTCTATTACCTCAGGCGTAAAAAGATTTTGCCTTTTGTCATTGATTTGGAATAATCCGATATTGTCACTAGTGGTCTTAATAGGTACTAATGCAACAGATTCATATCCATAGCTATTACACGTATTGCGAGTGTTTGCCATTCTATCTTTTTCATTTGTAGATGCTAATAGATCAGTTGTACAGTTACTCCAGAAAGAACCTCCTTTACTAAAGAAGGGTTTGATTGGATTAAACCTGGCCCTAATAATATTCCCGCACATACATGCTAATACTGGCTCGCCATTCTCATCCTTTAGCATATTTCCTTTTTCATCGCGGGCAATAAGACAGCTCTCTGATTTTATAAAGTCTCCCGGAAAGCCATTATTAACAAAATAAGGGAAATCATCACCTTCTTTTAATCTCAAGGCAACAACATCACTACCTAACCATTTCTTTATCAAAGAAACCATTGACTCACATTTTTTTTGAAGTGATTCGTTCAGCTGTGAAATCTTTAAGATCTCAAATCTCAATGCATCTTTGTCGCGCAACTTATCTTTTATGCCCATCTCTCTTATCCCTTCTTTTCCTCGAGCTCTTTGATTCTCTCCAGCAGCTCCTTTATTCGCAGCTCTCGATCAACTGTGGCCTCATGATAACGTTCCAATTCATTTACCCTATCTTGCAGCTCTTTAGTCCTTTCCTTAACTGCTTTTTCCAAACCCAGCTTTGCCTCCTCTAGCTCTCTAGTCTGTTCTTTCACTTCTCTTTCCAAATCCTTGCTGTATGATTTAAGCTTGTCATTGGAAATCTTTAGATCTTTGGCCATTCGATTAAAGGCAGTGGCCAGCTGGCCTAATTCATTCTTGCCCCTTACGACTATCTTACAATTTAGATCTCCCTTTCCAAGCATCTCTGCGCCTTTTGCTAGCCTGTTTACAGGCCTTGTAATGCTCCTGATGGTAAAGAATAAAATGCAACATGTGAAAATAGCAAATACAACTATAAAAATCAGGAGTATCAAACTAGCCCTTTCCTTGACCTGAGCTGTTTTTTTCTGTGATGCAGAAGAAAATCTCAAGGCATTTGATATTACCTTTTGGGACCTCATTAAAGCCTGAGCCATTAATCTGTCTTGTAAGGCAAGAGAAAGATTAATTTCTGTCTGAGGTCTATTTTCTTTAATTAGCTTCTTTCTTTTAGCAAAATTGGCCTCTAACTGTGAAAATAAACCTCCCAGGGCTTTATGCTCTCTGGTTATCGCCTCTAATATAGAATGGTATTCTTGATGCAGTTCTTCTTTCTTGCCCTTGTCCAAGCGCTTACATAAGGAATCATATTTCATCCACCACTGTTTTTGCATCCTTTTTTCATGATGCTCCTGATATTCATGCGTAACTATATGCAACTCAAAGACATCTTTGATTATCTCAGTGCTGTAACTATTGGTTTCTATTTCTCTAGTTATGAGCTCAAAGCTCTGAAATGCTATATGAACAATAATTATAGTAGAAATAATAAAAACTATGGCTAGGAATAATAGATTGGTTCTGATTTTCATCTTCTCACCTAATAATCGTCACCGCTTCTGGCTTTACCTCATCCAATGCGTCCATATAGATGAAATCGAGATAATTAGGGACCTCTTTTTTGTCTGTTAATCCCACCCTTATCGCCCACCTAGCTTCATCTTCTAAAGATGTTAATACGGACTGGTCTAATATCAGTTCAAAATTAAACATATCCCAGATTAAAGGTGCGCACGACCCCTTATGTAATTTTAAACGCTTGTAAACGATATCTATCGACTCCTCTTTGTTCTCCTGGATGAATTCTTCGCCTTTTTCAATTGCTTTCAAGAAACGCCTTAAGACTCCCGGATTATTCTCTATAAAATTATCGGTTACCACAAAATAAAAATCTTCTCGATAAATAGCCTCGATAGACAGAAGAAAGGCCTTTTCACCTAATAATTCCTTGGCATGCATAATGTGAGGCTCCCATGTACAAATCGCATCCACCTGTCCATCTGCCAGGGCTTGAGGTAAATCAGCTGGTCCAAAGTCAATGGCCTCCACCTCAGAAAATGTGAGACCTTTGTAAGTCAAAAAGAGATCCAAGAAAAATTGTCCTGTAGAACCCTTGGTCATCCCTACTTTTTTGCCTTTTAAATCTAAAGGATTTTTTATTCCTTTATCCTGACGGGCAAGCACTTTAACATCATTATCAGAATGAACCATCGCGGCAATAATAGCGAAATCATTCTGCTTAAAACTGTTAAACATAATTGGCGTTTGCGCCACCGTGCTAATATCGCTGGCATTGTCCCTTATCATGGCATGAAAAGAAGCCTTTCCAGAATCATACTCTTTTATTGTTACATTGATACCCTCTTCTTGAAAATAACCTTTACTTTCTGCGATCCAGACAGAGGCTGTTAAAAAACTTTTCTCGCAGCCTAAAATGATTTCTGTTCTTTCTTCCTGCGCGCATACGTTTGCCGCAAAAAGAACTGCCATGGCACAGAAGGCCATGAATATTCTTATTGTCTTCATCGCGCACCTTTTTTCCTTTAATACCTCATCTGCAATTGCAGGGCAAATTCATCATTGCCCTCTTCTGTCTGTTCATCTTTAAACAAGTAATTTGCCTGCAATTTAAGGTAATCGTTGAAGAAATAATTCAAACCAAGTGTCAGCCTGTCTTCTCTATCCCGAGATACATCTTTATCCGGATCATACTGCTCGTATCTTATCGCCCCTTGTAATTTAGGCAAGAGGTAATAAGCGGACATGACATACCAACCATCTGCATCTTTATCGCTTAAGCCAGAAATCTGCTCTTCTGTTCTAAAGAGATACTCGCTTTGTATTTTAAGCTTACTGTATTCATATTTAGCTAAAGCGCCAATAACAGTCCTGTCGCCCTCTGTATTTCCACTGCGAAGCTGCTTTCCATATTGAATAGCTCCGCCTAAAGATAAACCCTCGAGAAGGCTATCATTATCTTTAAACGGAGAAATAACCACTCTTGCAACCATATCCTTATTGTCATTATTATCAGTGGTGTTTCTTCCTGATCCATTAAAAACCCCTGCGCCATAAGATAATTTTTTGTTTAGTACGTTTCCCAATAGCTGAACACCTATGTCGCGGTCGTATGAAAGAGTAGATGTTACCTGAGTCCGATCAATAAACTCTAAACTAGCGGTGGAATAAAGCTGTTCTTCGCTAAAAGGGATAAAGGTCTGGCCTACAATCAGATTCGCAAAGGGATACTTTGTATATTTAATATATGCATCCCGCAGGATATCCGAAGAGGCAGCTACATCTATCTGAACACGATATCCAAGTTCTGGTATTGCGTGCCCGTCAAACTTTAACCTAACCCGGGGCAAACTAAAGCTGTCATTCTGGGAATCAAGTTTATAATGACGGTGTAGGACCTGGGCAAAACCACTGATCTCTAAGTCTCCCTGGCCAATCTTGACAAATAAGGGCTTTTCTTCCATCTCTTCTGGAGTCTCAATCTTGGCTTGCCTTTCAGCCTCTAATATTTCGATCTTCTCTTGCATCTCCTCCATTTGTTTCTGCATTGCTTTCATCTGAACCTTTAATTCAGAAAGTTCATCAGCATAACAAATCCTGGTAAGGTTAAAAATTACCACTCCTGCTATTATCAAAGGAACTAAATTTCTTCTCATAACACCTTCCGACTCTAAATTCAAAACCATCCTTTTCCTCATAAAACACATATTTGCTCTAACTAAGTCTACTCTATATTATATATAAATACAAGGGCAGATTAATAAGGTAAGACGCCCCCTAGGTTTTTTCTTTTATCGCTTTTTTTGCAGCCATGACAAGGGCCTTTGAGTCAAAGGGTTTTAGTACGAAGTCTACTATGTCCAGTGCATCTAGGCCTTTTCTAGCTACCATCTCTGGATCCTGCGCTGTATAGACGATTATGGGTATATTCTTGGTGCTATGAAAGGCCTTTAAGACCTTATATGTCTCAATGCCATCCATCTCAGGCATCATTAGATCCAGGATTATTAATGCTGGGTGTTTTGCCTTGGCAATCTCTATAGCCTGCTTGCCATTCTTAGCTATTAGACACTCAAATTCATTTACCTGGAATCTTGCCTGGAGCAAAGTCCTTATACTTTCATTGTCATCTACGATCAGTATCCTATCCATGGTCCCTCCTTTTTCATATAAGTTTACTCAATGCTTTTTGAAATACAAGGGTAGGTAAAAGATTTTTGACATTTCATAAAACATTCATTTTATCTTCAGAAAAAATTCATATCCATATGTTATAGTTATATTGAAGACAAGAAAAGGAGGCCTGAGATGAATACACCAGAAAAGGTTCAGGAAATAGATACCATTGCAACTCTAAATCATGAACTTCGTACACCGCTTACGATTTCTAAAGAAGGCGTAGAGATACTGCTGGATAGGTTAACGGGTAGCATAAATCAAGAGCAAGAAAAGCTACTGTTTCTAGTAAAGAATAACCTTGAAAGACTGACGCGCGTGATAGAAAAACTCCCTGATATTATCAAGTGAAATCACCTCTAGAAATCCACCTGGCCTCTTACGCCGCCGACCACAATCGTATCGTCGCCGTTTGATGCGTCTTTGCCATAAGGGTTCCAGATTACTTGTAGGTCTGGGGT
>CAZWYD010000035.1:0-11562 GCA_964637815.1 uncultured Planctomycetia bacterium
TTTATCCTTAAAAGCATCCTCGCGTTCCATGCCAAAAGCCCTAAAAGCTCTGTCTCTCGTTTCTTATCTCTCTTAAGAGTAGAAAATATGCGCAGCGCTCTTTTAGCATCCTTCTTTCCTATAGCATCTATAAGATCAAAGGCTGTATGTGAAGGACTCACTCCTATAATGTTTTCAATATCCTGCTTTTTTATCAATGGCCGCTTGCCAACATACAAGATTATGTTGTCCATATTGGAAGAGATCACCCTGAGATCATTCGGCAGGTTTTCTTTTATTGCATTAATGGCTTCTATGGAGATCTTTTTGCCGGCAAGGCCAGCCCGTTTAACAAGCCACGTATTAATGCCAGTGCCTGTCAACTTCCTGTGATAGATCAGGTGCGCGGCCTTTGAAGCCTTTAAAAGAAACTCGCCTTTTATGGCAGGTAGGTCGCTTTCAATAACAAAAACAGAACTTTCCCTTGGACTCTCCAGGTAAGAAAGGATCGACGCCCTTGCTGATGCGGTTATAGAATCAGCTTCTTTTAATACCACCAGCCTTCTCTTTGATAAAAACGGCATGGTATCAAGATCATCAAGCATCTGGCTGACGTTAAAATTTTTGTCCTTAGCGTAAAATGTATTGTAGTTAAGCTCCTGAGTGTTTTTATCCAAAAGAGTCGACTTCAGCTTCTCGATCGCTTCTTGCTTTAAAAAACTCTCTTCGCCAAGAAAAAGATACGCGGGGAATATTTTGGTGGGCATTTTTTATTACCAGCTCTCGACTACTCTATTAACTATTCTTCTCGCGAGATCCTGCATTGCATCGGTTAAAGCAGTTGTCTCGCTCTTCTGAAGCGTGCCAGTGGTAAAATAAGTCGTATCTCCTGTGATATTGTCTTCTTCTATCAATACCTCTCCGCTCCTGGAATCTATTAATTTAAAATTACATACCAGACTTATCCTGTATTCACGCACTTCTTCATTCTGATATCTTAAAGGGTCTTTTCTATATTGCGTGATCTCTCCTGAGAGAATAGCATTGGCAATGCTACCTGATGCCACCTTTAAATGTCCATCCAGAAAAACCCTGCTTACTATCTCGTCCCTGAGATCCACTTCGAGATTTGGCCTGTAAACTTCATACTTATCCTTCGCGCTTACTTCTTTTGTTATATCGATCTTGTTCTTGAATACAGCGACTTGGACAGTCTTTATATCGTTCGGAAGAGTAGCCCTGGTGGTGTAGCCGCAGCTGGATAATAACACTGTCATTGCGAGGAGCGAAGCGACAAAGCAATCTCTTAATAGATTGCTTCGGTCGTCCCTTCGGGACTTCCTCGCAATGACACTACTCCTTAATCTCATTCAATCTCTCCTGGGCTTTTTTGGCCCATTGTGTGTCAGGGTAATTTTTAATTATATCCTCATAATATATAATTGCGCTCTCATTCATGCGCCTTGATTCATAAAATTGCGCTACCTGATACCCATTCTCTGCTTCTCTATCCTTAAGTTTATCAACTATCTCCCTGGCATCTTCTGACATCTCACTTTCAGGATACTTCTCTATAAACTCCTCGAACTCTTCCCTGGCAGCTATCGTAGGCGTCTGATCATATTCAGGCCTTAACGATAATAACTTTGAGCACTCTGCCAGCTGATACCTTGCCGTGTCCACAAGCTCGGAACTAGGGTATTTATCTATGACTTCCTTGAAGCTCATTATAGCGCTGTCATAATCAGCTATATCTTTATAGGCCAGTCCGGTCTTGAACACTGCCTGGTCTGCATATTTTCCATATGGAGAAGTATCAGCCACTGCCTTGAATATTTCTATTGCCTTATCCTTGGCTGGCATCTTTAATGGTCCCAAGATCTGCACTTTTTCTCCAGATAAAAACATATTACCTATCTTAAATTGCCTCTCGATTACTTCATCCACAAAATCTGTATAAGGATAAAGGTCTATTACCTTTTGATAGGCCTTAAATGCATCGTATGGCTTACCCAGGTCTTCCATGATGCGGCCTACATAATACTGCGCAGAGGGCGCTTCTTTAGCAAGAGAGTAATACTTTATTAATTTCTTAAACTCCCTCAGGGCCATCTTGTAATTCTTGACCTCGTAAAAACCCATGGCATGCTGCAGCTGTTCTTCAGGCGTATCCTTTGCCGCGTACTTAGGGTTCTCCCACTTGCCGCTCTCAGGCGTCCACACCCAGAAGGCAAACGCCTGCCCCACTACTATATAGTATATAAGCAATATTAAAGCTATAATACTTCGTCTTTTCATGTGCCCTATAATATCATAACTTTACATTTGAAGCAAGACCTAAAATGTAAAGTTAGCAAAGAAGGTTGTGAGAAAAAAGATCACCTGACATAGAAAATTATTAAGTCCTGCCAGGAGATCTCCTATGAATGGTACCCAGCCAAGCAGCAGAAAACTCAGGCCGCCTATCAATAATGCAAAAAGGCCAGGTATTATAAAAAGATTGGCAATAATGGCAATGGGTGTCGTGATCTTGAAGTAATACCATATTAAAGGGGCTGTAGCGAGCCACGCTGATATTGAAACTGCTAGAGGTGTATACAAGAATCTCTTTATATAAAAATTAGTGCCCTCTTTCACAAGCCTCATGAATTTTGGTGTAAAGAACAATATAGAAAGTACTGCCATAAAAGAGAGTTGGAATCCGATATTAGAAATATCCTTCGGGTTTCTGACCAATATAAAAAGCGCTGCTGCGCCTAGCGAATTATACACATCCACTTTTTTCCCTAAAAGCATACCTGTAAGAAATATAGATGCCATAACCACTGCCCTCACTACTGATGGCCTTGAAAGCGTAAGAAGTGCAAAAAATATCAAAAATATTATCGTCAATATATAAGAAAATTCCCTCTTGAGCCTCAAGAGCCTAAAAAGATAAAGGATCATAAGCGCGATAATCCCAATATGCAGACCACTTATCGCCAGGACATGTATAGTGCCTGAGTTTTTAAATGAATCTTGAATGCCTTTTGGCAGCTCTGAGCGATCACCCAGAAGGATCGCCCTTAAAAAAGCACCACTATCCAAAGGCATCTTATCAATGATCTGATCTTTGAGCTTCCCGCGGATCGCATAGATGTATTTCAAAATCGGATTTGATTTATAATCACTGGCAAGCACTGTCACATTCTGCTCTCTTGTATTTATTGTAAAACTATCTCTAAATCTTTTCACTGTGCCCTTAACAAACAACCTATCCCCATACCTATAATCCTTTTCCGTCTGAATCCTGATCCTCCCAACCCCTTGTCTCTTGTCTCTTGTCCCTTGTCCCTCTACATCAAACTCATAACTCGAATTAATCTTCCCAAAATACGGCCTTCGCGTCAGAACAGGGCTCTTTATGACACCAACTATCTCTGTCTTAAGTTTTTCATCCTCAAGAAAATTGATAATATGATTATTTGGCAGGATATTGGAATTAATGTACATAAGTGCTGCGAATGAAGTTATTGATAAAAGTAGAAGGGTATTTTTTGAAAATATAAATGTAGAAAGGATTAAAAACGCGGTAAATATAAATACGTGATGAAACTCGATCGAATCAGGCAGGAATTTCGCAACAACAATACCCAGTGCAAAAAATATTGCAATTACAGCAAGCGGCCTTTTATGCATCAGGTACATTCTTGCATCTAAAGAAGGGCTTGTCTATGGAAAAGATATCGTTATAGAAAAGTAAGAGTAAGCCAGGGACGGTTCTCAGCCCAATCCCAGACCTGTCCCATCTTAAATATTTTTGAAAGAAAATTCCCTTGAAATGTGTCTGATATAATAAGGAGGTGGTATATTATGCCAAGACAAGCTAGAATCATCATAGACAATGTGTGTTATCACGCTATAGCAAGAGCTAATCAGAAACAGGCTATTTTCAGAGAAAAGAAAGATTTCGAGAAATACTTAAAGTTGCTTTCAAGGTATAAAAGTAGATATCGTGTCAAAATATATGGGTGGTGCATTATGCATAACCACGTCCATATCTTTATTGAGTCTGATGCATTAAGTAAATTTATGCATGGGCTAAATCTTTCATATGCTCAGTATTTTCAATTTAGATATAAAACCGGAGGACATGTCTGGCAAGATAGATATAAAAGTTTTATTATACAAAAAGATTCTTATCTTTTAAACTGTGTAAATTACATAGAACACAATCCTGTTAGAGCAAAGATTGTTTTAAAACCAGAAGACTATACGTGGAGTAGTTATTCGGCAAGAGTACTTGGTGTGTATAATAATTTATTAGACTTTATTGAATTCTAGAGACAGGTCTGGGATTGGGCTAAGAACCGTCCCTTCCTTTTCTCCAAAAACGCTTTGTGTTTTATCAAAGTTTGATTATGCCTAACCTCTAAAGATTCCACATCAAAAAAAACACTGGGGTTTATGCGTTTACCTTCCTTACGTAACGAATGGGCCTGTATCACCATCTTTTCAAATTCCAAAGTAGCCATTTCAGCAGAAAATCTCCGCCTGGTAAATCTAAGCGCTTCGCGTGCCATTGCCCTTCTTTCTTCCTCATTATCAGTAAGCAGCAAAATAGCATCTGCCAGATCTTTCGGTCTATTTCTAGAAGTAATTATTCCTGTTTTTCCATATCTTAGTGTCTCAGGTAAACCTCCGCTATCATAAACTATGACAGGTGTACCGCTAGCTTGAATTTCTACTGAAACTATGCCTAACGGTTCACTGTATACACTGGGGACAATACCAATATCAGCCAACCTAAGCCAGTGTTTTAAGTCTGATCGGGGTAAAAATCCAAGAAATAAAACCTCTTTTTCTTCCATCAGTCCATACTTATAAGCCTCTGTTTTTAAATAATCCAAGTAACCTTGTTCGCTTTCATTACCTATAAAAACAACGATTAAATCCTCTTTTCTTTTTTTCTTAATTATCTTTAGCGCCTTAACTGCATCAAGCTGGCCTTTTTCAGTATCGTATCTACCCACACAAAGTACCACGGTCTTATTTTTTAAGCCATGTCTTTCTCTTAATCCTTCAATAACACTATAATCAGCTGTTTCTAAGAGATCTGCAAGATTAAAGACATATTGGAGCACATCTACCCTAACACCAAACATCTTAAAGATAGCCCTACACCAATAGCTATTGGTAAGGGCTATTGTAGAACGCTGCAAAAGACCCAATGTAGATTCATAAATCCTTCCTCCATGATAATACATTGCCGCTGCTATTCCTCTTTCATCAGCAAAGTCAAGCATGGAGACACTGGACGGCCGAGGCTCATTATTCATAATGAAATCTATGCCCTGTGAAAAATTTATGTGCTCCAATGCAGTTCTAAGATGTGTCCTTATCGTTAGCGTACTCGCATTTAATACTGGGATGCCGTGTAATACGACTCTTATATCTCCTCCATGATCCCGTAAAGGTATCTCTGAGAATTTTGTGCCTTCTTCGTAATTATAGTACAAAACATGTATTGTAATCCCAGGGTTTCTAGCTAAAAGACCTCTTATTAAGCACTGTACATAACCAGAGACTGCCCCTGGACACAACATGGCGCGGTGATAAATCACTATATTTTCTAGCCCATGCTCGCTCAGCAATCCCGGCGCTTTCACAGCAGCCTGCTGTTCAACGCAGCCCTGTTTTACAACAGTGGACATTTGTTCAATAAAGTCTCGCTCCGACACTCTTTCCCAACCAAAACTATTGTCAGGTTCTTGAGCTGGTTTCATGCCCTTGAGCGACAAACTAACAAGTCCCTTAGAATCTTCATATATATCTTGAATCACGGATTTAAACCTGTCTTTTTGTGCCTTCAATATAATATTATTCCTCTCTAATGTTTCATCTCTAAAAGGAACTCTTAAAGCAGCAGAGTCCCTGGAGGAAAACAAAGGATAGGCAGTATTAGTTGACAGGAATAGCACCGCCACAAGAAGTGAGATAATCTTAATGAAAGGAATTCTGATTTTATTTTTACAACTCATAGGACTGACCATTTTATATATGTTTTATAAACTCTTATAAATATACTACTAAAACTCCTTTTTGTCAACAAATATTTGCTTCTATGTGGGTAGACGCGCCATAAGATTACATCTATTACGTCAATAAGTTTTTTCATCTATAGTCACTAGCTCCTTTATATTCTTGAACTTTTTACCGCCTATGCCTTTTATATTCTTGAGCTGTTCTATGTCTGTAAATCCACCTATAGACTGCCTGTATGCCACTATATCCCCTGCTAAAACAGGGCCTATGCCAGGAAGTCTCTCCAGCTCAAATTCGTTAGCCTTATTGATATTGATTAAAAATCTGGAATGATCAATGTGGACCGTCTCAGGCTCAGCAGTTGTCTTTACATAATAAGAAAGGCCTGCATAAAGCAGGCCTATAAAAAGCGCTATTAAAATAATACGTCTTTCAGATCTTGAAATGTCCAACACTACTCTTTAGTTTCGTCTGTCATTATCAGCTGTTCAGATATTGGAGTACCTATATATAATTGTGCCTCTTCCTCTGTCACAATGCTTATAAAATTGGCTATGTTATCCTGATTATCATTGGTAAAAATAACATTCACCATATCTTTTATCTTTATGTCTTCAAAACCCCTTCTCTCTGCCTGTTCTACTATGGGCGTATTATTTAAATCTTTTATTTTAATCCTGACTACCTGTTCAAATAAGCTATCTCTTACCTCAAGCCAGAGTCGACCATTTTTCTCTTTACCTTTATCGACAACCTCTCCTATAGTATTTCCTATTATTGGTACCTGAGGTACCATTGCATGAGCAGTCATATTCGGCATAGGGACTTGAGCTGGTGTTGGTGTGCTTGGCATACTTGGTATGCTGATCTGAGGTGAAACAGTAGCTGTAGGTGTATTGATAGTAGTCGCTCCAATAGAAGGCACAGATATATGAGGAGAAAGGGTCGGAGAAACAACGGATGAACCAGATGGGACAGTGGGCGGCAATATAGGTTTTTGCTGCGAAGAAGACTGTTGCGGTGCTTCTCTTTTGTCTTGAGCAGCATATGACAAACTTGATAATAAAACCAATGAGATAATAACCACGGAAATCTTTCTCATTTTTCACCCCCAGTTATTCTTTCGTATCTTCCTTCTTTTTAACAAGTCCTAATTCTTTACTTACTTTTACAATATCATTTGCCGCCATTTTCAATAAATCTCTGCCCCGCATGACAAGCCTGGTCGAAACAGGCTTATTCCCACGGGACAATACGTAAAACCCCATTCTGATCTTTTTTATTGATAACGAGATCATCTTATGTTGCCGGGCCATAAATTCAGGAGGTTTTATGTCTTTCAAGCTATCTAAATAACTTTTCATCTTCGCAGGGCCCATTTCTATGGAATGTCTATTCTGGCTCAAATCCCTTGCAAATAACTGGAATTCCAACAGTATCGAATTAACCTTTCCAAAATATTCCCTCATCGCCTCCTTTTTATCCAGGGAATAACCTAGAGTAGAAAGGCAAAACCACGCAAAAAATATAGTCAGAATAACCCGCTTAATTTGTTTCATTCACCTCCTCTGACTCTTCTATGTCTTCATACCCTGTAACGTGATCGCCTATGAAATAGATTTTCTTCCTTCTTGAAAAATGCCTGTGGTCGAGCGGCATGTTCGGGAACCACGCCTCATATATCCACGCCTCTTTCTTAAGCCCTGTGTCATCAAAACCCATCTCTATTACGTCACTCGGCTCGCCCCACTTCTCGATTACTTCTTCCTTGCTAGTACCTGAAACAACCATTGTCTTTGTGCTAAGAGGATGTGTTAATGCGTACTGTGCCGTAGGCGTTTTTACATCCGCGCAGCCAAGGATAAGAAAAATAACCAACACTAAAAATAGCCTAGCCTTCATATTACACCTCCTATTTTACAATATATTCAATGAGTTGGATATTAAAATCCTCTATGTCTTCAAAATCCTCTTTATAGGAGCTAAAAAGTGAGTCCTTAAAAGAGCGATCCTTTAATATAAGGTCACAAAACCTTCTGAATTTCTTCCTGCCATGCTGGGTAATGAGAAATTCCACTAATTTTTCTGACTGGGCGTAAAAAAGCTCTCTCATCTTTTTTCCTTCAGGATAACTCATGCGCAAGAGATCTCCGAGAAGGATGTGGCTTCCACGCTTTATGTATTTTACGAGGAGCTCGTTAGAAACGCTGGTCACGCTGGCTTCGTAATTTGCCAGACCCTCATTCAGCCATAGAGGTATGGTACTCTTGCCGGCTATATCCTTGAATATGAGATGTGTTAATTCATGCGGGAATGTCACTGCGAGATATCCGTCAGAAAGCACACAGAGAAACATTTCTCTTTCCTTAAAATTAGGAACAAAGCCTCCGACTAATTCTGGATTAAATCCTATCTTTTTTAAAAAGGGTTTCCATTTATCAACGCTCTCAACGATATATACCTGGCATTTTGCCTTCCACTTCATCTGATCCTCGTAACCCAAATCATACGCTATCTTCTCAAAATAGTACTCTGCCTTGTCACTTACTATCTTTGCCTGAGCCAGGTCTGTATAAAATATGGAAAAATGTTCTGTTTCTTTAAGAAACCATTTCCCTTTCTTAAGAAGCTTTGTTGCAAAATCTGATCTTTTTTCTTTATCCTCGTCAAATGAAAATCTTCTCTTTTTCTCTTCCTTCTTTACGTCTCCGGCTATATTTACTGCCTGAAGCCTTTCCCTTTCCTCAGAAGTAACCCACTTGCCTTCGTATTCAACAAGGCCCTTTTCTATATTTTTTTCTATATCAACGTCTGCGACTTTTCTTTCTGCCTTCTCATCTTCCCAAGACTTTTTCATTTCATCATGCGCATCACCAGAATCTCTTTCTATGCTTTTTATATCTTCCTTTAAAAATGCAACCGTGGCCCCGATATTTATCTTTATCTGGATAGATTCCTCATCTTCTTTTGTGATAATACCTTCGACTTTATTTCCGTTTTTTAGATGGATAGTATCTGCGTACAGAAATGAAGAAGAAAACAAAGATAGGCAAATTACCACGAAAAATGTAACCTTCCATAACCTTACGAAACCTTCCATAACCTTACATAACCTCCACTTAAACCACCAAGTTCACAAGTCGCCCTTTTACAATAATAATTTTCTTGGGCGGTTTACCCTGTGTCCATTTATTGACTAGAGGATCTTTAAGCACGATTCTTTTAATATCTTCATCTCCCGCGCCTGATGCCACTTCTATCTTTGAGCGCACCCTGCCATTTATCTGTACTGGCATGGTAATCCTATCCTGAGCTAACGCAGCCTCGTCATATCCTGGCCACTCTGCTTCAAATACGCTTTTCTTGTTTCCTAATCTCTCCCACATCTCTTCAGCAACATGCGGCACGAACGGCGCAAGAAGGATTACTACTGTCTCTATTGCCTTTTTGTCTACCTTATCATCAAGTTTATAGATCTCATTCACCAGTTCCATTATTGCGCTCAGAGCAGTATTAAAATGAAACGCGCCTTCCATGTCTTCAGTTACCTTTTTGATAGTAACGTGTATCTTTCTTTTTAGATTTGGATTTTGAGTTTCTGAAGAACGTTCTAAAAGTCGCCAGACCCTGTTCAAAAATCTCCATCCGCCTTCGACGCCACGATCATTCCACTCTGCATCCTTCTCAGGCGGGCCAATGAACAATGTATAAAACCTCACTGTATCTGCCCCGTATTTTTTTATAAGCGCGTCAGGATTTACAACATTGCCTTTGGACTTTGACATCTTTGCGCCGTCTTTTACGATCATACCCTGTGTAAAGAGTTTAGCGAATGGCTCTTTAAAACCCACATGACCTAAGTCATAGAGTACCTTAACGATAAACCTGGAGTACATTAAATGCAGGATCGCATGCTCCACGCCTCCGATGTATTGATCTACAGGAAGCCACTTATTGACTAATTCTTTATCAAAAGGTCTTTTGTTTTCTTTTGGCGACAAGTATCTCAGGAAATACCAGCTCGAGTCCACAAATGTGTCCATCGTATCGATTTCTCGTCGAGCTTTTGATCTACACTTAGGGCATTTTGCATTGACAAAAGCCTTGGCTTGTTTTAATGGAGATTCGCCGTGGGGTTTGAACTTAACCTTTTCAGGTAAAAGAACTGGTAAGTCCTTTTCATCTACAGGCTGGATGCCGCATTTATCGCAATACACTATAGGTATAGGCGCGCCCCAATACCTCTGCCTGGAGATAAGCCAGTCCCGCAGCTTATAATGGATCTTTCTCCTGCCTATCTTTTCTTTTTCCATGTAGTCTGAGATCTTTTCAATTGCCTTAAAGCTTGGCAGGCTATTGAATTGATCAGAATTTACCATTACGCCTTCTTCAATAAAAGCCTGTTTCATGGTCTTTGCATCAAGATGCTCTTTTGGATCATCGATCACGACTACTATATCTAAATCATACTTTTTCGCAAACTCAAAATCCCTCTGGTCATGCGCAGGCACTGCCATTACCGCGCCTGTGCCGTATTCCATCAGCACATAATTCGATATCCAGAGCGGGATCTTTTTACCATTCACAGGATTTATAACATAGCGGCCTGTAAATATACCTTTTTTCTCAGTCGTAGCTGAGACCCTGTCTGTAAAACTCTCTTTCTTAACATCTGCGATGAATTTCTTTATATCTTTTTCTTTACTAGAACCTTTTATCAATTCCTCAACCATTGGGTGCTCTGCAGCAAGCACCATATATGTAGCGCCATAAATCGTATCTACCCTAGTGGTAAAACAGCTCAAAAAAGCCGAGGCTGGACCTCGGCTTTTTTCAAGCTTGAAATTTATCTCGACGCCTTCGCTCCTGCCTATCCAATTCTTCTGCATGATCCTTACCCGCTCTGGCCAATCCTTTAATAGGCTCAGATCATCCAGAAGCCTTTGCGCGTAATCAGTGATCTTTAAAAACCATTGCTCCAGGCTGCGCAGCTCGACCTCTGCTGAGCATCTTTCGCACGCGCCATCCACGACCTGCTCATTTGCAAGTACTGTCTGGCAGGAAGGACACCAGTTGACCTGGGCCTTTTTCTTATAGGCAAGACCTTTTTTATAGAGCTCTAAAAATATCCACTGCGTCCATCTGTAATAGTCAGGCATGCACGAAGCAATTTCTCTATCCCAGTCATATCCTACGCCCCAGGCATCGAGCTGTTTTTTCATTGTCTTTATATTGTTCAATGTGGAAGTTTTAGGATGGATACCACTTTTTATAGCAGCATTTTCTGCAGGAAGACCAAATGCATCCCAGCCCATTGGCGCCAGGACATTGAGCTTATGCATGATCTTATAACGCGCTACAACATCACCTATGATGTAGTTCCTGCCATGTCCTACATGCAGAGATGCAGACGGATACGGAAACATCATGAGACAATAGTATTTTTCCTTAGAAGACTTAGGGTCCATCTTAAAAAGACCCTTCTTCTCCCATGCCTTCTGCCACTTCTTCTCAATTTTCTTAAACGGATAAAATTCACTCATAATAACAATGGTGGAG
>CAZWYD010000036.1:0-8306 GCA_964637815.1 uncultured Planctomycetia bacterium
AGCTATGGGGCATTTTTATTTCATTATTTTTCGCACTTATAATTACAATCTCTAAAGACTTAACTTTACATTTAAAGCAAGACCTAAAATGTAAAGTTAAAGTCTGAGAGTTGGGAGTAGAGTGTCAGGGGCTGCTTGGACAAAGATTGATTTTAATTCTTGGGATGGCAGGGTTTTATAGGAGGCTTTTACAGTATGGGAATTAGCATCTGAATATCTGGCAATGATAGAAGCAGCTAGATTCAGCTCTTTTTCGTCAACTTTCCCTCTTACTAAAGCAATCGGGCTAGGTATATCTATTATATCAAAGACATAGTCGCCTGGCTGGCTAAATGAAAGGAGCGTCTCGTTTTCTTTTTCATTGCGGCCAACGAACAGTTTAGACTTAGCATTTATCCTGAATTGCCTGCCTGTCTTTAAGATATGGAGGTCACTAAGATCGTAATTGGGTTTATATTTCAAAAGATCATTTAACCTATTAGAAAAACCCTTGTCTGTTAAAAGACATCCTCCTGCAGGGCACGGATAATCACTTATTCCTAATTCTTCTGCAAGAGATATCTGCTTTACGCGCATTCGGCCCTGGATATCCAAGAGTTTTTCTCTATCTACAATCCTCTCTTTCTCTGGCAGGGTTGCCTCAAATAATTTTGCAGAGAGCGGTCTGAGGATCAAACCTTTAAGCCCTGATTCTTTTTCTATCAGTTCTATGGCATGCCTTCTCTGCGACATAGGTCTTTGCCCTAACACCTCCCCTGTTATGACAAAAGACGCGCCTATCTCGTCCATAAAAGCCTTGGCTTTTTTAAATGTAAAAATCCTGCAATCAATACATGGGTTCATGGCCCTTCCGCGGCCATGTTTAGGATTTTTTACAACCTCCATGTATTCCTTAGTAATGTTCATTACCTTTAAAGGCACACCTAATTCTTTAGATGCCTTTGTGGCCTGGTGCATACAGCCTTTGGATGTACATGTGCAGAATATAGTCAGGAAATTCAAAGCATGCACCTCTATGCCCTGCTCTAAAATGAGCTTTATGGCAAGCATACTATCTAATCCACCAGAGAATAATGCAACTGCTTTTTTATTCATCTTTTTCTCAATCGATCAAGATATTCCCTTATTTTCTTTTCATACCCAATATCTGTTGGTTCGTAATAAATTTTTTTATCTGGGATATATTCCTGATCCACATAGTGATCTTTATATTGATGGGCGTACTTGTAATCTTTGCCATGGCCCAATATTTTTGCGCCAGGATAGCTGGCATCTTTTAGGTGTTTCGGCACTTCAAGCGTCTTATGTGCTTCTACATCCTTCATTGCCTTTTCAATGCCAAGGTACGCTGCATTGCTTTTTGGCGCACACGCAATATAGCATGTGGCCTGCGCCAATGGAATCCTTGCCTCTGGCATGCCCACAAACTCAGCCACCTGAAAGGCTGCGTTTGCCACTACAATTGCCTGGGGATCAGCATTGCCCACATCTTCTGCAGCGCAGATAACAATGCGACGCGCAATAAACCTGGGATCCTCTCCCGCATAGAGCATCTTCGCAAGCCAGTATAGCGCTGCATCAGGGTCTGAACCGCGCATGCTCTTTATAAAAGCAGAGATCGTATCATAATGCCCGTCTTCGTCATTGTCATACAGGACTGCTTTTTTCTGAATAGACTCTTCTGCTACCTTTATATTAAAATCTACGGTTCCTGATTTTGGCTTTGTTGTTAACGCGCCTACTTCAAGCGCGTTAAGCGCCTTTCTCGCATCGCCATCACACACATCTGCGAGAAAATCCAAAACATCCTGTCCTGCCCTGATGGATTTCTTCCCAAGGCCTCTTTCCTTATCTCCCAAGGCATTCTTTAATATACTAATTATGTTTTCTTTTGATAGTTTCTTTAGTTCAAAGACTATTGAACGCGATATGAGCGGCGAGACCAGACTAAAAAACGGGTTATGCGTTGTAGCGCCTATCAATACAGGATTGCCTGACTCCACATCCGGCATCAATACATCCTGCTGCGCCTTATTAAACCTGTGGATCTCATCTATAAAAAGTATGGTCTTCTTGTTAGATGCGCGTTCTCGTTCTTTACTCGCCCTGATCGCATCCCTTAATTCCTGGACATTTGAAAGCACAGCGTTGATCTCGTAAAAATATGTCTTTGTAATATTCGCGATTACATGCGCGAGAGCAGTTTTTCCTGTGCCTGGCGGGCCGTAAAGAATTAACGAGGTGATCCTATCGGCATCAATCGCTCGCCTGAGGAGCTTACCCTCGCCAAGTATATGCGTCTGGCCTACAAACTCGTCCAGCGTCCTTGGCCGCATCCGCACTGCTAAGGGCTCGTATTTATTCGCGTTCTTTTTTTTGGATTCAAATAAATCAGGCATGAGAAAATAAAAATCCCCGCTAGTGCCGCATGAAAGGCCGTATTTTGAACCCATTTAGCAAGTGGGTGCCCTCTTAGATGTTTGGTGTTCCCTAGCTCCTAGGAACCAGGTCTACAGCCACACCTAACGTTAGGCTCCCAATTTAATGGTGTTGGCTCAAAAACTTCCTTTTCACCGCGCGCGCTGCAGGGATACTTATAGTATAGCATAAAGAGCTGAATAAATCAACTCGGACGTCTTCACCTTATCTGCGCGCCCAGCTCCTTGACAAGCGAATCTTGTATATTTTTATGTATCTGGATGACCTCTTCGTCCTTCAGGGTCTTCTCGTCTGAACGATATTCCACTGTATAGGCAAGGCTCTTTTTACCCTCTTGGATCTGCTGACCTTTATAGAGATCAAAGACATCGACTGATTTCACCAGTTCATTGCCTTGCTCTTTTATCAAATCAAATATGTCCTCTGCGCTCACAGAATCATCCACGAGTATAGAGATGTCTCTCTTGATGGAAGGATATCTTGGCAGCGCCATGAATTTTCTCTGGAGCTGGGCATATTGCAATATCTTTTCCATGTCGATCTCTGCGAGATAGACCTTTTGTTTTATGTCAAACTTTCTGGCAATGCTCGGCTTCACCTCTCCAGCAATACCGATTATGTCTTTGTCTATTTTTATGCAGATCGATATCTCGTCCCTGAATATGAAAGAATCTGCCTTCTCGATCTTATAATCCATTATGCCAATAGACGGTAAAAAGGTCTCCATGACACCTTTTAAGTCAAAGAACTCCAGGTCTCTTGGTCTATCCTTCCAGTTGCCTTTTGTAGATCCGCACATGCCGATGGAGAGTCGCATCTTCTCTGATACTTCCCCTGCTTCTTTACCTTTGAGATAGATCTTGCTCATCTCAAAAAGCTGTATCGGGCTATTGCCCCTGCTAAGATTCCAGCTAACAACCTCGAGCATCTCTGAAATCAAGCTAGGCCTCATAAACTCCTGATTAGAACTCAAAGGATTTTGAAGACGCACTAGCCCATCCAAAGATATGCCGAGCGCCTCTATGCTAGACCTGCTCGCAAGGGTATACGTAACGATCTCGTTAAGACTTAAAGAACAAAGAATATTCTTTAGCTCTTTTGCCAACAGAAGCTCTGATTTTTTCTCTTCTTCATATGTCTTTTGTATTGTAAAGTCAGGGATCTTTGAAGGGATCTTATCATATCCATAAAGCCTTGCTATTTCTTCTATAAGATCTATGCCGTTTTCCAGATCCTGCCTATATGAAGGGCATCTTACAAGTATCTTTGATTTTCCTTTCTTTGCAGGACTCAGATCCAGCCTCTTAAAGATATCCATTATATCTGCAGAGTTTATTTCTATGCCGAGCACCCGAGGGATCTCGTCCATATCTAGTTCTATCTCTTTTTCATTAAGTATCTTCCCGCCTACATCAGTCAGCGTACCTTTGAGCCTGCCGCCTGCGATTTCCTTGATCATCTCTTGTGCCCTTACACTGGCAGCCAGGATCATGCCAAAATCAACTCCCCTTTCAAATCTGTAGCTCGATTCAGAAGCGAGACTAAGTTTTCTCTGAGCCTTTCTGACAATGACTGGATCAAAATACGCGCTCTCGAGCAGGATCGTTTTTGTCTCACCTGATATCTCTGTGAGTTTGCCGCCCATTATGCCTGCTATTGCTACAGGTGAATTCGCATCTGCTATAATAAGCATGCCTGGCTCTAGCTCTCTTTTGACTCCGTCGATAGCAACTATTGACTCGCCCTTCTTTGCCTTCCTGACAATGATCTTTCCGCCTTCCAGTTTATCAAGATCAAATGCGTGAAGAGGCTGGCCTGTTTCAAAAAGCACATAATTTGTTATATCAACTATGTTATTCACGGATCTCACGCCCACTGCATTGAGCCTCTCAACAAGCCACTCGGGAGAAGGCCCTACCTTGACATTTTTTATAATACACCCTACATACCTGGGGCATGCCTTTTTATCTAACACCTCTACCTTTGCAGAGCCACGACCAGGTCCTTTTTTCATGTAGGCCTTTTTGATCGACGCTGGCACCTTTAGAGATCTGTCAATTGCTGCTGCAAACTCTCTTGCAACACCCATGACAGACAGACAATCAGGCCTGTTAGGCGTGATCTCTATATCCATAATATGGTCTTTCTCTATATTAATGACAGAGGTGACTTCAAGACCTGTCATGGTAAGGGCCTGCTGCACCTTATCCAGCCCGCCCTTCACATCAACATAATCCTTTAACCAATCTAAACTAACTCGCATAAGTACCTCTTTCTATGGGGTTATATCTGTAATAATTCCATTTACAACTGTAACTGTCTTTGGCACAGCATCTGCTGTAATAAATGTGCCGCTAGCGCCTGCTACTCCGCCAGCTTCATAACCTGTGGCATTGACTGTACCAACTACATCTAAGGTCTGCACAGGAGCATCTGTGCCAATGCCGACATTCCCTGATGTCGTGGCTAAGTAAGTATTGGCTGTCGTGGTCAGCTCCTCATACGCCCCATACGGCGCAGGATAATACGTGGTAAGTGTAATCTCTTCTGCGATACTGGATATGCCGAGACACAACACAATAAATAAAATTACTGCAAAAAATCTGGTTAGCCTGGTCATAGTATAACCCCCTTTTTTTAGAATTGGTTCAAAAAGCGAACGTCGTTCTCGTAAAAGAGTCTTATGTCATCAATGCCATGCTTTAGCATGCAGATCCTGTCAATGCCCATGCCGAATGCAAGCCCTGTATATTTTGAAGGATCTATTTTTACAAACTCAAGCACTTTTGGATTTATCATACCTGCGCCAAGTACCTCGAGCCAGCCTTTGTGCGAACAGACTCTGCAGCCCTTGCCTTTACATATAAAGCATGATATATCTATCTCTGCTGAGGGTTCAGTAAAAGGAAAATAGTGCGGTCTGAATTTCATCTTTACATCGTCGCCAAAATATTCCTTTGCAAACTTCTCCAGTATGCCCTTTAAATCAGAAAACACAATGCCCTCGTCGACCATGAATCCCTCTATCTGATAAAACATGAATGAGTGGCTCGCGTCAACTGCGTCAGGCCTGTAGACCTTGCCTGCGTGTATGACCTGTATAGGAGGCTTTTCCTTTTCCATGATCCTGATCTGTGCAGTAGATGTCTGGCTGCGCAAAAGCCTGCCGCCATCAACATAAAATGTATGAAACGTTTCCCTGGAAGGATGCTTCTTCGGGATATTAAGCGCCTCAAAATTATAAAATTCTGTTTCCACCTCTGGCGTAATAACAGACTTGAATCCCATCCTGAGGAATATTTCTATAATGTCTTCCATGGTCTTTAAAAGCGGGTGGGCGTGGCCCATCTCTCTTTTTAAACCTGGGAGCGTTGTGTCATTTATCTCAAAAAGCGTCTGCTCTGCGTCCCTAAAAGACTGTTCCTTCTCATCCAATAAAGAGCCGATCTTACCCTTTAATTCATTTATATACTGTCCTGCCTTTGGCTTGTCTTTTTTCGCAACATTCTTTATGCCTTTTATGGCAGAGGTGATCTCGCCTTTTCGGCCAAGATACTTGACCTTTATCTTTTCCAGCTCGTCAAGATTAGCCACCTCTACGACTTCCTTAAGGGCAAGCTTCTCCATGGTCTTTAACTTCTCTAATAATTTCATTATTATCTCCTTGCTGATTATTTTTCTATATGATATTTCTTCTTGAACTTATCCAGGTTTTCGTTCGAGCCTATGATTACAAAGGTATCTCCTTGCTTAACAACATAATCTGCCTTTGGCGCCACATTTAAGTCTTCTTTGCCGTCTGCTCCTGCATCCTTTCTCCGTATGCCAATAATATTCAGTCCGTGTTTTGCCCTCACATCCATGTCCCTGATGGACTTACCAATAAATTCCTTTGGCGGCACTGTTTCCATTATGCCGAATTCAGGCGAGAGCTCTATGTGTTCGAGTATAGACGGGGATGTAAGCGAATTCGCTATCCTTGCGCCCATGTCCCTTTCGAGCAGCACTACTTTTTCTGCGCCGACCTTTTCCAGGACCTTGCCATGTTCATCTGTTACTGCGCGGGCAACAACATGCTGGATGCCCAGTTCCTTTAAAATCAATGTCGTAAGCACAGAGGCCTCGAGATTTGTGCCTATGCCTACCACTGCCACATCCACATTCATTATGCCAACAGCCTTTAATGCTTTTTCATCTGTGGAGTCCACCTGCACTGCCTCTGTTGCAAACTCAGATGCCTCCTGCACTAATTCCTCGTCTTTATCAATAGCCAGCACCTGATGGCCTTTTTCGCTCAATGTCTTTGCCACGCTCCAACCAAACCTGCCCAATCCTATTACTGCGAACTGTCTCATTTTATCCTCCCGCCCCAATGCCGACATTGCAACCCGTAGTTGCCGACGGTTCACGATGCCGAGATTGCTCGTTTAGCCCCTTTTTTCAATGTCGGCAGCCAGCGCCGCTTTTTTCAATTTCGGGATCAATTTAATGCTGTCCCTGCTCACCCAACCATGACTTTTTCTTCAGGATATTTATAAATGATCTGTTGTTCCTTCATTGCAACTGCAAGTGCAAGCGTCAAAGGCCCTATCCTCCCGACAAACATCGTGATCATGATCAAGAATTTGCCTGCAGGGCTTAGTATAGGTGTGATGCCTGTTGAAAGTCCTACTGTGCCGAATGCGGAAGTAACCTCAAACAGTATCTTTAAAAAATAATTAGGCATTGCCTCATTCCCGCGCTCAACAAAACTTAGAAGCATAGTAAAACCCACTATCCATGTAACAGCCAGCCCTGCTATCATCACTGCCTTTCTGAAAACCGGCCGGGGTATAGTCCTTTTAAATCCCT
The DNA here is from genome assembly GCA_964637815.1 of uncultured Planctomycetia bacterium. GTDB lineage: Bacteria > Omnitrophota > Gorgyraeia > Gorgyraeales > Gorgyraeaceae > Gorgyraea. The sequence goes on from CAZWYD010000036.1 coordinate 7,291, forward strand.
GTATATGATTCCTGTTTGTTAACATGCTCCATGCGCCTGCTAAAAGAACTCCGAAAGTACATGTCTTTATGCCGCCGCCTGTTGAACCAGGCGAAGCGCCTATGAACATCAATATAATAATGAAAAATAGCGTCGGGCTTGCAAGATCAGCTATGGACACTGTATTAAAACCTGCTGTCCTGGATGTGGTAGATTGGAAAAATGATGTTAAAATTTTATCCTTCAGGCCAAGACCATCCAAGGCCTGGTGATTCTCGAGCAAAAAGAAAACTGCTGCGCCTAGTAAAAGTAACGCGGCACTCACACTCACAGCCATCTTTGTCTGAAGGCTTAGTTTTGCAAAAAGATGTTTAATGCCTTCCTTGCTCCCTAAGAAGAGTTTTCGAAAGGCCCATCTGAAGATCTTTGGAATATCTATAAGCACTATAAACCCAATACCGCCCAGGATGATCAGGGCGATCATAACAAGATTCACATACGCATCCTGCCTGTACAAGGCAAAACTCGCGGCATTGAGTGAAAATCCAGCGTTGCAAAATGCAGATATAGCATGAAATATCGAGAAATAGATGTCGCCAAATCGATTATACAAAAGCGCTGCGCCAATAGCCTCTAGACAAAACGTTATCCCGAGAATATACAGGATAAGTGTCTTTAGTCCTAACACAGAATGGTGGTCAAGCGCACCCTTTACTACGACATTCTCGCGAAGCGTGAGTTTTCTGCCTAAAAGAATCGCAAAGAATGTAGATAGCGTCATTATGCCGAGCCCGCCGATCTGTATCAGAAATAATATTACAGAGCGGCCAAAATCAGAAAAATCAGTGCCTGTGTCCTTTACAATAAGCCCTGTAACGCATGTAGCGCTTGTCGCAGTGAAAAACGCATCCACTGCGCCTATTGATTCACCATTGCTGGAACTCTGCGGCAAAGACAAAAGCGCTGCGCCAATGAGAATTGCTATGAGAAAGCTAAATATCACCACCTGAGGCGGTTTCAATCTACGCATAACCCCT
>CAZWYD010000036.1:8406-11466 GCA_964637815.1 uncultured Planctomycetia bacterium
AGTTATTTCTTCTTCGTGGCGTCCACCAGCTTCTTGAACGCTGGCCTGTCATTTACTGCAAGGTCTGCCAGGATCTTTCTATTTAGACTCACTTTTGAATCTGACAAGGACTTCATGAATTTGCTGTAAGATACGCCAAGGTCTTTACAGGCATTGGATATCCTTAGAATCCAGAGTCTCCTTATAGTCCTTTTTTTCGCACGTCTATCTCTAGTGGCGTACATAAGGGCTTTGTTGACTGACTCCATTGTGACTCTGTGCCACTTACTCCTGCCAGCCCTCTGGCCCTTTGCCATCTTAGAAACTTTTTTCCTGCGCGCGCGCGATGCTGGTCCATATTTTACTCGTGCCATCTTGCTCCTCCTTGATTTCGACGTTTGTGTAAGGTGTAATGTTTAATGTGTAATGAACCTAAGCATCCCCCATTACATTACACATTACACATTACACAATCTTTACCCGTACGGTAACAATTTCTTTGTTCTTCTTGCTACCCTTCCTGTAATTGTTGAGGCCCTTCTTAAGCCGCGCTTGCGGCCAGAAGATTTAGACGTCAACAAATGTCTTTTCCCTGCCTTATGACCTTTGAGTTTTCCTTTTTTTGTTAATTTAAGACGCTTCTTCGCGCCCTTGTTCGTCTTTAACTTTGGCATCTTACTCTCTCCTTTATTTTTTAAGCTTAGTCCCGCTGCGCGGGATAAAGTATACCTGGATGCTTCTACCTTCCCGTGCAGGACCTTTTTCAACCTCTCCGACATCAGCAAGGTCAGATACAACGCGATCCAAGACCTTCCTCCCTATATCCATATGGGCCATCTCTCTGCCCCTGAATACCATCGTGATCTTTGTCTTGTCTCCTCTTTCCAAAAATTTCTTGAGATGGTGGAGCTTGACCTGATAATCGTGTTCTTCTATATGAGGTTTTATCTTGATCTCCTTTAGATGCACTATCTTTTGATGTTTGCGGGCCTCTTTTTCCTTTTTATCCTGGTCGTATTTAAATTTACTATAATCCATGATACGACATACAGGCGGCTTTGCAGAAGCTGCGACTTCCACTAAATCAAGTCCTGCCTCCTGCGCCCTCTGCAGCGCATCCTGAGTAGGCACAACTCCCATCTGTTCGCCCTCAGGCCCTATCAACCTAACCTCTTTTATCCTTATTCTTTGGTTTACTCTAAGCGGTCGAGAAATAAAAATCACCTCCTAATGTTTATCCTTCGTCTCCTGTTTAACCCTTTTTAAAAACTCCTCTATCTTTACAGTGCCGAGATTGCCTTCTTTTCTTGCGCGGAGCGAAACTGTGCCGGCGTCTTTTTCTTTGTCGCCCACGATCAGCATATATGGGATCTTGTTTAATTCTGCCTCGCGTATCTTATACTGAAGCTTTTCGCTCCTCGCGTCTATCTCAGCCCTTATATCTTCCTCCTGCAATTTCTTCAAAATGCTTGTTGCGTAATCATGCGAGCGATCTGTGATCGGAGCCACTACTGCCTGCACAGGACTCAACCACACAGGAAACGCGCCTTTATAGTGCTCGATAAGCGTACCTATAAAACGCTCGACACTCCCAAGCACGACCCTGTGTAACATCACTGGTCTTTCTTTTTTGCCGTCTTTTGATATATACGATAGATCAAATCTTTCAGGCAGCGCAAAATCACACTGCACTGTTGCACACTGCCAAGGACGGCCCAATGCATCCTTTACCATGATGTCTATCTTTGGCCCGTAAAACGCGCCCTCGCCCTCGTTCACTTCGTACTTCATACCTTTTGACTCGAGCGCCTTCTTTAGCGCGCCTGTAGCAGCTTCCCAAATCTCGAGTGAACCAATGTATTTTGGCGGCCGCGTTGAAAGATCGATCTTGTAATCAGTAAATCCAAACACCTTCATAACATCGACGACAAAGTCTATTACGCCTTTTATCTCTTCTTCGACCTGAGACGGCAAACAAAATATATGCGCATCATCTTGTGTAAAACCGCGCACCCTTAAAAGCCCGTGCAGAACTCCTGATTTTTCGCGCCTGTGCACATTGCCTAATTCAAAAAATCGCATAGGCAGGTCTTTGTAGCTGTGTAGTTTTGATTTATAGATCAGCATGTGGCCAGGACAGTTCATTGGCTTTAACACATACTCGTCTTTCTCGACCTTAAAGATGTACATGTTCTCTTTATAATATTCATAATGGCCAGAAGTGACCCAGATGTCTGATTTTAAAATGTGCGGGCCCATAACCATCTGGTAGCCGCGCTTCAAATGTTCTTTTTTTATATAATCCTCTATGTGCATCCTTAAGAGAGCGCCTTTTGGATGATAAAATACAAGGCCTGGTCCGACCTCGTCGTGGATGCTGAATAGATCCAGGTCTTTGCCGAGTTTTCTGTGGTCCCTGAGCTTTGCTTCTTCTCTTAATTTCAGAAAATTATCGAGCTCCTTTTTGCTTTCAAAGCACGTACCATAGATCCGCTGGAGCATTGGATTTGTTTCAATGCCATGCCAGTACGCGCCTGCGATGCTCAAAAGCTTGAAGGCTCCGATTTGGCCTGTGGACTTCACATGTGGGCCCTTGCAAAGATCTATGAATTTTCCATGTTTATAAATCGATACTGTGTCGCCTTCTAAATTATTAATCAGCTCAATCTTGTAAGGTTCTTTTTTGAAAAGCTTAAGCGACTCTTTTTTAGAAATACTTTCTTGTTTAAATTCCAGATTGGCCTTGATAATCTTTGCTATTTCTCCTTCTATCTTAGCAAGGTCCTCGAACACAAACGGCTCCTTCTTATCAAAATCATAATAGAAACCATCCTCTATCGAAGGCCCTATCCCAAGCTTAACCTTGGGGAACAGCCTCTTCACAGCATCTGCCATCACATGTGAACAACTATGTCGTAATGCGTCTAAATCTTTGATCATAATCCCTCATAATGGTTTACCATCCGTAGCATGCTTCGAAGAATCGCTATGCATGAGCGTAGGATGGTGGGCGGTACTGGACTCGAACCAGTGACCTTCACGATGTCAACGTGACGCGCTAACCAACTGCGCCAACCGCCC
>CAZWYD010000037.1:0-11376 GCA_964637815.1 uncultured Planctomycetia bacterium
GCTTCAAAGATAATGAAGCTGTAATACAGTTTCAGAACGGATACGGGGTAAATCTCTCAGGTGCCTTAATAAAAGGAGGAGAGATTTTAGGTCCAGGCCTCGCAAACTTTGCAAACGGCGATTTGCCTACGAGGCTTATAAACGGTATTAACTTTGATGAGCGCGATGGCTTTTTTGACACAGATAGAAGTGGACTATTGATTACTGAAATAAAAGGCAGTGCTTTTAGCGAAGAAGTTTTTTATGGTGCAGATAAGCCAGAATATTACACAGCCCTCCAAGGAAATTTCAGGCAGGCGCTGAGTGGTTCAACTCAAGATGAGAGAGAACTTTCTCTTGTCGACGGTTTTGAAGTTGAATTTCTGTACGATGATCGTGGTTCCCTGCAAGGTATAAAACTGCTTACCCCCGACGACGCCGAGATCTACAGTTATTCCCACCTATTAGGAGATGAGTCAGGAGATGGTTTTAGTCTGGGCATTCCTGAACTTGGCGATGGCGTTGTTCTCGATGAGATAAGACCTCTTGGTGAAGGTTCTGATATAAATATACATACAGGCACAGCAGGGTTGCTCCTGACTCCTGAAGGAGCAGGTTCCTACGGCCTTAGTTTTTCACCGACATACTCAGAAGGCGCAGTGTGGAACGATACACCAGAATTTAGAATCGACGGAGACTATGTTGACACAGATACAGGCATACACTTTGATGATAATATCTGGATCGGCCATCTTGGCGATTTTAGTTATTATGTTGATGGTTTTGGTGTTATGCCTGTGCAAGGACAGACAGGCGAGATAGAGATTACAGCTGATGGTTTTACAGGAGATGCTGCATTAATAAAAGGATACGATAATGAAATTATAGGGGCTGTTCTTAGTGACAATATTCTAGAACAGGATGCCGGCATATTGCAGTCTTATATAGAAGCCAGGCTCAGCGGAGAATTTCTGCATATTATAACTCCTGAAGCCACATTAGGCGCGACAGCTACACTTAATGATGAGCTTATTCAGGACCTGATGCTAGCTAACGGAGATTTTATCCCGGCTCACGATGTAGAGCTTGACTTAGGAAACGGCATTGTGCTGGGTGATTTAAGCCTTGGCGAGGTGGATATATATGAGAATAAAGAAGATTTGGATCCGGAAACAGGCTATACATATCTTATATCAGGTACAACCCCGGAAGGAAAGGTGCTTCATTTTGGACCTGGACGGGAATCTGAAGCTCCTGCAGATGACAATGACGAAGAAATAAGAATTTTAAAGTCATCAAATTGGCTCGCGGAGGCCTATGATACAGCAGACGGCGGCAGAAACTTCCTTGCGCCTGATGAACTCGCCCCTGATGGCAATACATATGGCGTAGAGTTAGAGTTACTCCAGGGAGAGTTTAACGAGGCCTTTTCAGCCCGCGCTACATGGCAGGATAATGGCGCAATGACCTTTATACCTCGTGATAGCATAGGACTCATTAATCCAAGATTAGGCGATGCAGGAGAGCCTATTCTTACTGTATGGGGCAAAGAGTTGAGGGCAAGCCATGCTGAGGAGACAGCAGGCACAGGGCCTGGTTTGGTTTATTTTGAGACACCTGAAGGAGAAACCTCAGCCATTCCTGTTGGCGGAGGCATAGGAGACATAGGAGGCATAGAATATAATTGGGAGACTGAGATATACCTCGACGGTTATAAATTAGAGTATGGTTTTGATAGGACTAATGATGAGACTGATATTAATGCTATTAGTCAGCAAGATTTAATAGACATTTTTACTGCAGGACTCCAAACTGAATTAGAAAACTTTGCATCCGGAGTCGGAGTAGCGTATATTAATTGGGAAGAGTTTGGGACAGAATTAATTAGTGGCGACGATATCTTAGATGAACGGGCATTGGAGCTGCTTCAGAGAGGACAATTTGGAGATGCTGCAGCGCATATCTGGAGTTTACAAAACCCAGAAGATGTAGCTAATATTGAGGTTTATTTTGGAGTTGAAGAAGCTCTATTAGATAAAGGATGGTATAGATGGGTATCTGATGGAACCAGTCCCTTTGGCACAGGCATTGATATTAGTGAAGGCTGGAATGGTAGTTTTGAAACAGCGGATTATAGGTATCGAATAGAATCCGCGGGCGGGACCACACACGAACTTGAAGGCCAAGTCGATATAACAGAAAGAAATGAGGCATTTTTTATAGAAGATGAGCTTCCCTGGCTTTCTTTTTCTCCGCAGTCAGGAGCTGGTGATTCTGAAGAGAATGATCGCTCTGGCTCTTTAGATGTAGCACCTGTAGACGATATTCCTCGGTGGGCAGACCCTTACCTTAATATATATAATTCCCCAGGTGGCATCCCATTAACTATTTCTCAAACTGTCAATCCTTTTAATTTTGCTGATGGCGAAACACTGACTGCTCTTTTTATGCCGGATGTATTTCATTTCCAGACCTATAATTTTACAGGCACAAGGCCTCTGTATATGGACGGAAGGCTCCTTGAGCATACGGGAACACTGCAGTACGAACACGTTACTATTGACGGAGAAAAGGAATGGGTTCCTTTCTATAATAATCCAGAAACTACTATATCCTCAGGAACTTATTCTCAGGATGAAATATTCAATGAGCCATTCTTAACAGGCATACAGCAGGTTAGCGAAAATGAAGACCCTATATATTACATGGGCATAAGAAAACCAGATTCTCCTTGGAGCTGGGAACTTAGTTTAAGCGGCGAGGGCGGCCGCCTGGTCCCGGATAATAAAGATTTTTCTGCAAATTTTGATGTTTCTTCAAGGGCTATTTATGAGCATGATGGCAGGCTTGGTTCAATCTCTGTTACAGGAGGCGCTTTTGATGCTGGCTTGGGCGCAATGACACTTTCTTTTAATACTGACGATGAAAGAGAGAATCTTAATTTCCTCCGCCTAAATAATCTTCCCCCAGATACCTCTAGCGGGTTAACAGCAGAGGGCCTGAGGATACAGATTCAAAGATATGACGAGTTATTGTCAGAGGCATTAGACGAATTGGGTGAGCCAGCAAATCCATCTGAATCAGATGACCGTTCAAGGATAACCGGTCTTTTAGCGGATCTTGACGAAATAGATATCCCTGATATTGAATTATCGGACTCTGAACTTATTAGCATATCTCAAGAGATTGGCCTGGTAAGTAATCACATGAGAGCCTTATTCCCCTATTATGCTTTCGGTCTAGATGATTATCATACCATGATGACAATCACAGGTCGTGAATCTATTGATGTTGTTGGTGAATCTGGAGAATTAACAGGTTGGGTTGAGACAGGTTATGGACGGCTTGGGTTTCAGATGCTGGGTCCTAGCGGCAGTTTAGGTCAGATAGCTGGGTTGGGTGGCACAATGTTTGATTTATCTCAGGTGAGTGACACAAGGGGCGTGGATAGTGCCAATCCTTTTTATCTATACAGAGGAACTCCAATGGATATAGAAGGGCCGGTTGTAGCGAGAAGTAATGGCTCAAATACAGAGAATCTTCAGGTAACAGACGGAAGAATAGTAGGCCCTGCCTTAGCAAACGGAGAAACGTGGAATCTTGTCTTAACTGATGATGGGTTGCCTGAATTTAGATTGGATACCTACGAAGGAATGTTTGATTATATGGCTGTTGGTGATGGCCGTGTTTATATAGACTCATATTTAGGCACGTTCGGAAGCTTTAATGCCACTTATGAAAGGCAAACAACAAGCACTTTTTCTGAAATAGACGGCGCAACAGTTGGTTTTAATGGCTTTACCTTTGAGCAAGGGAAATGGGGGATTGATTTCTTGTCAGGAATGGAAATGATAAATGACTCTTTAATTATTGTTGGACTAAGACAGGGAGTTGGAGATACTTCTAGCTTAAATCCTTTGGTTATAGAAGCAGTTCCAGAAGGATATGATCCTTTAAGCGTATCAAACAGTGAAGATATAGAAAGACCAATGTACTCATCTCTTCCAGAAGAAGCGAGCATCCTGAGTTCTTCAAGCGGAGAATCGGATCCTGGGCCCATCATGTTGGCCAGCTACGACCCAGAGGCAGAGGCGGGTTCAGAAGAAAGCTATGAGACCTATCAGGACTTCTTGCAGGACACCTTGCCAGTAGCTCCAGAAGTGCCGACTTCCACAGCTTTAGAGCCCACCTGGCTAGACCCTGTGTATTCAGACCCACTAGCACTACAACAATCAGAATTTGAACCAATTTTCTCTATCACTGATCCTATCAGGTCGAGCAGTTTTAGCCTGCAGGAAGCAATAGCCCTTAATGTCGATTATAATCTGCTTAGCCTAGGAGACAGTAGAGTTGCAGGAGAGATTATAGGACGCGCGAGCGATAGCATGACTTCATTGCCTATAGCCAGCTATGCTGTTAATAATCTTAGAATATCTAATCAGGGTGATCTTATAGGTCAGGGAAGATACTGGACCCCATCTACTCCGCTTGAATTTAGTTTTAATGGCGAGGGCGGCACTGCAAGTTCAGGTGTTTCTACGCCTACTTTTGCTGTATGGCATTCTAATAACCTAGGAGGCGGTTTTTATACTACAGAGGACGCAGACGATCAGCTCGTCTTTGATTTATCATCGGATGCCTTATCTCAATTGAGAGCAGGAGCGTCATTGGCTAATTTCAGGGGCACAGAAAGCTATATATGGATAGAAGAGCCATTTTTAATATCCAGTCAGGAAATAGAAATTCCTGGCTCAGAGGACCCGACATTTCAACATAGGGAATCAGTCGCTTTTAATCCTGAAGGCTTCACTATATTGTATTCTGATAAAGACCCATATACAGGAAATGATACAGGAGCGGTCCAGACCTGGTTTATAAATGGTCTATACGGAAACGGCGATCAACTACAAGGCGCTGCGCCAGCTTCTCTCATAGACTTTATATTCGAGGAAAGATTAAGCGCGCCAGCGCAAGATGTAGGAGGAAGATTTTATTGGAAGCTCAATGATGCAGTAGCTGTATTAGATACAAGAGGGCAGAGGTTTGTTACCATAGGTTACGGAGGCCTTGAAGGTTATCATGAAGTAGATGGAAAACAAAATCCGATTGAGGGCTGGGCAGTAAATAGAGTTGATTCTCAGGATCCAGCATTAGCATGGTGGACAGAAGTGATTAATTCAGGGCCTATTGTTGATTATGGATACAATAAAGACGATGTCAGTGCTATTAGAGTCAACGGATTTAAACTTGGCTCTAGTATTTTGGATGTACCGGGATTTTTTCATAATAATCCAGAAGAGGCAGGAGCTGGTGTTGAGGGCGATGCCAGTGGCAATGTCCTGGTAAGCGCTAATACAGGTGAGACACTTGAGTCGCTAGGTTTTGACGGATCCCTTTTTGGTGCGGATAGAATTGAAGGAATGGTAGATCAAAGGGGATTTCCTCTTTTTTCTGCGCAAATAATGGGCAATGTCCCTTATCTTTTTCAGGGCCTGGACCTTAATACAGGTATGGCAAACTTTGATGTAGGCATAGATTATAAAGGATATACCCTAAATATAGCAAGAGGTTATGAACAAGGCCTGGAGGCCAGCGGGATCTTCAATGGTGTAATGCCAGATATTGGCATGATTCTCTATTCTTATGATGAAGACACATCTCAATGGAAGCCCGCAGCGTTCCACGGCGGCGATACAGAAAACGATATAGTTTTCACAGAGGATTTGCCTAATGATTCTCCTGGCAGTCGGTTAAAACTTGTACAAGAGATGACATCTGGCAGGTATTGGCTTGTGCCAGAAGAGCTGGTTGTTTATGATTCTTCCGGCGACCGTGAGAATACTGCCATAGATCCAAGGACTGGAAGAGCCGTAGCTGTTAACGACCCTGCAGCTCTTCCTATTGGATGGAATGAAGAAGTTAATACTGCGAATGGCCAATATTTAAGTGGGACCGATACAACTATTATTAAGATAAGCATAAGCCAGGTAGAAGAACATCTAAGGTCAGGAGAAGCCAGAGATAATTTAATCCGTTTTATTCAGGAACATGGAGAGATGGGGGCGGATGGAGAGCTTTATGCGTATCTTCCTATGTCCAAAAGGATTGTTAATGATGATAAAGGCGGAGGTTTCTGGAACACGGTATTGGGGGATTATAGTTTTCAGGCAGGATATGATGGTGCGGAGACTCGGGAAGTTTGGATAGATGTTAATGATCTAAGACTTTTTGCAAATAAATATTTTAGCAATCCTGGGGAAATAAGATATTTAGATTCACCCTCGCAAGGGATAGATAGAAATAATTTTGCCATGGTGACAAATGGCAGGTTGACATACGTAGATGGAAACTATTTACTTCCATTCTTGTACCAGGCCTATTTTAACGACCCGACTCCGCAACATGCAGGGCTATTCGCAGGAGTTTTAGCTGCGCAGGATTACGTAAAACAACTTACTTTAAATTATATAGAATTAGGCGTTGATGGTTTATTGCTAATAGGAGCGATTATATGTCCTTTTGATGCTGTAGCAGGAGACTTAGCAGCTGCTGGCAAGATTTCAAGCACTTTTGCTAGGATTATCGGGGGAGCTTACAAAATTGTTCGCTCTGGAATCATTGGTTATAACATTGCAGGAACAGGTTCAACTATTCATACTGTGCTTAAACATCGTGGCGATACAGGTGAATGGTTGACTGATCCACTGGCTCTGACTAGCGCATATACTCAAGCAGGTCACACGGGTTTTCTGGTGGGTGCTGGCTTTACAGGCCTTGGACTAGCATTAGGTCCTGTTGCTGGAGGTGTAAATGCATTTTTAGGCACACTAAATGGTACAGCGAAGATTCTTGCCCCGCATGTGGCTCGTTTTATATTTGGATCTCTTATGGGAGGATATAGAGCTCTTAGCAATGGTTTTAGCCTTTCCGATGGAGAATTCTGGCTTCAGGTTGCGGTATCCGGTATTTTGTATACTGGTTTACATCTTGTTTTTGGCGGGGCTTTGGGGCAACGCGCTATACCTTCTTATGTAGATAGTGTTTTCGGCGGCCTTTCATACGTGAGTGCAGGTTTAGTAGATCATCTGGTCTTTTCTAATCCAGACATTGAGACAAATTATTCTTTAATGAATGTTGTCGTGGATTTTATCACAGGAACCATGCTGACTTCAATGGCACAGGGCATTGCGAATTATGTAAAGAACTACGGTAGATTCGCTAATCTCCCCAATCCTGACTATTTTAATAGGGCTATAGATTGGCTCAATCCTTTTAAACGTGCTAGCTGGACCACTGGTTGGATACCAGGCAATTGGAGCATAGTACAATACGGCCTTATAGAGATTGGTATTCATGCATGGAAGATATCAGGGTTGCCGATGTCGCATTCACTTTATGAGGCGCTTTTGAATTTAAATCACACCTTAGCGATGGTAAGTTTAGCAAAGAGGATAAGCACTAGACCAGGAGGAGGATCAGGCAAATCTCTTGGAGAGCGCTGGGGAGAATTTATTACAAACAGTAAAGAGCGATGGTCATCATCCGGAGTACTTGCGCCATTTCGCTTTGGAAATCTTATAGAATGGGGGATAGCTGCTCCTGTAATTTTGACGCCTATTTATGGATGGTTCGGTTATGATGATTGGACCCGAGAACAGAAAGAGGATTGGACCGCATTAGTCTATCTTGTACTGGCTATAAAGCTTTTAGGCCCTGCTATCAAACAGAAGCATGGCGTGCTTACAGGCGTAACAGGGATGGATGCAAGCTTATCAGCTGGACAGATAAGATTTAATATAGTAAAAGAGATAGCGAATATTGTGCCTACATTGGCAGCTCATATGTTAGCAATGCCATTTATACAGGCCGGGGTATATCTTATATCTGATGATTCCAAGAGTAGGCTACTGTTATGGCTTAAGGATAGTTTTGATGTTTCGCCTATGCCTTCTAATATTAGAGAAGGTCTGGACGAGATAGATCTTTTAATCCCTGATATTATGGCAGGCAGTCTTACTGATGATGAATTAAGAGAGAGACTAACAGTCTTATATGGAGAAGAGCTTGCAGGGAAAGTTATTAATAGGATAGATGAAGTAGATGGACTTGACGAACTACGCAGACTTTTAAAGTCTTCTTATCTGGGACGTAATAGTATACAGGGTTATATAGCAAGGGCAGTAGAGTTAAACATTGATACTAGGGGCATGAACTTTTTTGAACTTAAGTACGCAATAGAGAGGGCAGAACTGGAGATAGCCTTACAAAATCCTGACCTTACATCAACAGAAAGAAGATACTTAAGCGAACTGATAGATGAAAGAGCCGCCATGCCTATATGGTATAAAAATCTACTCGAGATGCCGACAAATTCCTGGGAAGGCGTAAAGATAGCTCCTACCTTTGGCGCTGCAATGTATTTTGTGCGGCCTATTCTCAATCCAGGATTAACGACAATTCCAGTATTGGCAGATATACAGTTTTTTATACAGGATGTTTTGAACGACAAAGTAATTCCAGGGTTCGATTCTCTTGCCAGGAGAATAGAGTCAAGACTAGGAGGCATTCCTTTTTCTATAGCAGGAACAGCAACAAGCTTAGGGCAAGTCCTGGCGTCTCCTTTTAAATACTTCGATGGCTTAGTGAGTTTCTTTACAGAAGAGCAGATTCGAGAATTTATCACTCAATTATTTGTAAGAGCCGTAGTTCAAAGTTTAGAGGGTGGATTTTTAGCGTCGCCTAACAGGGCTGAATTTTCTTCAGAGTCTGATTACAGGGAAGCCCTTGCTGACTACATGGGCAAGATGGAGTGGATACAGGAGTCTTTTGATAGGGGAGGCGGTGCAATATCAAGCTTGAACCCTAGCATAATAGATCGCTTTAAACTAGGTGAGGACCAGGGCGGGGTAAGGGTCTGGAGGACACAAGCTCCAGAAGGACAATCTGCGCCAGCTGCTGATGATATAAATAGATTGTTTAATGCAGCCAATCATGTTGACGGATTTAACATGATAGCGGGCTTGCCAGAAGGCACAATCGTAACCTTACAAATACCAGATGGGACTAATGTGGGCGGTCTTGAAAGCGGACTGCATGTGTTTGAAGCAGGTAGTAGCAGTGATTGGGCCAATCCTCTTAAGGCGCAGGTGAGCAGGATTGAAGCGCAGGGGATAGATGATAGCGCGACCTTAGTTCGCATGGCTATTGGTGGAAGACAATATTCAGAAGCACAAACACAGGGTGCAAGATATGCATTTGTGGACCAGTTATCAGCATCTGAAGTCGCGCAGTTGATACATCCTGATTCCGCAGGCGTAATGGCTGTGAGAGGCGAGACAGGCACAGAAGTCATAAATGCAGATCTGATAACACCTCAGATAGTAGAAAGAATGGCCTTTGACCAGGATTTTAGAGAAGCTGTAGAAGAGGCGTATTCTAATGATATCAAAGCGCAGCAGGCCGCTGAATCAGAGATAATAGTTCCTTTTATAGGCATACCAGAAGCAGTTCAAAATTCTCCTTTCCTCTCGTCTTTATATAATGACATAGTCAACTTAACGCTAGAGATACTAATAGGCCAGGCTGAAAATCTGGCTTCTGGCGAAGAAATCTCTGATGTGTATGGCAAAGCCAGGGCGTTACAAAATGCAGAAAGGCGTCTGACGTATTTTAAAGGCCTGGCAGAATACGACGCTGTAGATGTTGATAGTAAAGGGGACAGATTTAATTTTGATTGGAGCCGTTCAAGAAAAAGCGCTTTAAGGGAAAACATAGGCGGCGAAAAAGATTTTGATTTAAGGTCATATTTTAATACCAGAGAAAATAATAGAAAGTCTACCCAGACTGATTTTATGCAGCTTGTGATGAAAACAGGATTGACCCTGCAGGATATAGGTATAGAAGGGTGGGGAGAGTTTACGCAGGGTATGACAAGAGAAGAAGCTCCATCTCCTTCATTAGCAGTGTATTATTCAGGTAATGATGGATTGGACAACGATACTGTTGTGGTTACGAGACATCTTGATGTAGAAGCGCAGGATGCCCTGCCAGAAGAAATTACATATATTGGATTTGAGAAAAAAGGCACAGCTCTTTTAATCGGCAAAAGAGATGCCATTGAGCGTTATCATCGAGGATTAAACGAGGAGTTAAGGCAGGTTACAGTAAGAGGGGTTTCCGGGATTATTGCAGGGGCATTTGATGGTAATGTGCTTTCAGATTTACGTGAGGTAGGCGAAGAAGGCTATGTAGTGGTTAAAGATGGTCGCGAGATTTCTTGTGTTACGGATCAAATAACGCTTAGCCTCCAGAGATCTGATATAAGAGGAGCAAAGGTTGATGTAAGGGTAACTATTGCCCAATCAAAGGAGGGTGATAGACCTGCATATGAGATAGAAGAGATAACCATAGACGACATTACTATTACAGAGATCGATGGTAACCCATACGAGCGCGCCAGCGACGGCCCAGAATATAATGAGCATCGACTGTTATATGAGATGGTTGTCAGGACCCTGGTAGAGCATTTAGCATCAAGGGGTTATATTGGCCTTAGATATGGACATGGGGCTTCAGCCGAATGGAAAGACATGTTGCAGGCCGCCCTTAGAGAGGAATTAGGAGAGGCAGAGCGATATGAAGAGCTCGGTATGGTGCGAGCAGAGTTTCCGCTATTCGCGTCTATTTACGAAGAGAAGATGGTTGATTTTGTGGACAAGATTCGCAGAGACCCTGGGAAGCTGTCAAGGCTCGCTGAATTCATAGATAGTTATTATAAAGAAGATATAGATATAGAGGGCATGGAGAGTTTGAAGATAGCAGGGCTTATCGGCGGGGTGCCAGCTGTCAATCGCGGCGTGCAGTCTCTACAGGTAGCACTCGAAGACAAAAACTGGACTGCGAAGAGGATTCCGAGGCATGAGCTGGCAGGAAGGATTGCAGACGAGATTATTGCCACAGTTGAGGCTGGATTGCGGGGCAATGCCTCAGATGAATCCATCTCAATAGCCGGAGAAACAGTAAGAAACCTTATAGACGGCAAGATAGGTGATCATATAATAATCGCAGTAGCGAAGGATTATGGAGTTAACAGCATTAATCTATTCAGCGAACAGATAGATGCCTTAGATGCTGCAGGCGATAACCAGCCTAAAGGACCCAAGTCTCCTGGTCCATCCAGAAGAAGGAGGGAATCTCAGAGCGCGCCTGATGATATAACATCTATTTATGAGACTAAGATGGTTGATTTTGTGGATAAGATACGTAAAGATACTGTCAGATTTGCTGTGCTCGCTGAATTTTTAGGCAGGAAAGATATAGATATGAAAGGCATGGATAGTTTGAGCATAGTAAGGCTTATCGGCGGAGTATCAGCTGTAAACTGCGGCGTGCAGTCAC
>CAZWYD010000038.1:0-11292 GCA_964637815.1 uncultured Planctomycetia bacterium
TGAGAGCTCAGGGGTTTTGAATTGAAAATTTTCGCAATATGAGTTACAATCCACCTTTCAAAGATTTCTTCAAAAAAGACTTGACAAAATTAGATAATAATACTATATTAGTATCATTATGAATTTCATTTCAAGAGATACAGATTACGCGATACAGGCCTTGATCTATATGGCGAGCTCTTCCAATAAGGATATCATAACAGTGGATGAGATCGTCAAAGAAGAGCGTCTGCCTGAGAGATTTTTAAGAAGGATACTTCAGCGCCTTGCAAAGAAAAAGGTGCTCCGTTCGCATAAAGGTAAGAGCGGCGGATTTTCTTTTCTAAGATCTCCAGGTAAAATACGGTTAACAGATTTAATTGAAATTTTTCAAGGGGAGTTGGATTTTACGAATTGTCTTTTAAAAGGTAGGATTTGTCCGAATGTCAAGAAGTGCTATTTAAGGAAGAGATTAAGCAGCATTTGCCTGTTAGTAAAGAAAGAATTAGAGAAGATTACAATAGCGTCTCTTTCAAAAGGAGGATAATTATGCCTAAGAGAAAAATAGTAAAGATAGACGAAGAAAAATGCAATGGCTGCGGGCTCTGTATCCCTAATTGCGCGGAAGGAGCGCTTCAGATCGTAGACGGGAAGGCAAAACTCGTGAAAGAGATCTACTGCGATGGTCTAGGTGCGTGTCTTGGCCATTGTCCTGAAGGTGCTATAACCATAGAGGAAAGAGAGGCAGCTGGTTTTGATGAGAAGGCGACAGAGAAGCATTTAAAGGAGCTTAAGAAGAAGGAGAAAAAGGATTTACCTTGTGGTTGCCCAGGTACGGCAGTGAAGACACTTAAGGGACAAGGGACAAGGGACAAGGGACAAGGGGTGAGGAAGACTGGGTCTGAGCTTGGGAATTGGCCGGTTCAACTCATGCTTGTGCCTGTGGAGGCGCCTTATTTAAAGGAAGCGGATCTGGTTCTAGCTGCAGATTGTGTGGCGTTTTCATATCCTGATTTTCACCAGGATTTCTTGAGAGACAAGGTGCTTCTAATTGGTTGTCCAAAGCTTGACGCAGCTACTATATATGAAGAAAAACTAGCAGAGCTTTTTAAATTGAACAATATAAAGAGCATCACGGTTTTCCACATGGAAGTACCGTGTTGTTTTGGCTTGATTCAGATCGTCAAAGAGGCCTTGCGACTATCAGGTAAAAAGATCCCTTTAGAGAAAGTGATCGTGGGGATTAAAGGTGATATAAAGGAGGCATAGTGTGAGTTTTTTTGACGGATGTCCAGGCTCCAAAAGGATAAAGGAGCCTTTTCCTGAGAATATAAAATGCAGATGCGGAAAAGAGGTAGAAATCTGGTCAGATGAAACAGAGGCCACTTGCCCGCATTGCAAAAAAAAGGTCTCAAGAGATATACCACAGTCCTGTCTTGACTGGTGCAGCATGGCAAAAGACTGCATAGGACCAGAGAAGTATAAAAAATATAAACAGCACCACAAAAAGGAGGATAAATAACATGTTTTGTTATCAATGTGAGCAGACAATAGGTGGTAAGGGGTGTGTAAAGGTAGGTGCATGCGGTAAAGATGAGGATATAAACAGTCTTCAGGATGTCTTACTTTATGGACTTAAGGGCATAGCAGCCTACGCGTATCATGCAAGGGAATTAGGCGCAAAAGATGAAGCGGTTGATACATTTATGCACGAGGCATTGTTTAAGACAGTGACGAACGTGAGCTTTGATTTAAATCAGCATCTCGAGATGGTTTTAAAGTGCGGAGAGATGAATCTTAAGATAATGGAGCTTCTTGACAAGGCGCATACCCAGAGATTTGGGAATCCTGTGCCAACAGAAGTTGAAACAGGAACGAAAAAGGGACCCGGCATTCTTGTTACAGGCCACGACCTGCTGGATCTTTATGAGCTTTTAAAACAGACAGAGGGGACTGGGATAAATATCTACACTCACAGCGAGATGCTTCCTGCACATGGCTATCCTGAGTTAAAGAAATTCACGCACTTGGTCGGCAATTTCGGGGGCGCATGGCAGGATCAGAAAAAAGAGTTTAAGGAATTTCCAGGCGCGATCCTGGCTACTACGAATTGCGTGTTGATTCCGCCTAAAGATACTTATCTGGATAGGCTTTTTACTATAGGTATTACTGGAATCACGGGTGCTAATCATATAAAAGATAGAAAAGACTTCAGTAAATTAATAGAAAAAGCAAAATCTTTAGCCGCACTACCTGAAGCGCCTGGTAAAAAGATCATGACTGGTTTTCACCACACAGCAGTGCTTGGCCTGGCAGAAAAAATAGTAGGAGCTGTTAAGTCTGGAAAGATAAAGCATTTCTTTTTAATAGGTGGATGCGACGGAGCAAAGCCAGGTCGTAACTATTACACAGAATTTGCTGAATCAGTGCCTAAGGATTGCGTGATACTTACACTGGCGTGCGGAAAATATCGCTTTAATAAGCTAGATTTTGGAGACATAGACGGTATCCCGCGGCTCCTGGATGTAGGTCAGTGCAATAATGCCTATTCTGCAGTACAGATAGCAGCTGCATTAGCAAAGGCGTTTAATACTGATGTAAATGGCTTACCATTGACATTGGTACTGTCCTGGTTTGAGCAAAAAGCTGTTGCAATACTGTTATCTTTATTGTATCTTGGTGTAAAAGGTATGTATATTGGGCCAACACCCCCTGCCTTTATTTCCAAAAGTGTATTTGAAGTACTTCAGAAAAATTTTAATCTAAGATTAACTGGCGAACCCCAGAAGGATTTAAAGGAGACGTTAGAGAGACATGGATCCAAATGTTCTGCATAATATAGGCTATGGCATGTACATCGTCGCTTCCAATAAAGGCGATTCTTTGAATGGCCAGATCGCAAATGCTGTCATCCAGATAACAAATGACCCCGTAACTGTTGCAGTAAGCATTAATAAGCAGAACCTGACACACGAGTTTATAGAAAAAAGTGGCAAATTTAGCGTATCTATATTGTCAGAAGATACACCACTTAATTTTATAGGCAAGTTTGGTTTTAAATCAGGCCGGAAAGAGGATAAGTTTAAAGAGATTGAATTTAAAAAACTTTCTTCTGGATGTCCAGCGGTATTGGATTATTCACTTGGCTATTTTGATGCAAAGGTGATAAACAAGCTTGATTGTGGAACACACACGCTTTTCTTAGGAGAGATGATAGAATCTGGGATTTTAAAAACAGGTACACCTATGACATATGCCTATTATCACCAGGTCAAGCGTGGCACCACACCAAGGACAGCACCTACTTTTATCAAAGGTGAAGGAGGCTCTACTGTGCAAAAATATCGATGCGAGGTTTGTAACTATATCTATGACCCTGCAGCAGGCGATCCAGATAACGGAATCCAACCAGGCACACCATTTGAGAAATTGCCTGATAATTGGGTTTGTCCAATCTGCGGTGCAGGCAAAGACCAATTCGTAAAGGAATGAAAAGCTTGGAGATTAAAAAAGGTATATATTGGGTAGGCGCTATTGATTGGGATTTAAGGAATTTTCATGGATATCTCACACCCAGAGGGTCTACCTATAATGCGTATCTCATAGTAGACAAAAGAATAGTGCTTGTGGATACTGTTAAACACTATTTTTTTGATGAGATGCTCAATAGGATTAAAGAGATAGTGGATCCAGGGAAAATAGATTATATTATTTCAAATCACACTGAGATGGATCACTCTGGTGGATTGCCAAGGATGATGGAGATTGCGAAAAATGCGTCTCTGGTATGCTCTCCTAATGGCGAAAAGGGACTAAAGAGACACTTTAAAAAGGATTGGAATTTTAAGGTAGTTAATTCAGGTGATTCTATTAATATAGGAAAGCGAAATCTGAAATTCGTATGCGTGCCAATGGTACATTGGCCTGACTCAATGGTGACCTATGTGCCCGAGGAGAAACTACTTTTGCCCAACGATGCATTTGGCCAGCATATTGCATCAGATGAGCGTTTTGTCGACGAGCTTGAATGGGATATTGTTAAAGAAGAGGCAACAAAGTATTATGCAAATATTGTGCTTCCCTACGGCCAACAGGTACAAAAGGCATTAGAGGCACTCTCATCTCTGGATATAGACATGATAGCGCCTAGCCATGGGTTGATATGGCGAGAAAGACTAAAGGATATCATAGATTTTTATAAAAAATGGTCTACCAACACATGCGATAATAAAGCAGTCATTGTCTATGATACAATGTGGCATAGCACTGAAAAAATGGCGCACGTAATTAAAGATGTATTTAAGGAAAAAGGCGTAAGTTGCATAATGAAAAGCCTTCTTACAGATCATATCTCTGATATAATGACCGAGGTTTTAGAGGCCAAGTATATATGTGTTGGTTCACCTACTCTGAATAATGGTATAATGCCTACTGTTTCAGCTTTTTTGACTCACATGAAAGGCCTTGCGCCTAAGAATAGAATCGGCATTGCCTTTGGTTCATACGGGTGGGGCGGACAAAGTGTGGGTGAGATAGAAAAGATTTTTGAGGCATGCAAATTCGAGCAGCCCTTAAAAGGCTTAAAGATACAGTATGTGCCAGATGAAAGCGAATTAGAGGAATTAAAACAAAAGATAAGGAGAGCGCTATGAAGCTAAAAGGAAGTAAGACAGAAAAAAATCTCCTGGCGTCGTTTGCAGGAGAGTCACAGGCAAGGAATCGCTACACCTATTTCGCGAGTGTTGCAAAAAAGGCAGGATATGAACAGATAGCAGCAATATTTTTAGAAACAGCTGACAATGAAAAAGAGCACGCAAAGAGATTTTTTAAGCTGCTTCAAGGTGGAGAAGTCGAGATCCAGGCATCCTTCCCCGCAGGTGTAATAGGCGATACCGCACAGAACCTCGAGGCCTCAGCAGCTGGTGAAAACATGGAATGGACAAAGCTCTACAAGGATGCAGAAAAGGTAGCCCGCGAAGAAGGTTTTAATGAGATAGCTGACCAGTTTAAGGAGATCGCAGAGGTCGAGGAAGAGCATGAGAAAAGATATAGGAAGCTACTAAAAAATATAAAAGATGGCAATGTATTCAAAAAAGAAAGAATAGTAAAATGGAAATGCCGAAATTGCGGCTACGTGCATGAGGGCAAAGAAGCGCCTAAAGAATGCCCTGCATGTGCGCATCCACAAGCGCATTACGAACTACTCTGCGAGAATTACTGATATGAAAGTACTTGGCATAAATGGAAGCCCTAGGATAGGCGGAAATACTGACATCCTTTTAGACAAGGTCCTTGAGGGAGCCAAAAGCAAGGGCGCGCAAACAGAGAAAATCATTCTTAATAAACTCAAATTTTCTCCATGTCAGGAATGCGAAACGATCAAGGATGATGGCAGCTGTATGCTCGAGGATGACATGCAGCAGATTTATGATAAGATCAAAAGCGCGGATGTCTTAGTAATAACCTCTCCGATATTTTTTGGTAGCCTCACCGCGCAGACAAAGATGATGATAGATCGTTTCCAATGTGCATGGAAGGCAAAATTTGTATTAAAAAAGGATATCGGGTATAAAAAAATAAAGGGCGCGTTTATTTCTGTTGAAGGCTCAGACAGGAAGGACTTTTTTGAAAACGCGAGGTCAATAATCAGAAACCTATTCGCTATTATCAATATAGATTACAAGGCAGAACTTTTCTGTCCAAGGATAGACGATAAGGGTGACATACAGAAACACGCTGACTATTTAGAAAAGGCCTTCAAATTAGGCGCTAAAATGGTTTCTTAAATAGAGGGAGGCAGGAGATGGGGAATCTTTTTTCAGGACCTGAAGTCGTGGAAATAGGAATACAGATAGAAAAGAACGGCAAGGACTTTTATGATGGTGTAGTAAAAATATCAAAAAGTCAAAAGGCAAAAGAGATCTTTGAATTTCTTGGCGGAGAAGAAGAGAAGCATATAAAGAGATTTGAGAATCTGCTTGCGCAGGTCAAGAAATACGAACCATCTGAAGCATATCCAGGCGAATATTTTGCTTATCTAAAGGCGCTCTCAGAAGGATACGTGTTTACAAAGGCAAATAAAGGCGCTGAAATTGCAAAAGGTATCAAAAACGAGAAGGGCGCAGTGAATGCAGGTATTGGTTTTGAAAAAGACTCGATTCTTTTTTACCACGAGATGAAAAAATTTGTCTTGGAGGGCGAACAAAAGATTATTGATACGCTCCTTGAAGAAGAGCAGGCGCATCTCAGAAAATTGACAGAGCTAAAGGGGGCTTTATGAGTAAGAGCGTAAAGGTATATTCGACCTCGACTTGCCCTTATTGCCACAGGGCAAAGGATTTTCTTAAAGAGAAAAATATAGCATTCGAGGATATAGATGTAGGCGCTGATCCTGATGCAGGCAAAGAGATGATGGATAAATCAGGACAGATGGGCGTGCCTGTCCTTGATATTGACGGCCAGATAATAGTGGGTTTTGATAAAGAGGCAATATCCAAGGCGCTCGGTATATGAAAAGCCTTTTGGACGACTATAAAAAGAAAAAGATAGATATACGGAACAGGTTACAGGAGTTTCAGCATATCTATAAAAGAGGCGAAAAGGATATATTTACCGAGCTATGTTTCTGTATATTGACACCACAGGCAAAGGCAGTTATTTGCGATCAAGCTATCAAGAGACTGCAGAAACAAGATTTACTTTTTAAAGGCTCCCAGAGGGATGTGAGGCGCTGTTTAAAAGGCGTGCGTTTTCCTAATAATAAGGCTCGGTATTTAGTCGAAGCAAGGAAATGTTCAAATTTAAAGGCCAGGATCGACACAAAAGACCTCATCAAGGCCAGGGATTGGCTTGTTAAAAATATTAAAGGCCTTGGCTATAAAGAGGCGAGTCATTTTTTAAGAAACATAGGGTTTGGTCAGGACATGGCAATACTCGATAGGCATATACTTAAGAATTTGAAAAGATACGGGATTATAAAGAAAATACCAGATTCATTGACTAAAAAAGAATACATAAAAATAGAAAACAAGATGAGGGAGTTTTTTCAACAATTAAATATTACTCTGGAAGAAATAGACCTTTTGTTCTGGTCTAATGAAACAGGGATGATATTTAAATAAAAAAAAGGAGGTATAGCGTGGATATTATAGTTAGATATATGCTAAGACCTGTAGCTCACTGCAAAGAGGGCTGCTGTATTAGCTCCCGGGCATGAGCTAAAACTGCCCAACCTTTTTTGGCTTGCTAAATTTCTACCTATCTGTTAAAATTACCCCATATGAAAAAGTCTGTAAAGTACCATATAGACGCCAATAATGAATTTATCATAGAAAACTATAACCAGGCAGGGAATTTCTCTAATTTCTTACCAGGCATAGCTGGCTTATTCGGAAAGCCCATGTGGGCATTCTATGTCAATAGGGGCCAGGGTATGTGCAGCTTTGGTATTAAGAGCAAAGATAGTCCTATCATGGAATTTCTGCCAGCGAACAGGGCCTACCAGCTTGTGTCTTCGCAAGGCTTCCGCACATTTATAAAGATAAAGACTAAAAAAGGGACTACCCTGTATGAACCATTTTGCGTGAACTCTGATGCGACTCAAAAGATGTTCATTAGCTCTCACGAGCTCAGGCTCAAGGAAGTCAATCACGAGCTCGGGATCGAAGTAGAAGTAGATTACTTTACTATCCCAGGTGAGTCTTTTGCCGGCCTTGCAAGGATGGTTACATTAAAGAATATATCAAAGAAGGATCTGAAGATAGAGCTATTGGACGGCGCGCCTCTTTTTATACCTTATGGCGCGAATAATTTCTTTCTTCAAAAGATGAGGCGTACTATTGAGGCATGGATGCTTGTGGAAAATCTAGCAAATGGCGCGCCATTTTATAGGTTAAAGGTCGATCCTAGTGATATATCCGAAACATCTTTTATAAGCGAGGGAAATTTTTACCTGAGTTCTTTATCTAAATACGAAAAGAAGGCAGAACGCCTGCCTATATTTGTTGATCCTAAATTGATTTTTGGAGAGATCAATGATTTTTCGCATCCCATACATTTTGTAAATGAGCCAGGGTTCAAAGTGCCTGACTCGCAGAGAAGCCAGAATAAACTTCCATGTGCCATGTCTCTTGCATCGTTTAAGCTTAAAAAAGGAGGGAAAGTAGCGCTTTATTCTTTAATGGGCCACATGGATTCAAAAGAAAAACTGAATTCCATGGTATCGAGATTGACTGACAAACAGTTTTTTATAGATAAAAGAGAAGAAAACAAGATCATTATACAAAAACTTCAAGACGATGTCTTTACATCTTCAGCTGAAAAGAAGTACGACCTTTACTGTAAACAGACATTTCTTGACAATGTCATGCGCGGCGGCTATCCAGTAAATTTTGGAAATTCCTCACCCACATTTTATGTATACTCCAGAAAGCATGGCGACCTGGAAAGGGATTACAATAGATTCCATGTAGACCCTACTTATTTCTCGCAGGGAAATGGTAATTTTAGAGATGTGAATCAGAATCGCAGGAACGACGTATTATTTAATCCTGATGTAGGTGATTCAAATATATTTAATTTTTACAATCTGCAGCAGGTGGATGGCTTTAATCCCTTAGTCTTGCATGGAGTAAAATTTAGAGTCAAAAATAACGTATTAATAAGAGATGCCTTTAAGGGCAAAGTAGATTTAAATGCTATAAAAAAGATAGAGTATATTTTGCAGAATGATTTTTCCCCTGGAGAACTTTTCATGACTATTGAAAAGGCCGGCATTAAATTAAAGAGGCCATGGCATGAATTTCTGGGCGAGGTTTTAAAGAATTGCGATGCAAAATACGAAGCCACACACAGTGAGGGTTTCTGGATAGACCACTGGACGTACAATCTCGATCTAGTGGAGAGTTTCTTATCAATATATCCAGAAAAGTTAAAAGAGATCCTGCTGGATAAAAAAGAGTTTACCTTCTACGATAATAGTCACTGTGTAAAGCCTGTCTCTGAAAAATGTCTTTTAGTCGGATTGGGTAAGGTCAGGCAGTATCATTCCTTGAGGCACGATTCTAAAAAGAAACATCTGATAAAAAAACGACATGATGACGCGCATGTAATGCGTTCATCCAGGGGGACAGGAAAGATATATAAGACCACGCTCCTTGTCAAGATGCTGTGCATTATAGCGAATAAGATAGCGTCTATAGGGCCTTGCGGCAGGGGTATTGAGATGGAGGCAGATAAGCCAGGCTGGTGTGACTCGATGAATGGCCTGCCAGGGTTATTCGGGACATCTACTCCTGAGGCCTTTGAGTTAAAGAGACAGATTGTTTTTATATTAGAGTCGCTCAAAAAGCTAAATCTAAATCCTGTAGTCAAGATCAAGCTTGCAGGGGAAATACAGGATTTTATAACAAAACTGGATTCACTTATTAAGGCATCCAAGAGCAAAAAAGATTTTTATTATTGGAACAAGGCCAATTTATTAAAGGAAAAATACAGAGAAAAGGTCAAATTTGGCCTTAGTGGCAGTGAAAATACATTTAGCATTGCAGAATTAGAAAGGATATTGAAAATATTTCTTTCAAAAATAGACTCTGTTATTAAAAAGACATATATCCCGTCCAAAAAGGTTTATGCAACCTACTTTGCAAACGAGGTGTCTAAATTCAAAAATCTGAATAAACGAGATCCAAAAACAGAACTTCCTCTTGTAGAGCCTACAGCGTTTAAGACTGTTAAGATACCTTTATTTTTAGAAGGAAACGTGCGGGCCATGAGGATTGAAAAGGACATAAAGAAGAAAAAGGCGCTGTATAGTGCATTGAAAAAAACAGGCCTATATGACAAGAAGCTCAAGATGTATAAGATCAATGAATCCCTTGAGGGTGTTTCAAAGGAGGTGGGCCGCTCTAGTGTATTTACGCCTGGGTGGCTTGAGAATGAATCTATATGGCTGCATATGGAGTACAAATATCTTTTGGAGATCCTGCGAGCAGGCCTTTATAAAGAATTTTTTGAGGAGTTCAATAACCTTCTTATGCCATTTCAGGACCCAGAGGTCTATGGAAGGAGCGTTTTTGAGAATTCATCTTTTATAGTATCAAGCGCGTTTCCAGACAAGAAGTTGCACGGCAGGGGTTTTGTGGCAAGACTCAGTGGTTCAACAGCAGAGATGATGACCATATGGCTATTGATGAATGTAGGGGAGAAACCATTTTTCCTTAATAGTAAGGGAGGGCTTTGCCTGAAATTCAGCCCAGCATTGCCAGGCTGGCTTTTTACTCAAAAAGCCAAGAATGGTTTTCCAAAGAATAGTTTTGCGTTCAACTTTTTAGGCAAGACCACAGTTGTCTATCATAATCCTCGAAGGAAAAATACAGCTGGCGCAAATTCAGTAAAGACACGTTTCCTTGTCATTAAATATGGCGGCGGCAAGAAGGTAGAGGTAAAGAAGGATATTATAGACGCACCTTACGCGCAGGATATAAGAGACAGAAAAGTAAAGAGGATAGATATTTATCTTGGATAGCACGTTGATCCCTTTATATATTACAGCAGCTTCAATTGGTTTCATCCACACCCTTTTTGGTCCTGACCATTATCTTCCGTTTATTGTGATGAGTAAGGCCCGAAAGTGGTCTTTGTTAAAGACTGGTGTAATAACGTTTTTATGCGGGCTTGGCCATGTGATGAGTTCTGTTGTTCTTGGAGCTATAGGCATTGCTTTTGGCATCGCAGTTATGAGGTTAGAGGCATTTGAAGGGTTTCGTGGAAATCTTGCTGGCTGGGCATTGATGGCATTCGGGTTTACGTATTTGGTCTGGGGAATACACAAGGCAATAAAAAATAGGCCTCACAGGCATTTGCACCTCCATTCAGATTCTGTAAACCATTCGCATGATCACTCTCATATGAAGGAACATGCTCATGTTCACGGAGAAGAAAAGGCGAATATTACGCCGTGGGTACTTTTTACAATATTTGTGCTTGGTCCATGCGAACCTTTAATACCCATCCTCATGTATCCTGCAGCAAAAAGTAGCATCGCAGGTATCATTACAGTAGCTGCGATATTCAGCTGCGTAACGATTGCCACGATGCTCAGCATTGTCTTAGTCTTGTCCTTTGGAGTCAACTTGATTCCTTTGAGGCGAGTAGAACGCTACACCCACGCCATAGCCGGCGCCACCATCCTACTCTGCGGCATCGCCATCCAACTGGGGCTGTAATATTCCTAACTCGCTTATCTTTACATTTGAAGCAAGACCTAAAATGTAAAGTTAACTAAGTTAACTTTACATTTTAGGTCTTGCTTCA
>CAZWYD010000039.1:0-11114 GCA_964637815.1 uncultured Planctomycetia bacterium
CCCATAAAATAAGGCCTAATTTAAATACCCCTTCCAATAAAATTGACATTGCCTCATATTCCATTCTCTCAAAGACACGAAATATAGACTTAAGAAAAGTGTTATAAGAATCCAGGATCATGGACAGGCTTAAAATGGCAATAACAATAAGCATGTCTTTTCTGTCTTCAAACGCTAAAACACTGGAAATAATTGCCGTAAAAGCAATCAAAGAAAAAACAATCTTTAATGTTGCTATATTTCTGATGTATTTTCTCTTTTTCTCTTCTATCTCACCAGCCACATCTCTGATTAATAGATCGCTCACCCCAAAATCTGTCATTAACGTAAAAAGAACCACAAAAGATAAGGCATAGGAAAACCATCCAAAGCCTCCTGGCCCAAGATAGCGGGCGATAAGAATAAACGCTATAAATGCCAGTATCTTATATATGACCTGCGATACCAGTAGATATAAGAAATTCCTGGTTATGCCTATTCCCAGCGTTGGAATATTATCTATTAAAACCTTAATAAAACTAAAATTCTTTCTTTTCATCTGACTCGTCACTCTCTTATATAAATCTTTACAGATGGGCTTAAAAATGTAACTCTTAAAATACCGTCTTTTCTAAAGTGTAAATCCTGCCCTTCTTCTATCCATACATAGTCCACTTTATATCGATCTAAAATCTCTCGTGCCACATTCTTATCATTTGTATTAAAAAATAAGACTATATCTTTTTCTCTTTGATCTAAGTCTTCTGCATATCCAGCTATATTCATGTGCCAGTTACATTCGCTCACTACGCGACGCCCCGTTAAAGCAGAAATAAAAGAATCCCGGCCTTCCTCTCCTTCTTTCAATTTGAGGTGTCCCGCCTGCGAGAACCAGTATCTCTGATTTAAATTATGCAGTATCACGCTATCTTCTTTGGAAGTCTCTTTAATGTAATCTGCTGCCTTTAAGATATTGGCTGGGATAGCCTTATACTTTGAATATTTAGGGAAATAACTCAGAAAGGCAAAAGTGGTAGAGCCTATACCCATAACAAAAATAATTGAAAAAAATAACACTTTTAAGATAAATTTCTGTTTTTTGCTCCAACCGATTATCACTTCGGCAGCAAATATAGAAACAGTCAACAGAAAAACTATGAAAAAGTTCTGCGTAGCATAAAAGTAATTAGACTTCAGCAAAAGAGTATGGGTAAAAACAAATGAAAATATCATTGAAATAGTTAAAAATAATTTAATTGCAGAAATCTTTCTCCAGAATTTTATATAATGTCCGAATTTTAGAAAACCGACTATCTTAATTCCTAACGCTCCGATAAAATAAAATAGAAAAGCTGCTATAATTATAAAAAAACCTGCATTTCTCTCTGAGCCAATAAGTCCTATCTGTTTAAATATAGTTAAAGGAAAATATCCTATGTTGAATTTAAATAAAGATAGAGTCTGCTGACCTGAGGATATTTTCAAAAATGATAAAAAAGAAAAAATTGCGGTTACTGCAGCTATCTTTAAAAATACATCTCTCTTGTCATAAAAATACTCTTTTATACCTACCAAAATTAAAGCTGGCAACAATGTAGCCCACATAAAGGCCTTATATTCATAAAGAATACCGAAAAAGAAACCGGTCAATAAAATAAACGGCCATAATGTTTGTTTCCCTTTGTGTATATAAATATCTTTTAAAAAATAACATCCTGTAAAAAATATTAAAATGCCATGAACAAGCGGTGGATTGGCCATAAAGCTAGGCAAAAGATCTCCCTGAAAAGCAATGGTTTTGATCTCCTTAAAAGCAAATATCCTATCCATTATTGGAAAAAACCATGATAAATCACTCATTAGAAATATAAAAAATGTTGCAAGGATTGCGGAATAGCTATTCTCTGTCAGTTTTTTAACTGACAAATATACCATCAGTGCTACTAAAAGAAATAAAACTAACGGAGAAAATCTAAAAAATAGATCCATAGGATTTATGCTGGTTAACTTATAAATTATAGCTCTCCAGTAAAACGCCCCCACATAGTAACCCTTTAATGGCAACCCAGAATAAAAAGGAAATTCGTGAGGCGAATTTTTTGCCAACTCTCCCACCATTGCCATTTGGCCTACTGAATCAAAAGCATTAGCTTGATAAAAACGCATTCCATCATTATATGCTATTCCGCTTGTTCCTAAAACCGCTAAACATATTGACAAAATAATAAAGATTAAAACACCCAAAAAGATCCCATCCAGAGTCAATCTTAAATTAAATCCAGCTCTTCTCTCTTTTATTTTACATAGAAAAACTTTGTTTAATTTATAAACAAAGTACAAAAAACTACCCATAAACATAACTATCAAAAAAAGATTGCGTAGTTCTGAACTCTCAAAATAAAAGTAAACCTGAGGAACTATTAAAAAACCAAGGCAAAAAGATAGGGTAATCTTTTCAAAAATGGCACAGTCTTTTTTAAATCTGTTAATTAAAACATACCCCGGAATATAAAAAAGAAATAATAAACTAAAAATAAATTTTAACATGCCCATAAATTTAGTTTCCTCAGGATAACCTGCTAAGCTTCAATTCCCTTATACCTTTCCAACAAACTCTTAACAATATCCAGCCATGTTCAAAGGCCTTCATCTTGGACTTGCCTGCCACTCTTTCCTTATAATGCACGGGCATCTCATAGATTTTAAGATTTAACCTTGATGCGCCAAACAATAAATCAAAATCCCCCCAAGAACTATCTTTCATCCCAATATTCACATAATCTTTTTTAAATAAGGCTTTTGTGCCACAAAGAGTATCAGAAACCCTCTGCTCCATAATCCAGCTTAAAATTAGGCTAAAAATTTTATTTCCAACATAATTCAGAACAGGCATGGCCTTTTGCTCCATTGGATAAATAACCCTGGTACCATTGACGAAATCCGCAAACCCGTCTTCAAACAATCTAAAAAAACGAGGAAGTTCCTCGGGTATAACTGCCATATCAGCATCCAAAATCATCAATACATCACCTTTGGCACTATCAAAACCAAGTTTTACAGCATGGCCTTTGCCTTTATTGGGTTTATAGGAGATTAATTTTATATCGATATCCCTATTCGTTTGTGGATCAACCTCGTCTGGCGTTCCGTCAATAGATCCATCGTCTACCACTATTGCCTCTGTAAATTTCCCCATTTTTGGTAATCTTTTAAGGCAGTTTTTTATATTATCTCTTTCATTATGACAAGGTATAATTACCGAGCAAGACAAAGACGCTTTAGGCCGTTTAACCTTGGCTACGATATATTGTATTGCACCCAACTGCCTCAAGCCCGGCAATTCTGAGATTATAAAATTAATAACAGGTGCCAGCACAGGGATATTCTTGGGTACGAACATATTTATTTTTTCTTTTAAAACCTCGAAACCATGTGCCCTTAATACATTCATGATATCCTGATTAGTGATAAAATTCCTTTTAGTATCAGGAGTCCTTAAGTTCAGTTTCCGGGCTATTCTGAAAATCGGCTCCCACACCGGATTAACGGAAGTAATCACTATCTTTCCGTTGACCTCCAGAACCTTTTTGATATTTTCGAACACCACCCAGATATCATCTAAATAATCCAATAAATTAGACATAACGACATAGTTGAATTTTTCATTTAAGTTCAGTTCTTCCGCTGCCATATTATAAAATTTTAGATGTGAATATTTTCTCTTAGCAATCTCTATCATGTTGGAGCTAAAATCTACACCTACTCCTCCCTCTTTAGGGCTGAGGCTATTCAGTAAATCTCCTGTAGCACAGCCAATCTCCAATATCTTTTCGCCTTCAGGTATAATAGAACGGTAAATTTTTTTAATTCCATTATGATAATAGCGATTGCGGCCTTTGTAGCTATCGTACAATTCAGCGATAGAGTCAAAGTGTTTTTTAATAATATCTCTGTTCATCATAATCATCCTTTCGAAAGTATATAATCTTTTGCCCTTTTTAGAATAGATATTAAATGTCTGTATGATTTCAGTCTTGACATCAAACCGATCAGTATACGAGCTCTAAGAAAAAAAGATAAAAATGCCTTACGTTGTAATCTTTTCAATT
Organism: uncultured Planctomycetia bacterium; assembly: GCA_964637815.1. GTDB lineage: Bacteria > Omnitrophota > Gorgyraeia > Gorgyraeales > Gorgyraeaceae > Gorgyraea. The sequence goes on from CAZWYD010000039.1 coordinate 4,089, forward strand.
CTTTCTTACTGATGTTTTTTGGGGAAAATGGGACTTTTGAATAAAAAAGTTCGCTATAATCTATATGCTTCAATATCCTATTTTTCAATAACTCCTGCGTGATATCTGTCCCTGGTAAAGGCAAAAAACAGCTAAAGTGCGCGACATCTAGCGGAAGCTCCTTGGCAAATTTGATAGTTTTTTCGATATCATCTTTTGTCTCTTCAGGATACCCGATGATAAAAAAAGCGTTTATTTCAAATCCGTATTTCTTTATCAGGCTGACTTTTTCTTTGATTAACGATAAAGTAAGCGACTTTTTCATATGATTCAGTATCCTCTGTGAGCCTGATTCTATTCCCACGGTAATAGAATAGGCGCCTGCATCTTTCAGCGCCAAAAGAATATCTTCGTCAAGAGTATCCAGTCTAATACCATTAGGGAAAGCAATGTGCATCTTCAGATCTTTTGATTTCATCTCCCGGCAAAAATGTAATGTTCGCTTTTTATTAATAGTAAAGTTATCGTCCAAGATTTGAATTTCCCGCACCTGATAGTCATGCTTAAGGCTTTCTATCTCCTCTATTACCTTTTCGATAGATCTAAGCCTTAAGGTCCTGCCCATAGAAATCTTATTAGAGCAAAAAGTGCATTCATATGGACAGCCTCGTGAAGTAACTATGGGGGCTACCGGAAGATCTCTGTAAAATGCCCCCTGGACCTGTTCTGAATATCTACGGGGATCCATTAAATCCCACGCCACTATATCCAGGGAATCAAGATCTTTAATGACTTCCGAGGGATTTATTAGGGTTTTATTCCCTTCTCTGTATATTAACCCCGGTATGTTACCAAAAGAACTGACATTGTCCCTCAAAATCATCTTCAAAAGTAGCGGTAAAGAAATTTCGGCTTCCCCTTTTATTGCAAAATCCAGATTTCGAAATTCATAAAATACGTTTTCAGGAACTGCTGTCGGATGAGGTCCGCCTATTATTGTGATGACGTTAGGATTAATACCCTTTGCAATCTTAAGCATCTCGTTAATCACAGAGACATCCAAAGAAAAACACTGTATGCCTAAAACCCTCGGGTTATTCTGCTTTAGTATTTCAGTAAATCTTTTATAATCGAGATGGCCTCCCTCTGGAACCATTATAGAAACAGAATAAAACCCTGATTTTCTCAATGCTGAAACCAGGTATCCCAACCCAAGAGACGGCACACAATAATGCGTTTTATTGATAGGTGTGGTTAAAAGGATATCCATATAATTTATCAACTCTTTCTTTTTAAAACAAAAACAAAATTATTAAAAGGATAAAAAAACAGCTTTTTGATCTTCCGATATTCAAAATCAAAATTTAATCTTGTAAAATAGCTGCGCCAATCCTCTAATGTCTTTATATTAAATGGGATATTCATCAGAGGATTGTGTATCCGATTTAGACATACCTCTAATATCTTTGCTATCAAGGTAGGCTCCATCTCGAAAATCAAAACCTTTTTTGCTACCCTTGTGGCTTCTTTTAATAATACCTCTTGGTCATCACAGTGATGAAGAGAATCATTGAACATAGCAACATCAAATTCATTATCCTTAAAAGGCAAACTATACTTGTCAGTCATAATTTCAAACGGGATATTTCTCTTTCTGTAATCCAATACATCCGTGCCAACTATCAAACATTGGAAATTCTTTCTTAATTCCTCTGTCACAACACCATTACCACAGCCAATATCCAAAACTTTATCAGTATTAAATATCTACTCTTGGTATGCCTTTATGACAATTTTACTGCGATATATCAGTGTAAATTCCATAGCCAGCCTTTAGTATATTATTAGCTATAATCTCTGCCAGTATCTTATTCCCTTCCAAGCTAAGATGAACCTCATCTACAAAAAATAACTCTGTGTTTCTTTTAATGCGCTCAACGGGATCTATGGTCAAAAGACCATTCTCTTCTCCTATCAACTCCATCTGTTTTGCATAATAGTGCTGCCTTATAGGATAACGCCTACCTAGTATCTTTCTGTTTTTATATACGTCTTCCAATTGACTCAATGTATAATCTGAACCAATATCATTCCCTAATATATTAGTAGCCTGTTTAACTAAAACAACCTCAATTCCTTTTTTTCTTGCCACCCCTATCACTGATTTAAGATATATTGAATAATCTGCTATGACTCTATTGTTCAAAAGAGTGCTTTTTTCGATTAAAAAAGTATAAAACATGCATCTATAATAAAGAAAACCATGTAACTTCCATAGTGGATTTTTAGATGAGAAAAAACCAGGCCTAGCTGCATCATTCCAAGCTGAATATAATACTATCATATCAGGTCCATACTTTATGACTTCTTCTCTAAATAAATTATAAATATGTTCCATTCTATACGCAGGGAATCCGCAATTTATAACTTCAAACTTTGAATGCTTGCTTTTAGCGTTCAAAATCTCAGATAAATAGTAAGGATACGTCTGGTTATCATTAACCCCCTGTCCGAATGTACTTGAACCTCCAAAAACACAGACTCTTACCACATTTTTTGGCTTATTTTTTGAGAATTCATTACTACGGAATCCCAGGGAATTAATATAATATTTGAACATCGTATCTGCATAAGATTCAAACCTCCCGGGTGCAAACTTATAATAACCTTCATAGTTTACAAATTTTCCCTCAAAATTAAAACTCTGAGGAGTTTCATTACTCAAAGACTCAAATTTTAAATAATCTACGTTTTTATACTTGATCGACGCATAAATACGTGTAAGTATCTCCGCGGTAGCGAAAAAGACTATACATACTAATATACCAACAAACATATTTTTTATAATTTCTTCATGTCTTTTCATAACTGCCTAAATCACATACATCAACTTTTTAGTATCTTTAGATATTTTTGTGCATTTTCTTTTACAGAAAACTTCTTTTCTACAGTTTTTCTTCCTGCAACCCCGATTTTTTTTCTCAAATCTGGATTTTCTATTAATCTTGAAATCTTTTCTACCCATTCTTCATTTGATTTAGCAAAAAATCCATTTACATCATCTTGAATTATCTCATTTGTCATTCCAACTGGCGATGCTACAACAGGTACTCCTACTGCCATATACTGTATTGCCTTAAATGCAGCCTTGCCCTTGACCCATTCGGTATCTGGTAAAGGATAGACTCCAATATCTATACTTTGAAAATTTTCCACCTCTTTTTTTAGGTCCCACTCGTAATTTTCTATTTTTACTCCAGGAATAAAAACAGGAGTCCCTGCTCCAATTATTTTAAAAATAAATTCATATTTTCGACTTAGTTTCTGAATAGATTCAAAAATAATGCTCAAATAAGAAAATGTCGTAGGGGAACCTATCCACCCTATTATAAGATCTCTACGCTTTTTTTCACATAAAGGCCTAAACTTTTCAGTATCAATCGGCGTTGGAATTACATAAACACATGAATTAAATCTACGCGCGTATTCTTCTAAAAATCCATTAGAGACAATTATCTTTTTTGACATTCTAATTATTTTCTTAGTCTTGGTTGAGGACTTTAAAAATCTATAGAAACTGTTGGCTGGATTAAAATTAGGGAGAAAAACTGCATCATCAAAATCGAATATAATAGGTTTTTTTAACTTATATATAAGCCACTCGAAAATTGGTGGGCCAAAAGGACAACTCTCTCTGTGTATAAAAATTAGATCATAATTGTGTAATCGAAAAATATCCATTAATCTTCGACAAAAAGACTCTAAAAAATATACTCCTTTCTTAAGATATTTTCTTCTAAGATAGAGTATTTCAAAAAACCTTTTACTGACAAAAGGTCTTATGTCAAAATCGATTCCTTCTCTTTTTAAATATGGTAAATACTGCTCTACTCTAAACCGGTTGCTCGCGCCCTCCGAAGGATATGGAATTACAAATAAAATTTTCATTATTCTAATCTCTTGTAAATTTTAAAATATTTATCTACTCCATGCTCGAGAGAAAAATATTTCTCGGCAACCTTTCTACAGCGATTCTTTAATTCATTTCCCTCTTTCAGTAATCCCTTTAACTGATAAATAGCTTTTTTATATTCAGGAATACTAAAATTATTCACTACAACGCCTATTCTATTTTCCTTAACTACTCTTTCTGTATCTCCAATATTACCATTTATAATTACAGGTAAACCGCAAGCTAAATACTCACTAAATTTAGTAGGACATGAGGCTGTCTTTGAAAAACAAGACTTTATAAAAAATATGCCCATCTCTGCAGAATTTAAATAATAAGGTACTTCTTTAGGATTTACTGTATTAATTACTATCTTACTTCTGATAGATTTTGGGATATTTTGCTCTATGACCTTCTTATCTGTTTGGGATAAAATAAGAAAAGTTGCTGTTTTATCTAATCCAAGCATAACATTATAAAAATCTACCATTTCTTTAAGCATGTACCATGTTCCAATAGAACCCACATAAACTATTGTAAATCTTTTAGTTGGCGTCTCGCCAACAACAAAACTTTCTAAATTTACACATGTGGGCAACACAGTAACATTTTTTACTACATGATTATCTAATAATAGATCCTTTGTCCTTTTGTTAAGCACTACTATCTCATCAGCTCTTCTTATAAAGTATTCCTCTAATCCAGTTACTACTTTATACACCAATGAATCCCGGCTCCACAAATTTGCATCCACATATTCTTCAGCCATAAAACCTCTAATATCAAAAATTAACCTCTTCCTTAGAACTATTAAAGGTAAAATACCTATAAAGGCACACATAGTATTTCTGGCGTGGATAACATCAATTTTTTGACTGACTGTAATAAAAAGGCTGAGGAGCATTCCACGCACTACATCCCACCCTTTGGCCAAAAACTGAGGTCTCTTGTGATATTTTAAAAAAAACCATGTAATCTTTGAATCATTTAATTCTTTCCTTATTCTATCTATATTATTTTTTGTAAGGAATCTAGTTTTCTCAAAAGAAAACAGATACACAGAAATGCCTTTCTGGCTAAGACCTTTAAGATAAGAAAAGACTTGGGAATACTGCAGTGGCTCTGTAATTCCCATATAAGTAATATAAAAGGCTTTCATAATGATCCTTGCGTGCTTGATGCTAAAGAAAATCTTTCCTTCTTCAATTGTATGCCTGTTCCCGTGAATATCAGACAAAGTCCGAATATAACAGATCGATGACGGAACAATGTACCCACATTTCCTTCTACCAGCCCCAAGATCAACGCTATTATCAAAATACAGGCCATAATCATAGCTGCCTGAAGCTTGTTTATTCTAAGGCAATGCAAAAATCCATATATAGTAAATGGAAATAGCCCATAAAAAATCAACATTTCAGGAACTGCCATCACTTGCAGGGCACTCCCTATCTGCCATGGAAAGGGCATAAAAAATACTACAAAAATACCGATAGGAACAAAAAATAATACTTTTATAAATGACGTATATTCAAAGCCTGGAAAGATAGCAGAGCCCCCAACTGTCCGATATGCCCTAAGCGTACTCAAATTGTTAAGCAAAGAAGTTCTATTAAAACCATCTCCGCTAAAAATTAGATCTCTCAAAAATCTAAACAGGGAACTATCTTTCAATAGCCATAAAGCCACTAATCCAGCCAGCGCTCCCCCTAAAATATACGGCACCTTGTTTTCTCTCTGAAGAATCAAAATAAAATAAAAAATAAAAAAAAGCACTATGATAGCTGGTATCATTGGTGGGCGAATTATAAAAATAACAGAGCTTGCTAAAACGCTGCATACTATATACCATATGCTGACCCTTTGAAGTAAACTCAAGACACTCAGTATTAATACATAAATAAAAAAACTACACATAGGTTCTTTCAAGTTTTGAGTTGACCATAAAATTATAGAGGGCCAGAAACAATAAAGAATACTAGAATACCTGGCGTACCTGAAGGACTTTCCTCCGATTAAACGAACCGTTATTAAATAAATTAAAACGATTGACAAAGAATCGAGGAAAGAATTTAAAAAGAAAAATATAAGCGGTGTTTTTGCTGCTGTTAACCATATTATAAATCCATTAAAAAAATCGTAAGAACTAATAGCCGGGCAAGGAGCATAATGCAAGCGAAAAGTATTTATATCTGGGAAGATTCCCGCATGCCACAAGTTACTTAGCGCTTGTCCGTTACTAAAATAGGTCAGGCCATCTCCTATGAAAAAACCTTCACTTGCAAAAGAACTATCAAGATACCCAAACTGGGATGAATAAAAATAAAGCGTTAACGACAAAAAAATACGCAGCAGATAACCTGTAAGAAAGATAGACAATAAAAATTTTGCGTCCTGTGGTGCTATAAAATTAATGCAAAAAATGCCTATAAGGATACCGCTAAAAAATACCGTTAAAATAAAAGAACCTTCCATGCCGTAACAAACGAAAAATCCTACCATAGTAGCTAATAATAAAAATAGGAAAGATTTTTTCATATCTTTTTTCCAAAAATTAACACGCTTAACGCTGACACTAAAGACAGTGCACTAATAAGAAAAGGTATTGTTTTCTTGGAATCATAAGATAATCTCAAGCGCAAAATACCTGTTTCTTCCAAAAAAACCTTTATAAGTCCGTATTCGCCAGATTCTATCGGAACAAATTTACCGTTCAGGTAAGCTTTCCAATATGGATGAAATGCGACTTGGATTCGGACCCAATTATTGGCATTTTTATTGTTAATATTAAGTTCTAACAATTGATCTTCAAACCTAACCCAGTCGAAATCCGTATCTTTGTCTTTAAATTCTACCCACCTTGAAGTAAAATCCTTTAAGCCAAAAACAGAAAATTGATCAAAATTCTGCCTGTTGTTAAAAAGGCTGGACTTTTGAAGCTTCTCCCTTAAAACAGGTTCTGAGGAAACAATAAAACGACTATTGAAATTCTTCATCTTCTCTGCTATCTCAAGATCGCCTAAGTAAGGAACCTTTTTATCAAAAAGCGTTTTATTATCTGTGCGAGTAAAACGTTCCGTAGGATAAGGCGAGGC
>CAZWYD010000040.1:0-11078 GCA_964637815.1 uncultured Planctomycetia bacterium
AAGAAATGGAAGGCGAGGATTTGATCAGGGTTGACGATGAATATTTTAAATATCCCCGAACCAAATATCTTCCAAAAAGAAAGCCGGATCTTACAAAATTAAAGGCCCATGAAATAAAGATGATAGACGAGGTGATTGAAAGGCTATCTGACCTTAACGCTGCTGAGATCAGCGAGTATTCCCATAACGACGTTCCTTGGCAGACAACAGAAGAAGGCGAAATCATAGATTATGAATCAGTATTTTATCGCACCCCGCCTTATTCAGTGAGGGATTATAGTGACAAAGATCTTCAATGGCATACGTAAACTCCTTGAATTCGAGAAGGATTTTAAGAAATTAGCTAAAAAATTCAGAACGCTTGACGAAGATCTAAGCGCCTTTATAGCTAATCAGCTAAAGCTTACACACAAGAAGAATATTGATAATAAGGGTGTTGTTAGAATATCCTATCTCGGCATTGAACACCCTAAGATATATAAAGCAAAAAAATTCGCATGTCGCGCACTAAAGGGCAAAGGCGCCGCAAGTGGTATCCGAGTAATATATGCTTATTTTGAAGAGGAAGACATCATAGAGTTTATAGAGATCTATTATAAAGGGGACAGGGAGAGCGAAGATAGGGGCAGGATATTAAGATATTATAAGAAATAACTCTCTGCCATTAAATACCTTGAAGAAATAGCCTGCCTAAAGTATAATATTTTACACTAATGGATAATCGACCTATAGGGATATTTGATTCTGGAGTTGGGGGACTTACTGTGGTTAGGGAGGTTATGAAGGCCTTGCCTAAGGAGCAGATCGTGTATCTGGGCGATACTGCTAGAGTCCCATATGGCACAAAGTCTAATCAGACCATAAAGCGCTTTTCAATTGAGAATGCGCGGTTTCTTAAAAGCTTTAAGGTTAAACTTATAGTAGTGGCTTGCAATACTGCTTCGAGTATTGCATTAACGGTTTTAAGAAAGAGATTCAGAATTCCTATTATAGGTGTAATAAAACCTGGCGCGAGAAAAGCAATAGAAGTGACCAGGAATAACAGGATAGGAGTTATAGGCACACCGAGTACAGTAAAAAGCAAGGCTTATGAAAAGGAGATCAAGCTGATATCTAGAAATAGCATAATTTCCAGGGCGTGTCCTTTGTTTGTGCCTCTTGCTGAAGAAGGTTGGCTGAACGGCAAGATCACGCTTAGCATTGTAAAAAAATATCTCGAGCCGCTAATGGACAAAGATATAGATACGCTTGTTCTTGGCTGTACGCACTACCCGCTTTTGAGAAAATCAATTTCAAGGACAGCTGGAAAAAAAGTTAAGATAGTTGATTCTGCGAGTTCAGTGGCAGAAGAGGTTAAAGATGCATTGAAGGTGAATGACAGATTAGCATCACGCTCCAAAATGCCCATGCATAGATTTTTCGCAACAGATGCAGTGGAACAGTTCGTAAAGGTCGGACAGAAATTTTTAGGAAAAAAGATTGGTAAAGCGAGACTGGCTAGTTTAAATTAAATAACTTTACATTTAAGGTCTTGCTTCAAATGTAAAGTTAAGGTGGTTGAGATATGTATGAACTTCTTGTGAAATCGGATTTTAGCGGGGCGCATAATCTTAGGGGGTATAAGGGGAAGTGTGAAGAACTGCATGGCCATAACTGGAAGATAGAGGCTAGATTTGAAAGCGATTCTCTGAACGATATTGGTATAGCAGCAGATTTTAAGGTCTTGAAGGCAAAGCTCAAGAATGTGCTCAAAAAATTAGACCACTCACATCTTAATAAGCTTACTTTTTTTAAAAAACAAAACCCATCTGCAGAGAATATTGCGCGATATATTTTTGAAGAGTTGAAAAAGAAAAAGCTTCCCGTTAAGTCAATATCTGTCTGGGAGTCAGATACCTCGTGCGCTTCATATACGATTTAGCATTTATTATATTCGGTATAATTTACCTGCCGTATCTGGTCGTTACAAAGCGATACAGGTATGGCATGGCCAGCAGATTCGGTATTCTTTCTAAACGCCTCAAGTCCATTTCTTCTAGAGGCAAGGTCATATGGATACACGCGGTCAGCGTGGGAGAGATGAAGGCAGCGAGTATCCTCGCGCCCCTCTTACGAGAAAAATTCCCTTCTCATAAAATTATATTCTCGAGTGTGACTCATACGGGAAATAAAGTCGCCAGGACAGTGGCCACACCAGAGGAAGAGGTCTTTTATCTTCCATTTGACCTGAGTTTTATTACAAACAAAGTCGTTAAAATCATAAAACCCGAGTTATTCCTGTGCCTTGAGACAGAACTCTGGCCAAATCTTATTTCTTCACTCTACAGGTTCAACACAAAGATCATCCTGGTAAATGGCAGGATTTCCAACAGGTCTTACATCGGGTATAAAAGGATCAGGTTTATAGTTTCAAAGCTATTGAGAAAATTTTCTCTTATTCTTATGCAGTCAGACGAGGACGCAACAAGGGTCCTGGACTTAGGCGCGCCAAAAGAGAAGATCTTTACTGTTGGCAATCTAAAGTTTGATCTCTTGTTATTAGGGCCGGGTAGTAGACGGCATGAAATAAGAGATAGATTGGATATTGCTAAAGAAGAGACCCTGTTAGTAGCAGGCAGTACTCATAAAGGAGAAGAAGAGATAATATTGGATTGTTTTTTGAGATTGAAAAAAGAATATAAAAATCTAAAACTTCTAATCGCGCCTCGCCATGTCGAACGCACGCAGGAGATAGAAAACCTTTTGGCCAAGTTTAGTTTAGAGTCTAGAAGGTATTCGAGGGACAAGGGACAAGGGACAAGGGACAAGGTGGTGTTCATTCTCGATATTATTGGTGAGCTTAAGAGTATTTACTCTGCTGCGGATATTGTGTTTATTGGCGGGAGTCTGGTTAAAAAGGGCGGGCAGAATCCTATTGAGCCGGCAGCCCTGTCACGGCCGGTTATATTTGGAAAATACATGTTTAATTTCCGGGATGCGGCAAAATCCTTTCTTGAGAATAAAGGAGCTATCCAAATACAAGATAAAGATGAATTGCACTCTTCTATTAAACTACTTCTGAGTAATCCTGCAGAAAAAAAGAGACTAGGCGCCAATGCAAAGCATACTGTGGACAAAAATTCAGGCTCTAGCCAGCGCACTATTGATCTTATCCTGCCCCTGTCCATAGGTTGACAAACCCCTTTATTTATAATAGAATAATAGCTTATTATATGATGTATATGGAGGCAAGATGAACGCTAAAAACATTATGGCAACGGACATAGTGACAATATCTTTATCTACAGGGATACGTGAGATCTATGATATTTTTAAAAAGACTCGCTATGGGGGCATACCAGTTGTTGATGGCCAGAGGCGCATTCTTGGTATGGTCACAAAGGCAGAGATCCTTGCAGTGCTTTTGCCGGATTATTTCGACATGCTGGGCGAGAACATCATGTTTATAGATGATTTCGGAGCGCTTGATAAAGAATTTGAATCAATGCCTATGTTTGAGCTATTTGTGGCAGAGGATATTATGAAGAAGGGCGCGATAACTGTAGAAGAGAACGCCTCGCTTCTAAAGATAGTAGCTATGATGCAAAAGCACAGGGTTCGCAGGATCCTTGTAGAAAAGAGCGGGATCCTTAAGGGTATAATTACGCGCAACGACATCTGCAAGGCATTTTTTGAAAATAAGGATATAGGTAGATCATGATCGGCATAATGATAGCTTCGGCAATAGTTCTGGTAGTGCTGTATCTTGTAGCAACTGAAAAGGTGGACAAGGTCATAGCTGTATCATCTGGCGCGCTCCTGATGATCATATCAGGCAGGATGCTTGGATTTTATTCTCAAACCAAGGCGCTTAAGGCAATAGATTTTAATACATTAGGCCTTTTGCTGGGCATGATGATCATGGCCGCGATACTCAAAAGGACTGGCTTTTTTAATTATATTGCCATAAGCCTGGCAAAGCTTTCAAAAGGAAAACCCTGGGCGCTCATGGCGCTTTTAGGCGTGTCAACGGCATTCCTCTCCATGCTCGTGGACAATGTTACTACGGTCGTAATAATCGCGCCTATCACGATTCTCGTGTGCGACATGCTTGGCATTACGCCACTGCCGATTCTCATGGCAGAGATATTGCTTTCGATCATAGGAGGTGTTGCAACACTGGTAGGCGATCCGCCTAACATATTTATCGGTTCTGCCGCCGGCCTCAGCTTCAATGATTTTTTAAAAAATCTTTTCCCAATAACCCTTGTAACAATATTGTATTCACTTTTTATACTAAAGTTTATACACAGGAAACACTTGTCTGAAGAGCCCACGAATTTTCAGGCAGTTTTGAATATAGATGCACGCAAGGCAATAAAGGATCCCAAGGGAATGGTAAAATGTTTAATAGCGCTTGCTGTTACATTTACATTGTTCTTTCTTCACGATCATATTGGACTCTACCCGTCATTTATAGCCCTGGCTGGCGCGGGTCTCGCGTTTGTGTTATTGCAACCAGATCCCGAAGAAATATTCCATGATGTTGAATGGGGGGTCTTGGCATTCTTTGCCTGCTTTTTTGTTATTGTAGGCGGGATTCAGGAAACAGGCATCCTGTCGCAGATCGCGAGAAAGACAGCTATTTTAGCAGAGGTGGATATTAGATTATATAAAGTGGCGCTATTATGGGTGACAGGGATATTTTCATCTGTAATAGGCGCGGTGCCATTTACAATGGTCATGCTGCCTATCATGAAGACGATCTCAGGCTTAGGCATAAATGGCGATTCATTGTGGTGGATACTTGCCATGGGAGTTGGTTTTGGAGCAAATGGTTTACCTCTTGGCCACGCAGCAAGCATCCTGGGTATAGCAATAAGCAAAAAATCCAGGAGCCCTATCACCATCAAGATGTGGTTTTCTTCAGGCACAGTAGTAGCTGTAGCAGCTCTTGTTTTTATCAGCATCTTGATCTTCGCGGGATTCTTTTAAAAATGAAAATCTTACTCATACCTTTTTCATTTCTCTATTATACGGTCGTTTCTATCAGGAACTTTTTTTATAAGATAGGTATTTTTCGTTCGCACAGGCTCGACGCGAAGGTCATAAGCGTCGGTAATATTACCTGGGGCGGTACCGGAAAGACGCCAGCGACAGCATTTATAGCAAATCTTCTTTTTGGACGCGGGCTGAAACCAGCGATCTTATTAAGAGGATATGGCGATGATGAGGAGATACTTTATTCAAAATTGGCGCCTGCTATTCCTGTTGTGGCGGGGAAGGATAGGATCGAAACAGGAAAGGCTATACTGGCAGGCCGTTCAGTAAAGACTATTTTACTGGACGATGGTTTTCAATACAGGAGATTAAAAAGGGATCTGGATATTGTGTGCATAGATGCCACTGATCCGTTTGGCAATGGCTGGGTCATACCAGCTGGTTCAATGCGCGAGGGCATGGGTAGCCTAAGGAGGGCGGATATCTTTTTGATCACAAAGGTGGACCTGGCGCATGATAAACATGGATCAAAGGAAATAGAAAAGACTCTGAAGAAAATAAATCCAAAAGCAGCTATTTTAAAATCCAGCCACAGCCCGCAGTATTTTTATAAGCTTTCTGATAATAAGATCATCGATGGCACAAAATTAAAGAATAATAACATCGCGCTTCTTTCAGCGATCGGAAATCCTGATGCATTTGAAAAAACTGTCTTGAGCCTTGGATTGAAATTCAAAAAACACTTCATCTTTCGCGACCACCACTGGTATAAGGGCGGTGATCTGAGGAGGATAGAGGATTATTGCAGTAAGAATGGAATAGACACAATAATTACGACAGAGAAAGATGCTGTTAGGCTGGGACAAGGGACAAGGGACATGGGACAAGGGTTAAATATGCTAGTCTTGCGTGTCCAACTTGAAATAGTTGAAAATGAACAAGGATTCTATAATAGACTTTCTGGGATTTGTACTGGTTAAGTTATTCAGCGCTGTTCTTTGCTGTATGCCTTTAGGGGCCGTGCTCTGGATAGGCCGGCGTGGCGGAGACCTCGCGCGTCTAGTTAATGTTAAGCGCCGATCTATAGCGTATGCTAATTTAAAATCCGCTTTTCCTGAAAAGGACTCACGCGTGATCAAAGAGATACTGAAGTCACATTACAGAAATCTTGGCGCGAGTGTTGTAGAATTATTAAAATTGCCTATCATGGGTAAAAGATATTTAAATACCCGTGTGCGCATTGAGAATTTTGACAGGATCAATGATGTGATAGAAAAGGGCAAAGGAGTTATTCTTCTTGCAGCGCATTTTGGGAACTGGGAAATGGCGTCTCTGGCTATTAGCGCGAGAGGAAAGAATATCTCTGTTTTTGTGCGGAAACAAAAATATGTACGACTCAATAGATTATTGAATCAATATAGAGAGATGAGCGGGAGCAATGTTATTACAAAGGGATTTTCAATCAGAGACATGATAGGGATCCTTAGAGATAAAGGCGTTGTGGCTATGCTTGTCGATCAGGATGCAGGGGCAAAAGGCGTGTTCGTTGATTTTTTGAATAGATCCGCTTCTACGGCACAAGGGCCGATCAGCTTTGCCGTGAAAACAGGCGCTGTGATCCTTCCTACATTTCCGCGGCGCGTAGGTCATGCGGATCATATTTTAGAGATCGGTGAACCATTAAAGTTAATAAAGACAGGCAATAAAGAGGAAGACATGAAGGCGAATTTGAGAAGTGTTACTGATATCTTCGAAGATCGTATAAAGAGATTTCCTGACCAGTGGCTGTGGTCGCACAAAAGGTGGAAATCTTCGCCTCAACGCACTGTCCTGGTTTTAGACGATGGCAAGGCAGGGCATCTTAATCAGGCGTTCGCTGCGGCAGAGATGGTGAAAGAGGCCCTGGGCGCGAAGCTCAAGGCTCGGGGAATAAAAGAACAGCCTATTGTTAAGATCGAAGTGGCGAAAGTAGAATTCAAAAATAAACTGACGAGAAGACTTTTAGACATGACGAGTTTTTTTGCTGGAAAGCGATGCCAGGGGTGCTTACGATGCATGAACTTTTGTTTAAAGAAGGAGAGCTTCAATGAGATCAAGGAATATGCTGATATAGTGATCTCTTGCGGCGCTTCTATTGTAGCCGTGAATGTATTTTTAAAATATGAGAATAATGCAAAGAGCATCGTGATCATGAAGCCAGGATTGGGGCGAAGCAGGAAGTTTGAGTTGGTTGTATTGCCAAGGCATGATGCGCCTTCGAAGTCCAAATTGAATGTGCTTATTACGGATGTGGCGCCGAATAGGATTAGGGACAAGGGACATGGGACAAGGGACATGGGGGTTGGGTTGCTTGTTGGGGGAGATGCGAAAAACTTCAAGTTAAAGAAAGAAAATGTAGAAAATGTGATAGATAGTGTTTTAAAGATCGGGCGGGATTTGTTTGTTTCTACTTCCAGGAGGACTTCACCTGAAATAGACAAGCTTATTAAAGAAAAATTAAGCGGGAAATGTAAATCATTGATAATAGCAAATGAGAATAATAAACAAGGCGCAGTGCAGGAGATTTTTGATAAGAGTGAAGTTATAATCGTTTCGCCAGAGTCAATTTCTATGATCTCGGAGGCGGTTAGTTCGGGCAGGCGTGTGGTGGTCTTCAGGGACTAGGGACAAGGGACAAGGGACAAGTATGGTGAAGCTGTCGCAGGTCTCGAGGCAAGTGGTTACATTAAAACTGCATCGCCAGATAAGATTTGTGATGTAGTAAAGCAAGTTTTGACAGAGAGATCAAAAGTAAGAAAACTGGAAGACAGAGAGAAGATACTAGAGAGATTAGTTGGCTTAATGTGACCTAACTTTACTTGGCAAGGCTGGACCTCGGCTTTTTTAAAAAAGCCGAGGTCCAGCCTTGCCAAGTAAAGTTAGGAATTAAAATGGTTATCTTGCAGATTTTACCAATGTTAGACGTGGGTGGTGTGGAGACAGGGACTGTGGATCTGTCTAAGGAGCTTATCAAGCGAGGACACAAGGTTATTGTCGTGTCTGGCGGCGGCAAGATGGTGAGCGAGCTTTTGGACATGAAGGCCAGGCATATAAAGCTCCCGGTGTATAAAAAATCCTTGTTTATAGTCACAGCTATGGTCAAGGCCCTGGAGCGGATCATAAAGGAAGAGCGAGTGGATATTGTGCATGCCCGTTCCCGCGTGCCAGGTATTATCGCGTTCTTTGCAACGCGGCGCACCAGCGCCAGCTTTATTACTACCGCGCATGGTTATTACTCAACGCATCTTTTAAGCCGGGTCATGGGCTGGGGCAAATTTGTAATCGTGGCCTCTAATGTTATAGGCAGGCACATGATAGAGGATTTTGGCGTTGCGCGAGAAAGGATAAGATTTATCCCAAGAGGAGTTGACCTTGAGAAATTTAGATTTAACCCGATAGACGCGTCACCCCAGAAAACAGAATACAAGATAGGTATTATCGGCAGGATCACTCCTATAAAAGGCCATGCCTTTTTTTTACAGGCAATCGCAAGGGTGGTGCGCATATTTCCAAAGGCAAAGATATTGATTGTGGGAGATGCACCTAAAGGTAAGCCTGAGTACAAGGAAAATCTAAAGGCATTGGTACGAAAACTCAATATAGAAAAGTTTGTAGAGTTTTTAGGGCCTAGACATGACATACCTGAGATTCTGGCTAGCTTGGATCTTTTGGCGCTTCCGTCTGTGGGTCAGGAGGCATTTGGCAGGGTTATTATTGAGGCAGGCGCATGCGGCGTGCCAGTGGTGGCGACTCGCATAGGCGGTGCTGTAGATATCATAGAGGATAAAAAGACAGGCATGCTTGTAAAGCCGGGCGACATAATGGAAATGGTGGACTCTATCGTGAAGCTCTTGAAGGATCGCAGCCTTGCTAGGGGCCTTGCGATCGAGGCGCGGAAAAAGGTTGAGAAGGAGTATAGCCTGACTCGCATGGCTGAGCGCACAATAAAGCTTTATGAAGAGGCGTCCAAGAAGAAAAGGATTCTGGTGATAAAAATAGGCGCAATAGGGGATGTGATACTTGCAGTGCCGAGCCTAAGGGCGATCAGAAATAGTTTTCCAGACGCGTTTATCTCAGTCCTTATAGGTACCCAGTCCAGGCATGTATTAAAGAGATGCCCGCATATAGATGATCTCATTCTCTATGATAGGAGAGAGGGTGATAAGGGGATCAGGGGATTGGGGAAGATCTCAAATACTGTGAAGCGCAAGGCCTTTGATATGTCTTTTGATTTTCAGAATAATAGAGCCAGCCATATCATTGCCTGGCTAGGCGCCATACCTAATCGTTTTGGCTATCGCAATAATAAGTTTGGATTTTTGCTGAATCATGGATTGAGATATTTAAAGATCGACGCAGGGCCTGTTGAAGAGCAGTTCAGGGTGCTTAAACGATCAGGCATAAACACTATAGGCGCTTCTAAGCGCCTGGAAGTATGGCCTACAAAAGAGGATTCACTGTATGTGGAAAATCTTTTAAAGAATGAATGGATCAGGGAAAATCAGATCCTGGTGGGTATTAATATTGGCTCGAGCTGGAAGACAAAGACATGGCCTTTAAAAAATTTAGCAAGGCTTTCAGATATGCTGGCCGCAAAAGACATCAGGGTGCTTTTTACGGGATCAAAGAAAGAATCAGGCATGGCCGTGGATATTATGAAACTAGCGCACAGCAAGGTGATCAATGTAACTGGAAAGACGACCCTGACACAGCTGGCAGCATTGATAAAAAGATGCAATGTGTTTATTTCAGGAGATAGCTCTCCTATGCATATTGCCTCGGCAATGGATGTAAATTTCATCGCGCTATTCGGCCCTACTGATCCCAGGAGGCATTTTGAGCCAACGCCCAAGGGCATTGTGATACAAAAAAAGATGGATTGCGGGCCATGCTACAAGGCCGAGTGCAAAAAGCCCATATGCATGGAGAAGATCGGAGTGGATGAGGTGTTTAAATTAGTGATGGGGAAGATATGAGAATATTATTATTAACAACTCATCTCAATATCGGCGGTATCGGGACTTACACTATCAGCCTGGCAAGGGCATTGAGGAAAAAAGGGAACGAGGTTTTTGTTGCCTCCAGCGGCGGGGTGTTATTATCTGATCTGGCAGCTAGCGGAGTTTCGCATATAAAACTTAACATGCTCACTAAATCAGAGTTGAGTCCCAAGGTCCTGGCGTCTATTTTTGAGCTCCGAAAAGTAGTCAAGAAGATGAACATAGATGTGATACACGCGCAGACACGCGTCAGTCAGGTCATAGGATTTTTTGTCTCAAAGTTATGCCGCAAGGCCTTTGTCACGACCTGTCATGGATTTTTTAGGCCAAAAATAGGCAGGTGGATCTTGCCTGCATGGGGTGATCGCGTGATCGCGATAAGCAATGCAGTAGAAGAACATCTGATAAAAGATTTTCATGTACGCAAAGATAGGATTTCTCTGATCTACAACGGGATCAATGCCATGAAATTCCTAAAGGATTTTTCAAAAGAGGAAAAGGACGCGCTAAAGGATAAGTTCGGGATTCGCAAAGACCATTCGATTATCGGCACAATAGGCAGGTTTACACCTGACAAAGGGCAGGATGTGCTTTTGCACGCGCTTTTTGAGATATTGAAACAAAAACCGAATGTACAGCTTGTTTTTGTCGGTGATGGCAAGGAACGCTTAGAGATAATAGACATGGCTCAACGTCTGGGCTTGTCAGAAAATGTTATATTTGTAAAATCGCAGATATCTACAATCAATATCCTCTCTGTAATGGATGTATTTATGTTTACGCCAAAGAGAAAAGAAGGCCTGGGGCTTGCGCTTTTAGAGGCGCTTGCAGCAGGCAAGCCTGCAGTGGCTACAAATGTAGGCGGTGTATCAAGTATTATCCAGGATGGCATCAATGGTTTTTTAGTCGAGCCTTCAAGGCATAATCTTCTGGTCGAACCCACAGTGAGATTGTTAAAAGACAAGGCCCTTTACGAAAAGATGTCTCATGTTGGTAGGGAGATGGTGATACAGAAATTTTCAATCAATGGCATGGCAGATAAGGTGGAGAAGCTATATA
>CAZWYD010000041.1:0-3437 GCA_964637815.1 uncultured Planctomycetia bacterium
ACAAGAATATGCTGCTCGTAGATGACCTCTTTACAACAGGCAGCACTGTAAATGAATGCGCGAGGATCCTTAAACAAGCAGGCTCAAATCAGGTGGAGATCATAACGCTGGCACGTGGAGACAAAGCAATATGAAGATCTTATGTAAGTACCTGTTAAAGGATATCTTTCTCATGTTCCTGTTCTCTCTTCTTGTTTTCACCTTCGCATTGGTTACAGGAAACATGATAAAGCTTGCTGATCTGGTCATCAATAAGGGTGTGGATATCGCGCTTGTCGGTAAACTATTTCTATTCATGGTACCGTTCCTCCTGAGCTATACCATACCCATGTCTGCCCTGAGCGCGACTTTGCTTACCTTTGGGAGACTTTCTTCTGACAATGAGATAACTGCCATGCGCGCGCAGGGGATCAATATCTCAAGACTCACAGTACCTTTGATCATCGCCGGGATCGTACTGAGTCTTTTTTCTGTTGTACTCAACGACAGGATCCTGCCTGAGACGCATTTCGCATCCCGCAAGATCGTAAAAAATATAGGCGTAAAAAACCCTGTAGCATATCTTGAGCCAGGAGTATTCATAAAGAGTTTCAAAGGCTATATCATATTCATAAACGAGATAGAGGAAAACAGATTAAAGGAGATCCGCATATACCAGATCCAGAAAGACCGCCCGACAAGGACCATAATAGCCAAGAAGGGTGAATTCATCGCACTCGAGAATCAAAACGCGATAAAACTAAAGCTCTCTAATGGCACGAGCGACGAGCCTAATCCAAAAAACCCGATGCACTTCTATAAATTGAATTTCAAGACATACTATCTCACCATGAACATAGATGAAACGATCCCGCAAGGACACTACGTGCAGAAAAAACCAAAAGAGATGAACTTCCAGGAAATAAAAGAAGAGTTAAAAAGACTCGGCCGTCACCATATAGACGCGCCTGCCCTGATAGCAGAGTTTCACAGAAAGATCTCTATATCCTTTGCCAGCTTAATATTTATTATAATCGGGATCTCTCTTGGCATATTTACGAAACGAGGCGAAAAAACAGTGCAGTTCGCGATAGCGCTGGCTGTAATCGTGCTATATTACGTATTGATGGCGGGCAGCATGGCCCTCTCTCTAAAAGGTGGCCAGACTACTGCATTATATATGTATATGCCAAATATCATACTTGCGATCATAGGCGGCGTTTTATTCAAGAAAACTGTATGAGAACCTGACCGCGTAGGTCGGATTTAAATCCGACCTACGCGGTCGGACAGGTAGCTATGAGAATATTAGATAAATACATAACTAAAAATTTCCTGTATCCCTTCTTTTATTGTCTGACCTTGTTTATTTTTCTATACATAATCATAGACTTGTTCGGGCACCTTGACGAGATACTAAAACACACTGTCCCGATATTGGTATTGCAGGAATATTATTTTTCCATGATACCATTTATCGTCATAAATACAGCCCCGATAACCAGCCTTATCTCGACCATCTACGTCATAAGCGCGATGAATAAATATGATGAAATAACAGCCATGCGAGCCGCAGGCATAAATATATTCAGGATACTCGTACCTTTTATACTAATAGGCCTGGTGATTTCAGTGTCCGTATTCGCGATTTCAGAAAAGATCTTACCTCTAAGCATGAAAAATGCGAGGATCATAAAAGAAAACTATATAGAAAAAGAAGAGCAGGATAAGGTCAAAAAGAAAAAGTCAATTAATAACATCGCTCTCTATGGCAAGGGGGACAGGCTCATATTTATAGAAAGCTATGATAGTCTATCAAAGACCGCAAATAGCATTACAATACTGGAACAGGATAAAAATGGTAACATAGCAGGAAAGATAAGCGCCAGCGAAGGAAAATGGCTAGGAGGAGTGTGGAAATTTTCAAATATACTTATATATCAACTCAATGAGAAAGGTATGGTAAAAGGCAATCCTCTCTTTTTTGAAAATAAAGATATCCGTATGGAAAGTCCTAAAGAGCTCATATCAAAGGGCACAAACTATGAATTGATGAATTTTAGAGATCTATCAAATTATATAAATAACTTCTCGAACACCTCGCCTGAGATCATACAAAGACTACGCGTGGATCTCCATCAAAAGATCAGCCTCCCTTTTACAAGCCTGGTGATCATCCTTTTAGGGGCGGCCTTTGCAATAAAGATAAAACGTAGAGGCAAGACCGCTGCTATTATAGGAATGGGAATGGGCATTGTGATAGGATTTATATATTACGCTTTTATGGCAACATCCATTGCCCTTGGAAAAGGCGGAATCATACCGCCTATCCTCTCAGCCCACCTGGCTAATATCCTATTTGGTTTTATTGGGATTGTGCTAATTAGAAACTAATATCGGTAATGGTCTGGCTTATAAGGTCCTTCTACAGGTACACCTATATAACCAGCCTGGTCTTTGGAGAGCTTTGTAAGTCTCACGCCGATCTTATCCAGATGCATCCTTGCTACTTCCTCGTCAAGATACTTAGGTAATCTATAAACTGTCTTTTTGTATTTGTCTTTATTTTTCCATAGATCTAATTGAGCAAGGACCTGGTTTGTAAAAGAATTGGACATGACAAATGAAGGATGTCCTGTAGCACAGCCAAGATTGACCAATCTTCCCTCTGCCAGTAAATAGAGCTCTTTGCCGTTAGGAAAAACATATTTATCTACCTGTGGTTTAATATTTATCTTTTTAATCCCAGGGTATTCTTCAAGGGAAGCAACCTGTATCTCATTGTCAAAATGCCCTATGTTGCATACAATGGCCTGGTCCTTCATCTTTTTCATGTGTTCTATCTTGATGACATCTTTGTTTCCAGTAGCTGTCACGTATATATCTCCGATGCCCAAGGTATCCTCTAAGGTAGCTACTTCAAAACCCTCCATGGCTGCCTGCAAGGCGCAGATAGGATCTATCTCAGTCACAATAACCCTTGCGCCAAGCCCTACCAGAGAATGGGCAGAACCTTTTCCCACATCGCCATAACCGCACACAACAGCAACCTTACCTGCCACCATAACATCAGTCGCCCTCTTAATGCCGTCTACAAGAGACTCTCTGCAGCCATACAGATTGTCAAACTTTGACTTGGTGACTGAATCATTTACATTGATCGCTGGTACAAGGAGCTCTTTCTTTTTCATCATCTGATAAAGGCGATTGACTCCAGTAGTAGTCTCTTCTGAAACGCCTTTCCATTCCTTGGCTATTTTACTCCATTTATTTGGATTCTTTTTCAAGCCCTTCTTTAATAACTTTATAAGTTCTGCCTCATCTTCTCCGCCTGGTTTTTTATCGAGTGCTTTTGGATTTTTCTCAGCAGCGACTCCAAAATGTATCATTAAAGTCGCATCCCCTCCGTCATCTACAACAAGCTGTGGACCTTTACCTCCAGGAAAAGTAAGGGCCTG
>CAZWYD010000041.1:3537-10996 GCA_964637815.1 uncultured Planctomycetia bacterium
CTCCTTACAATGAGACCTGTTCGACCGCGTAGGTCGGATTTAAATCCGACCTACGCGGTCGTTATGGCCTTACTTTATGCGAGCTGCTTTTTTAAGTAGCTTTACCTTGTCACATCTTTCCCAGGTAAAGCCCTCGCCTTCCCTTCCGAAATGGCCATACGCAGCTGTTTTATTGTAAATCGGCTTTAATAAATCCAGCTCTGTTATTATCCCTCTCGGAGTCAGATCAAAATGCTCGCGTATCAAACCTACTATTTTCTCTTCTGAGATCTTACCTGTGCCAGCAGTGTCTACTAAAAGTCCTAACGGCTCTGCCTTGCCTATTACATAGGCAAGTTGTATAGTGCACTGTTTCGCAAGGCCTGCTGCTACAATATTCTTGGCAACATATCTGGCCATGTAAGCAGCAGAGCGGTCTACCTTGCTGGGATCTTTTCCTGAAAAAGCGCCGCCTCCGTGCGATACCACGCCTCCATATGTATCAACGACTATCTTCCTGCCAGTCATGCCTGTATCTGACTGAGGACCGCCAATCAGAAATTTCCCTGTCTGATTGACATAATACTCTGTTTTGCTATCAGCAAATTTCCCGATAATAGGTTTTGCGATCTTCTGTATCATTTCTTTTCTTGATTTTTCCGTTATATTCTTACCTGTCTTATCAAGGATCTCTTCGGTATGCTGCGATGCAAGCACAACAGAATTGATTCTCTTTGGTGCCCCATTTTTATATTCAACAGTCACCTGTGATTTGCTATCAGGGCCTAGATATTTCAAGACTTTATCCTTTCTCAGATCTGCCATTCTCTTTACAAGCTTATGGGCAAGCATTATGGGCAAAGGCATGAGTTCAGGTGTCTCTTCGCAAGCATGTCCAAACATCAGGCCCTGGTCACCTGCACCGCCTGTATCGACCCCCTGTGCAATATCAGGAGACTGAGAATGAATCGCATTTAAAATAGCGCAGGTCTGGCAATCAAGGCCATACCTAGGATGCGTATAACCTATGTTCTTCACCACATTCCTGGCTATATTTATAACGTCCACGTATGCGGTAGTCGTAATCTCACCGCCTACTATAATAAGTCCCATTGTTACAAATGTTTCACAAGCCACACGACCCCTTGAATCCTGCCTTAAGACATCGTCAAGTATGGCATCTGATACCTGGTCACACAGTTTATCTGGATGCCCCTCTGATACTGATTCTGAAGTTATAAAATATTTCCCAGCTGGCATTTATCCCTCCTTCTTAAATGTTTCGTTCGCTTCTTCATACGACTTAAGATCACCTATATCAAACCACTTCTCGTTCTTAAAGACATATCCGAATATAGTATCTTTCTTTGAAAGCCACTCAAGAAAATATCCTGGCGCGTCCTTGCTTTCATCAGTGTCCAGATATTTCTTCACAACTCCCAGTTTCTCCTTTGGGAAAAGATAAAGACACTTTGCAGCAAGTGTAGATTTCGGATTCTTTGGTTTTTCTTTAAAGTCGATCGCTTTCTTATTTTTATCAAGCGTAACAATACCATATTTCTTCGCAAGAGTCAAGTCACCAACATCATATAACCCTATAGAAATCGACGGCCTCTTGGAAATAGCAAAATCCATAAATTTGGCAAGAGGTGTCCTGAAGATATTGTCTCCTGCAAGGACCAACAAATCATCCTTTATGCTCTCTTTTCTTATGACGAATTCTATGTCTCCGGTCGCGCCAAGCCTGTCGTCATTGGAGAGAGTTCCGTCGTTAATAACAGTTATTTTTTTAGGGCTTGTGAAACCTTGTTTCCATTCCTCAAAATGCTTATGAAACTTTTCATTTGTTACAATAAATACCTCGTCCACTTCTTTTAAGGGTTCGATGATATCAAGAATAAATTCAATAACAGGCCTGCCAGCCACAGGTAAGAGTGGTTTTGGCTTGTCCAGTGTCAACGGATAAAGCCGTGTGGCGTATCCAGCTGCAAGTAATAGGGCTTTCATATTATGATTTTACCAATTCTGCTTTTAAATAATCTACACGCTTCACAGGTGTGGGGTCAATACCATTCAATATGGCGAGATAAAAACTTACAAAGTCTCCTATATAGATAAGAGAGATTACCCGCGCCAGGAGGCTGGAATCGCCTCTTTCCAATTCAAAAATCTCAGCGCCAGATTCCTTTATAATGGCCTTGGAGATCTCTATACGCTTTCCGGTCCTCGCATGGTCTTTCTTGTCGCGTAGGATTATAACCTTAAAATCCTTTAGAAGCTGCTTTGGAAATTCCCAGCCAACAATCTCATTATGATTCATCTCAGGCAGCACATGGCTGGACGATAGGCCCTTTGAATTTTCCGCGATCTGCCCTCTCCATCTGATGCTTACGGCCTCAGTAACATCACTGGTGCCATATACTATGCAGTATTTTCCGTGAAGTTTTAGCGCGAGTTTTTTGGATATGTTTTTATCTGTTTGGACATCAACACCTATCTCTTTATCCCTTAAATTATTAAGCGCAGAAAAAACAGCCTGGACTTCCTTCTCCTTGTCTCCTATAAATCCCAGCTTTTCCAGGATAGCTATTACAGAAATAGACATATAGCCAACTGCTGTCCTTGGAGGAAACCCGGTTGGAATCGTAACATGACTAAAACCATTTTTAGAAGACAGTTTTTTCAGTTTGCCGCCTGAACCCATTGTTATTATATTGGCGCCTCTTTTAAGGCCGCCCTCAAAAGAAGAAAGCGTCTCTTCTGTATTGCCAGAATAACTTGCGCAAAATAAGAGCGTTTCTTTTCCTACAAAATTAGGCAGCGTGTAGTTACGAGAGACTATTACAGGGAGCTCGAGTTCATTCTGCAAATAAATCCTGACAATGTCTGCGCCTATGGCAGAACCGCCCAACCCTGCAAAAACTATATTGCTGATCTGGTTTTTTGGTCTCGATACTTCAGAATTTTTCCCTATCTCGTAAGCCTCTTTGCATTGTTTAGGAAGGTCTGAAATGAGCCTTAACATATTTGATGTATCCAGCTTAGCTACTGATTCACGGTTGTCTAAGTTATTCATTTAATATTTCTCCTCATTTTTTTCAGGGCTGGGATAAATTCGTCTAATTTCTTGTTCGAAAATTCCTCCACCTCTTCCCCTGTTGGCAAAGTTAAAGCCTTTTCAGCCACAGCCTGGGCATCCTTAAACTTAAGATTCCTTATTATATATTTCATCTCTGGGATAGCTGCAGCGCTCATACTGAATTCATCCAGTCCAAGACCTAACAACAAAAGACCAAATGCAGGCTCTCCTGCCATTTCTCCGCACATACCTACCCATATCTTGTTCTTGTGACCCGCATCTATTATATTTTTTATCAATCTGAGTACTGCAGGATGTGTCGGCCTATAAAGGTAAGCTATCTTTTCATTCACCCTGTCTATTGCGAGCGAATACTGTATAAGATCATTTGTGCCAATGCTGAAAAAGTCCACTTCTTTTGCTAGCAGATCGCATGTAAGCGCGGCAGAAGGTATTTCTATCATTGCCCCGACCTCAACATCTTTATCAAACTTTATTTTCTTGGCACACAGTTCCTGTTTTACCTCGTTCAATACCTCGATCGCCTGCCTTAGTTCTTCGACGCCAGAGATCATAGGAAATATAAGTTTGATATTCCCAAAAGCGCTAGCCCGCAATATTGCCCTTAACTGTGCCTTAAATATCTTTGGCTGCGCAAGACAGAATCTTATGGCACGCCATCCCAAAAACGGATTCATTTCATGTGGCACCTCGAGCTGCGATAAAAATTTATCACCGCCGAGGTCCAGGGTACGCATTATAACAGGAGAGCCGGAAAGTTTTGTGACTACCTTTTTATATGCCTCAAATTGCTCATCCTCGCTAGGCAAGCCCCTTTTATTCATATATAAATACTCTGTGCGATAGAGCCCTATACCTTCTGCGCCATGTGAGATAACAGACTCTATCTCCTCGGGCATTTCAATATTTGCTGATATCTCAATGCGATGCCCATCAAGCGTCTGAGCAGGTTTGTCCTTTAAATTAATGAGATTCTTTTCAAATTTTACAAACTGGCTTTGGCGAGCATGGTATTTTTTAAGTGCAGCCTTATCTGGATTGATTATCACAATGCCTTCTGTGCCGTCAACGATAAGCATATCTCCAGAATTAATCTTAGCCGTAGCCTTCTCTAATCCCACTACAGCAGGTATCTCTAAGGACTTTGCCATGATGGCCGTATGCGAAGTACGGCCACCTATGTCAGTGACAAATCCCATCACGTTTTTCTTGTGCATAGTCGCGGTGTCTGAAGGCGAAAGGTCATATGCCACCACAATGACCTTTTCTTTTAGGTCGCTTAATGACTTTTCTTTTGCGCCCAATAGATTTTTCAGAATCCTCTTGCCAACATCATCTATGTCGCTGATTCGCTCCTTCAGATATTCATCATTCATCTTGGCAAATGCCTTTATATATTTGTCCATGACCATGCTAAATACATGCTCGACGCACTTACGCTCTTTTTTCAGGCGATCTATTACTTCTTCGATAAGCATCCTGTCTTCTAGGACCAAGAGATGCGCATTGAAGATCTCTGCATGATGCGTGCCCATCTCTTTTGTTATTTTTTTCTGTATATCTACTATCTCTGTGCGAGTCTTTATAAGAGCTTCTTCAAAACGCACTATCTCGGTCGGTATGTCGCTTTCTTTTATCTTTCGCATAGGAACTATGAAACGTCTCGCGTCAAATAAAAATACCTTCCCAATAGCTATGCCAGACGAAGCTGGTATACCTTTTAATATCATACTGCCCTCTCCCCGGATACTACCTTTTCAAGTTCTTCCATTGCCTCTTTTGCGTCAGGACCATTTATTTTAAGACGTATGGCGCTCCCTTTTTCAGCAGCCAGAGTCATAAGCCCCATTATAGATTTTCCGTTCACCTCGTCATTTCCTTTTTTTACAATAACCTCGCTCTCGTACTTATTTGCTATCTGCACGAAAAGCGCGGCTGGACGCGCGTGAAGCCCTTGTGAATTATTTACTATTACCTTTTTTTCTATCAACATCACTGTTTACCAGCTGCTGCCTGTGCCTTTAGGGCAAGCTCTATAATGATCTTTGAAAGTTTCTTTGGCTCATGCCTTACATAATCTTCAGTATTTATAATATCTTCTTCGATCACACTATACCCTTTTTCAATAATCCTGTCAGAATCAGCCAGTACAGGGTATGCATTCTCTTCCTCATATTTTTTAAGTAGCTCTGGAGGAACAGTTCCTGTATTCACTACGCAGCTATTGACAATATCAGGCCTGGTATGCGAGATCAGGGTGTTTAAATGATCGAATGCTGTATAATTGTCTGTTTCCCCTGGCTGAGTCATTACATTGCACACGTAAACCTTAGGAGCTGGCGACAGGGAAATCCTGTCGGCAATACCAGTCACTAAAAGATTTGGGATTACACTGGTGTATAAACTGCCAGGGCCAAGGATTATTATATCTGCGTCATCTACGGCCTCGAAAGATTCCTTGCTAGGCGTACAATTCACAGGATCCAGAAAAACCCTTCTTATGGGGATTGGCTGTTCTACTATCTTTGTTTCGCCTTTTGTCTTTTGGCCATTCTGATGCTCTGCAACAAGCTGTACCTTGTCAAATGTAGAAGGTATGACCCTTCCCCGTATAGCAAGAACCTTACTTGATTCTTTTATTGCCTTTTCAAAATCACCTGTGACCTTGGAAAGCGCAGTGATAAACAGATTGCCAAAACTGTGGCCATTTAATTCTGACTCATTTCCAAATCTAAACTGGAAGAGATCGCGCATCAGTGGTTCTGCGTCTGCAAGCGCCACAAGACAATTCCGTATATCGCCTGGAGGAAGTATATCAAACTGTTCCCTCAGCCTTCCAGAAGAACCACCATCATCAGCAACAGTCACGATCGCTGTGATATTGCTGGAGAGTTCTTTTAATCCATGAAGAAGCACTGACAGGCCTGTTCCTCCTCCAATTACCACTATCTTGGGGCCTTTTTCAAGCTGGCGATGGTGGTACACTATGTTTACAAGCTCGCCTTCTTTTTGCTGGGGTAAAAATACCTTGATAAAGGATTTCACCATCCTCTTTATCCCATATATAATTACTAGAGACCCAAGGACAATAATAGATATACCAAGGCCATACGAACCAGGAAATTTTCCAGCGATCAATATAATAGACCCTATTGCAACAAGGACTACACCTATGCTACATGTAATTATCCAGCGCTTCACCTTCATCCCAGGTAATAGCCACTTTAATCTACGCATATTTTATGACCTTCTCTGGTCTTCCTCCTTTATAATCTTAAGTAGGACCTTTTCGCTTTCTGCGCTCTTTAACGAATCTCTAAAATATTTGTCTTTTAGCAACTTTGATATGCGGGCCAGTGCCTTCAGATGCGGACCAGATGATTCTATGGGGGCGAGTAAAAGGAAAAATATGTACGCTGGTTCTCCATCAAGAGAATCGAAATTTATGCCCTGTTTCGATACGCCAAATGCGCCTACAAGTTCCTTTGTGTATTCGCATTTGCCATGCGGGATAGCGACACCTTGGCCAATGCCTGTTGAACCAAGCGCCTCCCTATTGAGAAGTACCTTGACTACTGCGTCCTTCATCCGGGGTTTCAATTCCCCTGAGCTGATCAATGAATCAGTGAGCTCCTGTATGACTCCTTTTTTGTTCTGTGACTTCAGATTTGCTAGAATCGCCTTTTCGTTCAAAAAATCAAGAATCTTCACGAGCGGTTCCTCCTTGTTCTAGACTGCGTAAAAATATTTAGGTCCTTCGGCAGCTATCCGCCTTCGGCGGACTTAACGCTGCCTCAGGATCAATTTTTGCGAAGCAAAAATTGGAGCGGGAGACGGGGCTCGAACCCGCGACCTTTTCGTTGGCAACGAAAAGCTCTACCACTGAGCTACTCCCGCGAAATTTACGAAGTAAATTTCATCCCGAAGTGCCGTTAAACAATGCGACGAGCAGGAGCATTGTAGGCACTGAGGGACAAATTCTACTCATTCACTTTGTCAAAGGTCCTTCAGGTCCTTCGCTGCGCCAAAAATTTTCCTTTTCGTCAAATTTTTGACTTGCTCAGGATCAAATCCGCCTTCGGCGGATTTGGTGGGCGGAAGAGGAGTCGAACCTCCATGGATTGCTCCACTAGCTCCTAAGGCTAGCGTGTCTGCCAGTTTCACCATCCGCCCCAAATTTGCGAAGCAAATTTGATCCTGAGCCAGCGTAAAAAATGCGAATGAATAATGAGCATTTTAGCTGGCGAAGGACCTCTTGTAATCTTAAGAAGGTCCTTCGCTTCGCTACGAGGCTCCTATTCGTCGCCTCGTTACGCTCGCTCAGGATCAATTCTGCCTTCGGCAGAATTGGTACCCCCAACAGGGCTCGAACCTGTGACC
>CAZWYD010000042.1:0-10764 GCA_964637815.1 uncultured Planctomycetia bacterium
GATAGATTTTCAGACTAGTGGGGTATATGATGTGTCTTCCGGTCCCTTAAAATGTAAAGTTATAGAGCTTGGCCTCTTCTGGTTTGCCGTGTTTTAGGCAGCCTTTGGCGTAGATTTGGCATTTTCGCTGGAGTTCAGCTGTGGCCAGATCGCGCTGGGCTGGGAGGAGCAGGCTTAAATCAATTAATTTGCGAATCGATTGTATACGATATTTGTCGATTCCTATGGCGAATATGGATGATAGCTGATCAGATCTACCACCGTCTTTTAAGGTCAAGGGTTTGTCTATTAGGAGAAATTCGTGGCTTACACTTGCGCGAAGCCAGAAGTCATAGTCTTCACAACATGGCAGGCTTTCGTCAAAAAGTCCTACCCTGTCAAAAACCTCACGCCGCAACATTACTGTAGATATACTCACAACGCATAATGGCAGGCATTTGTCAAAGAGATAGCCATGATGCTTTTTGTGCTTTTTCTTTTGGTTAAGGAGCTTTCCGTTTTTGTACCAGATTTCCTGTGTATGAGAGATAAGGTACTGAGGGTTTTTCTGCATTGCATCAATCTGGATTGCCAGCTTGTCCTTATCCCACCAGTCATCTGAATCAAGAAAAGCAATAAATGGCCTTGTGGATTTCTCTATACCCCTATTGCGCGCCCATGCAGGGCCTTTTTGAGCAATATCTTCGATAACGATTAGCTCGAAATCTTTATATGTTTGGGATGAAACTGAATCTATGGCCTTTTTTAAAAAAGTTTGGCGGTTATAGGTAGGAATGATAACGCTTATCATGTTTGGACTTGAGTTTATCTCTATGGGCTTGTTTCTTTTCTCTTAGCAATCTTGAAACATCTTTCTGCCTGCGGGTAATCTTTTGTTTCATAGTCATTCTATTGTAATCTTGCCAGTGCTTCCGATTATTGAAATAGTTCTAGATTCATTGCGCTTGTCAGCAATAGTGATGGAACCACTTATGCCTTTTATTGCGCCTGTTGAATAAAAAGTGACTTTGTCTTCTTCGAAAGTTATAGGATCGCTCTCTTCGTCCTCAGGGACCTTGAATTCTATAGAACGCGAGAGTCTTCTTTTCTTTTCAAAAATAGCTCCATTAGAATCCTCTATCCAGTATTCTCCTTCTTCTACATCAAACACAACTGTATTTTCTTCCCTGTGCGTAATGGCGTTACTTCTTGCAACGCGCAATGTACCCATGACAGCCCTTGCAGAAGTTTTTATACGCAAGCCCTTGCCAAATCCAGACGTAAACGGCAAAGAAATCCCCAGCAGCATCGCAACAATAGCTAGGACTACTAGCATTTCAACTAATGTGAAACCAATTTTACCAATTCGTAATGTCATCTTTTTCACTTCCATCGCCTTCGCCATTTGGGCCCATAGAATAAATGTCATATGAGTATTCATTATTCACGCCAGGGTTCACGTAGACATAAGGATTGCCCCATGCATCAAGATATGCGCCTTCTTCGTCCAGCTCTTTATCTTTGATCTTCATGTATGGTCCGCTCCAGTCAAGATCTTCCGGGTCTTCTGTTAAAGCTGCGACTAGATTCACATTGCCAGACTCAGGATACTCACCCATGTCTGTCTCATACATGCTTATGGCTGTCTCCATCGTGGCGATCTGCGCCTTTGCCTTAGTCATGGCGCCACGCTTCCTAGCCTGCTGCGCACCACTAACCACCATACCAGCAAGAATAGTAATAATCGCAATCACAACCAAAAGCTCAATCAAGGTAAAACCTTTATTTCGCAACCTTCCATAACATTCCATAACCTTACGTAACATTCCATAACCTCCCTCTTTAAACGTATTCTTTCGTCTCGCGCAATACTTCCTCGACGCTCGTCTCGCCAGCAATGATCTTGGCTATGCCGTCCTGCCGCAATGTCTTCATGCCGAGTTCTTGCGCTGCGACCCTGATCTCTGAAGAGCTCGCTCGTTTTACAATGAGGTCTCTTATTTTTTCATCCATTATAAATAATTCGTATATTCCTGCGCGGCCCTTGTATCCTGAACCATTGCATTCTGAACAACCCTTGCCTTTATAAAATTTCACACCTTTTAGCTCGTCCTCTGAAAGACCCAACTCAGCGATCTCTTTCTTCTGCGGTTCGTATGGCTTTTTGCATTTCTGACAAAGCAACCTCAATAGCCTCTGCGCAATAACTACCCTCACAGTAGATGTTATAAGAAATGGCTCCACGCCCATGTCCATGAGTCTTGTAACAGCGCCTGGCGCGTCATTGGTGTGGAGCGTGCTAAAGACCAAATGCCCTGTAAGCGCAGACTGAATCGCTATCTCTGCTGTCTCAGAATCGCGGATCTCTCCCACCATTAAGATGTCAGGATCCTGTCTCAGCATGTGACGCAATGTCTTTGCAAATGTAAGGTCTATCTTGGTGTTTATTGCTATTTGTATAATGCCTTCTATGTCGTATTCAACAGGATCCTCAGCAGTGATTATTTTGTATTCAATTTTATTTATTTCTCGTAGACACGAGTATAGAGTCGTTGTTTTCCCGCTGCCTGTTGGGCCAGTAGTAAGTATTATGCCATTAGGCCTGTCTATTGCCTTTCTGAGCTTAGTTTTTACGTCGTTATTCATGCCGAGCTGGTCAAGCGACAGACTCACAACACTTTTATCCAGCACCCTCATGACAATACTCTCGCCATAAAGAGTCGGCAGCGTCGAAACCCTCAGATCCACGGATTTAGTACCTATATCCATCATGATCCTGCCGTCCTGCGGGAGTCTATTCTCTGCAACATCCAGATTTGCCATGACCTTTATCCTGGAGCTTATGGCAAGGCTCAGATCTCTTGGCGGGTGCGCAGCATCATAGCACACGCCGTCTATCCTGTAACGTATTTTATATTCTTTCTCAAACGGCTCAAAGTGTATATCTGATGCCTTCTCCCGTATTGCGCGAAGGAGCACCATGTTTAATAATTTTACGACTGGCGCTTGCGACGCAATCTCCTTGAGCTTATCAGCATCAGTTGCTGCCTTGCTAGATACTTTACCAGATGTCTTTTTTGCCTCATCAATAACCTCACCGAGCGACTCTTCTTCTTCGCCATAGTAACGCTCAACAGCCTTTTTTATCTCATCTTCGCTTGCGGCAACCATCTTGATGTTTAATCCTATTACAAAGCGCAAGTCATCTGCCATTTTCATGTTTGACGGATCAGAGACAGCTATAACAATGGTGCCTTTCTCAACCTTTAGCGGTACGATATTGTAAAATTTTGCAGTGGAGGCTGATATCTTATTGATAGCAGCCCTGTCTATATTGGATAAATTATATTTGGCTTTTTCAGACATCCTGCGTCACCCTTAGCACTTCCTGGATCGTTGTATAGCCGCGTTTTACTTTTTCCAGGCCATCGTCCTTTAAGCCTCTCATGCCCATTTCTCTTGCCTTCTGGGAAATCTGGGCGCTGGAGGCATTATTCAAGATCATCTCGCGTATCGCATCAGTTATCGTCAAGAGCTCGAATAGGCCTATCCTTCCTTTAAAACCTGTATCACTGCAAGCAGAGCACCCTTTACCTTTATATAGCTCGATTTTTTCACCTGGTCCAGGTGGTTTTAAACCAAGTAATTTGGATTCTTCATCAGAGGGCTTGTAGCCAGTCCTGCACGACGGGCATATGGTCCTTACTAATCTCTGGGCCAGCACGCCCTGCACTGTTGAAGACGTAAGATATGATTTAATGCCCATATCAACCATTCTCGTAATAGCGCCTGCTGCGTCATTTGTGTGCAGTGTGCTGAATATCAAATGTCCTGTAAGCGCGGACTGCACTGCTATCTGAGCTGTCTCTAAGTCTCTTATTTCTCCGACCATTATGATATCAGGCGCCTGTCTCAACATCGACCTGAGGCCGCCAGCAAATGTAAGACCTATCTGGGGATGGACCTGCACCTGGTTTATGCCGTCCAGCTGGTACTCCACAGGATCTTCTATGGTGATGACCTTGCGTTCTTTCTGATTCACGTGACTGAGTGTCGCATAGAGTGTAGTCGTCTTACCGCTGCCTGTAGGGCCAGTGACCAATATCATGCCATTCGGCAGATTTATCAATCTCTCAAATGCCTTTCGCTGATCTGGCATAAATCCCATGTCCTCAAGCCCGACCAGAAAGCTTGATTTATCAAGGATCCTCATAACAACACTCTCTCCGTGTATGCCAGGTAAGCTCGATACCCTGAGATCCAATTCTTTTTTATCAATACCTATTTTTATCCTGCCGTCCTGGGGCAGGCGTTTTTCCGCAATATCCATGCCTGCCATGATCTTGAGCCTGCTTATGATAGAACCCTGTAGTCGCTTTGGAGGACCTGGGACCTCATGCAATACCCCGTCTATTCTATAACGCACTCGAAATTTATGCTCTAATGGCTCAATGTGTACGTCGCTCGCCCTTTGCTTTACTGCTTCCTGAATTATAAGATTTACCAGTTTTATTATTGGCGCGTCTTCAGTACTGCCCTTTACAGCCTTTATGTTTTCTGAGGCCTTTGCAAAATCAATGTCTGATTTTTGTTTGGATATAGGCCCTAGAGCCTTTAGCGCTTTATCCAGATCCTTAGTCTGGACAAGTTCAAACTCAACGCTCGCGCCAGTCATCTTTTCAAGATTTTTCTGGGCTAAAAAATTCAGGGGGTCATCTGTTCCAAGAACAAGGTTATTATTCTCTTCTCTTAAAGGGATCAGTCGGTGGGACGGGCCAAGATTTACCGGTAGGCGATCTTTAAGCTTATCGTCAGTATTCTCGGGCTTCATCGCTACAGGCAATATGCCTATCTGCGGAATAAGGGTTTTGCCTACCTCTTGATTCGACACATAGCCCAGCTTGACCAGGACACTGCTCAATCTCTGGCCAGTCTTTGCCTGTTCTTCAAGGGCTTTCTGTATCTTTGCCTCATCCAAAAGCCCGATACTTATCAAAACCTCTTTTACCGCATCTTGCTTTCGTATCATTTGTTTATCATGCTCGCGAAGTAGCCTGCGCCAAAGCCGTTATCTATGTTTACAACAGTGACTCCGGGCGAGCAACAGTTCATCATGGTCAAAAGCGGCGCAACGCCTTTAAAGCTGGAGCCATAACCAACACTCGTGGGCACTGCTATGACAGGTTTATCTGTGAGCCCTCCCACCACGCTGGCAAGCGCGCCTTCCATGCCCGCGACAACAATAACGACATTTGCCTTGGAGAGTTCTTTTACCTTGTCAAGTAACCGGTGTATGCCGGCTACTCCCACATCGTATATCGTCTTTACTTTGTTACCCATTACCTCCAGCGTAAGCCTTGCTTCTTCAGCAACAGGTATATCTGCTGTACCTGCCGTCAAGATCAAAACTGTTTTTTCGCTCTTTAACTTTTTCTTTTTCAAATAGATTATCCTGGACGCGCCATTATATTTTAAGCCGGGACAGTCTTTCTTTAGATAATCGTATAATTTTTTATCAGCTCGCGTAAAAAGGATATGCGGATTCTTTTTTAAAATATCTTCGAGGATCTTTTTTACATGCTGCGGCTTCTTGCCCTTACAATAGACGACTTCGCCGAACCCCTTGCGAAGCAGCCTGTGATGATCGATCCTGGCAAATCCTAGATTTTTATAAGGAAGATCTTTTTTTGAGCTCATTTGAAAATAAAATATAAAATAACTACTATTGCTGCGGCTGAATAGATATAAAAATCATTAAAATAAAAAAAATCTTTTATGCCATCGAGAAAGGTGCGAGGCTCTTTTAGCTCGCGTCTTCTTGGAGACCTGCGACGATAAAGATTAAGGTCGTCAACCCTGAATCTGGTATAAATACCGCCTATCTTATAGGTAGGGACCTTGCTTCTTTCAGACAGTTTCTGTAATTCAGTAGCAGGCAGACCTAGATAGTCTGCTGCTTCTTCTAAGGTTAGAAATTTTTTCATCATAGTTTTTTTACCCGCTACCTTGCTTTTTCCTTTGCTATCCACTCATCCACTCTTAACCTGTCAAACCTCCACTCTTTACCATCTTTGAACGCGGGTATCTTTCCTGAGTTTGCCCAGTCCATGATGTTTGAGGCCTCTACCTCAAGGTACTTTGCCAGCTCATTCACGCTAAAGACCCTGCTTCTTTGGCTAGACTGATTGAGCATGCGGCACTTTCCCTGTATAACAGCACCAGACTCAACAGCTAAAACAGGTGTTGTCAGGTCTCCTACAATGTGAGCAGTCGAAAGCACCCTTAATTCTTTTGTAGAAGCGATATTACCTGTGATCTTTCCAGCCACCACTACTTCCTCGCCATTTATATCTGCGCGGACAGAGGCATTGTCTCCCACAGTGAGAATACCTTTTGTATCCAACTTCCCTTCGAAATCCCCGTTGATCCTCAGATTTACAGGATCCTTGAATGTCAAAGATCCCTGCATACTGGCATCGACATCCAGTATCTTCTCTTCGCTCTTGTCCTTTCTAGCCATATACCATCCTCCTTTCTTTTTATACGACTTTTCTCAATACATAAAGCGTGGCCAGCGCAATAGCGGTTGTTGCATACCCTGCTACATAGAAACCGCAACCAACTGCCAGCCCTATTCCTGAAACAGCCCATAAGCTCGCTGCTGTTGTAAGGCCCATAACAGATGCGCCCGAACGTATAATCGTGCCCGCACCTAAAAATCCAATGCCTGTTACTACACCTGCTGCTATCCTCGATGGATCTACAGCCACATTGTTACTGTAGATCTCAAATATGTAAAGAGAAGTAAGCATGATAAGCGCAGACCCAACACACACGAGTATGTGCGTCCTGAACCCGGCGATCTTTTTATTATGCTTCTCCCTCTCGATACCGACCAATCCACCCAACACCGCAGCCAAAGCCAATCTCACAATAACCTGCATATCAGTAATCATGCACCCTCCTTAACTCAACCTGTATGCCAGACCTGCTACCATTGCAGCATTATCTGAACATAACTGGAGTGGCGGAAAATATACCTTAAGGCTTCTGAACATCGCCTCTCTCGCGATCATCTCCCTAAATCGAGAATTAGCGCTTACTCCTCCGCCAATAACAAGTGTTTTTAAATTATGCTTCTCAAGCGCCTTGATGGTATTGTTAACAATAACCTTAAGCGCTGTTTCCTGAAAACTAGCAGCTATATCCTCTTCTTGTCCCTTGTCCCGCCTGTCCCGAGCGAAGTCGAGGGATATCCCTTGTCCCTTAACATGGTACAAAACCGCTGTCTTTATTCCGCTGAAGCTGAAGTCAAGACCGCCTTTAATCGGCCTGCATGTGAACTTTATTGCTTTTGGATCTCCTTTTTTCGCGAGCCTATCTATTATGGGTCCGCCTGGATATCCTAAACCCATGATCTTTGCCACCTTATCATAGGCTTCGCCAATCGCATCATCTAAGGTGTCGCCGAGCGTTGTAAATCTATCAAAGTCCTCCACAAAACAGAGCCTCGTGTGTCCGCCAGATATTATAAGTCCAATAAAAGGAAATCTCGGCGCATCCTTACGCATCAACGCAGAATAGATGTGCGCCTTAAGATGATCCACAGCAATAAACTCTACACCTAATGCATACGCCAATGCCTTTGCGCATGAAATCCCACACAGAAGCGCTCCTACAAGCCCAGGCTCTTGTGTCACAGCCACAGCGTCTATATCCTCTATCTTAAGAGACGCATTATTCAAAGAGCGATTTACTACCTTGTCTATATTCTCTACGTGATGCCTTGTCGCGATCTCAGGCACTACGCCGCCGAATCTCCTGTGCTGCTTCAAGCTCGACGAAACTACATTAGATAAAATCTCTATGCCGTCCTTTACAACACTCGCAGCTGTCTCGTCACAAGATGTCTCGATACCTAATATTAACATGTCTAGTTTGCGCGGAGGTTACGAAGGTTATGGAAGGTTTCGGAATGTTACGTAAGGTTGCATTAAAAGCGTTGAAATCCATCGCTTTTGCAACCTTCCGTAACTTTCCATAACATTACGTAGCATTCCATAACCTCCACAGCTATTTCTCATTATATATAATGATGCCCTTTAGCACATCTACAGCGCTTAAGATCTGATTATCATATTCTGTCTTTTCTTTTTCCTCTTCATCTTCTTTGTCTTCTTTTTTCTCTTGCAGCTCGTCAAATACAGCAAGATTGTCCTCTTCTTTTTCCTCGACCTTTGGCTTTTTCTTGTATTCCACTTCTATGTCCGGCATTATACCCTCGCCATGGATCGAACGGCCATTAGGCGTAAAATACTTGCTGGTCGTAAGCCGCACTGCTGAACCATCTGAGAGAGGCACTACTGTCTGGACAGAGCCTTTTCCAAAACTCTTTGTGCCCATGATGATGCCTCTCTTATAATCCTGGATAGCCCCTGCTACTATCTCAGAAGCAGACGCGCTCCCGCTATTTACCAGGATGACCATCGGGTAATCCAGATGCTTTTTCCTGCCTTTTGATTTGAATACAAAATTCTGACTTTCAACGCGGCCTTTTGTTGAAACAACGACCTTGTCTTCTTCCAAAAACTTTTCCGCGACATTCACCGCGGAATCAAGAAGACCGCCAGGATTATTCCTGAGATCAAGGACAAAGCCCTTCATGCCCTCTTTTTCAAGCTTCCTCAAACCTATCTCCAGGTCCTTGTGTGTGTTTTCCTGAAATTCTATAAGTCTTATATATCCAATGCCATCCTCTATGATCTCCACCTTTTTGATGCTTTCTATTTTTATAATAGAGCGGGTTATTGTAAAATCCAGGAGCTTTCTTTCCTCTTCCCGCAGGATAGTCACGTGCACATCTGTGCCTGGCTTTCCGCGCAGCTTTTTGACCGCCTCTATAAGTGTCAGGTCTCTTGTGATCTCGTCTTCTATCTTGACGATCTTATCGCCAGCCTGCAGCCCTACCTCATGAGCAGGCGTGTCATCTATCGGTGATATTATTGTAAGAAGATTGTCTTTTATAGTGATCACGATACCTATGCCTCCGAACTCGCCTTCAGTCTCTATCTTCATCTCCTGATACATATCAGGATCCATGAACTGACTGTACGGATCAAGTGACGCGAGCATACCCTTCATCGCGCCGTATATAAGATCCTTTGACTTTGCGTCCTCAACATAATCCGAGCGTATGATGCTCATCGCATCTGAGAAGAGCTCTAGTTCCTTGTAGAGATTGTCAGGTGTCTCTTCTTTTTCAGCAAAACTAATACTCCCCAACACAAAACCTAGTGCCAACAAAACTACTGCTATCCTCTTCCCCATGCCTCTCCTTTCGCTAACTTTACATTTGAAGCAAGACCTTAAATGTAAAGTTAAGGCGCTAATTTCTTTTTCAATAGCTCGTTTACCTTCTTTGGATTCGCCTTGCCCTTTGTCTTTGCCATGACCTTGCCAACCAAGGCCATAATAGCATTCTCTTTGCCGCTTTTAAAGTCATTGACTATCTTCGCGTTCTCAGCAATGACCTCATCTATTGCTTTTTCTATTGCGCCTTGATCAGAGATCTGCTCTAACCCTTTTTCTTTTACGAGCGCAGCCGGATCTTTAGCGCTCTCGATCATATCTATTAATAGCGTCTTTGCGACTTTTCCTGTGATCGTACCGCTATCTATCATCTTAAGCATACCTGTAAGATGCTCGACTTTCAAGTTTAACTTGCCAATCGTCAGATTCTTTTCCTTCATGTACGCAGAGACATCTCCCATGAGCCAGTTAGCCACTATCTTTGGCTTCTTGTAGATCTTGACGCATCCCTCAAAATAATCTGCGATTGCTTTGTCGCTGACCATAACAGATGCATCATACTCAGAAAGCTTATAATCTGAGACAAGCCTTTTCTTTCTCGGCTCTGGAAGCTCTGGGATATCTTTTCTTATGTCTTCGAGCAATTTTTCTTCAAAATCAAACGGCACAAGGTCTGGCTCTGGAAAATATCTATAATCATGCGCCTCTTCTTTTGAGCGCATGGATTCTGTTACATCTCTTGCTGAATCATAAAGCCTTGTCTCCTGCACTATTCTTTGGCCGCTTTCCAAAAGCTCTGCCTGTCTGTCGCGCTCGTATTCCAGCGCAGCCTTGACTCCCCTAAACGAATTCATGTTCTTTATCTCTGTTTTTACGCCGAGCTCCTTGGCGCCTGGCTTCCTCAAAGAGATATTGGCATCGCAGCGTAAACTCCCTTCCTCCATATTGCAATCAGACACGTCTACATACTCAAGGATTGATTTAAGGGCTGTGAGATAGACATAGGCCTCCTCAGGAGAGTTTATGTCAGGCTCACTTACGATCTCTAAAAGCGGCGTACCAGAACGATTAAAATCTACGAGGCTATAGTCTTTCTGATGAAAAAGCTTGCCAGTATCCTCTTCCAGATGCACCCTTGTTATGCCAATGCGTTTTTCTTTGTCACCAACCATGATCGGGAGATAGCCATGCGCTGACAGGGGCTGGCTGAATTGGGAGATCTGGTATGCCTTTGGCAGGTCTGGGTAAAAATAATTTTTCCTATCAAATCGTATCTCTTTGGCGATCTGACAATTAAGCGCAATAGCTACCTTTGCGCCAAGCTTTAGTGCGTCTCTATTCAAAACAGGTAGAGAACCTGGAAACCCCAGGCACACAGGACAGGTCTGAGTATTGGGCGCAGCGCCAAACTCTGTCGAGCACCCGCAAAAAACCTTGCTCTTTGTCTTGAGCTGGAGATGAACCTCTAAGCCAATC
>CAZWYD010000043.1:0-10682 GCA_964637815.1 uncultured Planctomycetia bacterium
GGACGGCAAAATCTCTCCAGTGCCGGAGGCCCCAGCCTGTGAGCTCAAAAAGACAAGCTAGTAAACTACCAGTGTAAAGTTTTTTATTGACACGGTTTTTATTTCTGGTATAATTGATGTTGAAATTCAATATCAATTAAGGAGGTGAGATATGTCCAGGGAATTGGGGATATTCATTGATTACCTCAGGAAAAGGGATCTTAAGCTCACAGACCAGCGCAAGATAATTCTGGATGTATTTTTGAAAACAGAAAGACATCTTAGTGTCGAGGACCTTTATAATATTGCGAAGAAAAAGGATTCGAGCATTGGCCAGGCAACAGTGTTCAGGACGTTGAAGCTTTTGCGCGAGGCAGATATTGCCAAGGAAGTGGATCTGGGAGATGGCAAGACAAGGTATGAGCATAAATACGGACACGAGCATCATGATCATCTGGTCTGCCTTGAATGCGGGAGATTTATCGAGACAATGGACCCAAAGATAGAGAAATTACAGGATGAGTTATGCAAGAAACATAGATTTACGCCGCAGCGACACAAGATGCAGATATTCGGTATTTGCAGGAAATGTAGATAGGAGACATGCGATGCTGATAGATTTGACTCAACTGAAGCCAGGAGAATCCGGGGCTATAAAGGAATTGCACGGGGGAAGTGAATTTGCAAGAAAGATCCAGAGCATGGGTATAAGACAAGAAAAGAGATTAAGAAAAGTAAGCTCGCATTTTTGGCGCGGGCCGCAGACTGTTGAAGTAGATAAGATTCGCCTTGCTATTGGATGGGGAATGGCAAAAAAGATTTTTGTAGAGGTCCAGAGATCGTGAAGAAGATCTTATTGATGGGTAATCCCAATGTTGGTAAGAGCGCTATATTCTCCAGGCTTACTGGGGCCAGGATCGCTGTATCTAATTATCCAGGCACCACTGTAGAATTTACGCAGGGTCAGATGAAGATAGGAAACCAGCGGCCACTCGTAATAGATGTGCCTGGCACCTATACACTGGAGCCGACCTGTAAGGCAGAAGAGGTTGCAGTGCGCATGTTAAAAGATGGCGATTTGATAATAAATGTGGTCAATGCCACGAATCTCGAAAGAAATCTCTACCTGTCTTTAGAATTATTGCAAAAAAATATCCCGGTCATTATTGCCTTGAATATGTGGGATGAGACAACTCACCAGGGGATTGAGATTGATGTGGAAAAGTTAGAAGAAGAATTAGGAGTTCCTGTAGTCTCTACCTGTGCCCTGACAGGTGAAGGTATTAAAGAATTGATCACTCGTATTAAAGAGGTAAAGACCATCAAATCAAAAGTTAGCCCTGCTAGCGATGAATGGAAAAAGATAGGCGAGATCGTAGAGCGCGTTCAAAAATTAACTCATCACCACCATACATTCTTACAGCGCCTAGAAGAGTTAAGCATCAAGCCTTTATCAGGAATACCAATAGCAGTGGGTGTTATATATGCTGCCTTTTGGGTGATACGTTTTATCGGGGAGGGGCTTATCGCCTATATCTTTGAACCTTTATTCGATAAGGCATGGTCGCCTTTAATGCTTAAATTAGGGGGAATTTTAGGCGAAGAAACTTTTGTACATAAGATATTAATCGGGAATCTTATTGATGGCACAATAGATTTTCAGATGTCCTTTGGAGTGTTGACAACAGGCCTTTTTGTTCCAATCGCAATGGTGTTACCGTATATAATCAGTTTCTATCTGATATTGGGAATCCTCGAGGACTTTGGTTATCTGCCTCGTCTGGCAGTTATGGTCGATAATCTCATGCACCACATTGGTCTTCACGGATTTGCAATAGTGCCAATGATGCTGGGGCTGGGCTGCAATGTGCCAGGTGCATTGGCGCTCAGACTCTTAGAGGGAAGACGTGAAAAATTCATTGCAGCGACGCTCATGGCAATCTCTGTCCCGTGCATGGCGCAGATCGCGATGATAGTGGGCCTGGTAGGTCAAAGAGGCGGCCAGTATTTGGGGATTATCTTTGGCACACTTTTTATCCTTTTGATTATAAAGGGTCTTATCATGAACAAGGTGTTAAAAGGCGCGAGTCCTGAGATACTGGTCGAGATACCTCCGTACAGAATACCTCAGTTTTTAGCTGTTGTTAAAAAACTCTGGATGAGGGTATCTGGATTCTTAAAAGAGGCCGTGCCATACGTGCTTTTAGGGATCTTGTTTGTTAATATTTTATACGCGCTTCATGTAATAGATTTTTTGTCTAGATTATTTGCGCCGATCCTTACAGGCCTATGGGGCCTGCCAAAAGAGGCGATATCCGCGTTGATAATAGGATTCTTGAGAAAAGACGTTGCAATAGGCATGCTCGGCCCACTTAACCTTACGACCAAGCAGCTAGTAATCGGCTCCACAATCCTTGCGATCTATTTCCCTTGTATTGCTACTTTCGTCATGCTAGTCAAAGAACTAGGCATAAAAGACATGCTAAAATCCGCCACAATCATGCTATCCGTAGCCCTGCTCATAGGAACTCTCCTCAATATAATCCTCTAACTTTACATTTAAGGTCTTGCTTTAAATGTAAAGTTATTTTTCTTAATTTTTTGCTTGACAGGGTTGGATTATGTGGTATACTTGTAATTATTACAAATATGATTAGGTTAGTAGAGATTAGGGTTTGACAAGGTAGTTTTAGACCTAATTTTTTTAATCTAATCTCGACTAACTTGATTATAATAGTAGTATATGAGGAGACAAAATGGAACATCCAAAAAGATCTATTGCAAAGGCAATAACCTGGCGCGTAATAGCTTTCTTAGTAACTGTAATCGCTATTTATATCTACAGTAAGGATATAAAGGAGTCTCTTGTTGTTGGGATAAGCGCAAACCTTATAAAGATCTTTTTGTATTACGCGCATGAACGGATCTGGAACAGGGTGCAATTCGGGAGAATAAAGGCCCCAGATTACCAGATATAACCAAAAGGAGGAAGCCATGAGTTTATTGAAAACTCAGGAAGATTTAAAGGTGTTGGTGGAGACATTGAATTTCAAGCAAAAGGTGGAGCGGTCGCTAAAGCTTATAGATGAGGCCTATAAGAAATACGGCGATGGATTGGTAGTAGCGAATAGTCTTGGCAAAGATTCTGTTGCAGTGTGGCATCTTGCAAAACGCGTAAGTCCGAAGATCAGAGGATTTATAGTAACTACTAGATTTAAGCCAAAAGAGACAGTTGATTTTATGAAGGAAGAAGTGAAGAGGTATCCTGAACTTAAGGTGTATAAGAATGATT
Organism: uncultured Planctomycetia bacterium; assembly: GCA_964637815.1. Classification (GTDB taxonomy): domain Bacteria; phylum Omnitrophota; class Gorgyraeia; order Gorgyraeales; family Gorgyraeaceae; genus Gorgyraea. The sequence continues at coordinate 3,272 of CAZWYD010000043.1, forward strand.
CAAAAATATCTGATAGGCTCTATGAGACAGAGCCAGACAAGTGCTGCGATATATTAAAGGTAGAGCCGGTTAAACGGGCAGTTGAAGAAATGGGTGTTACCTGCTGGGTGACTGGACTTCGCTGTACAGAAGGCCGCACGCGAACTGAATTCAAAGAAGTTGAAGAGCGCGATAAGGGATTGATAAAATTGAATCCCATTCTTATCTGGAAGGAACGTGAGGTCTGGCAATATTTGGCCCTTTATGGCGTAGGCGTGAATCCTTTATATAGTGAAGGCTACAGATCTCTTGGATGCGCGCCTTGTACAAAGATCACCAATGAGGATAATGAACGCGCAGGACGCTGGATCGGAACAAGCAAGTGCGGCGGAGAGTGCGGCATACACACTCGACCATTAAAAGGAAAAGCATGAACTATCTTCCAATAGCGATAAAACTTAAAGATAGCCGCGTGGTTGTAGTAGGAGGCGGCAAGGTTGCAGAGCGTAAGATATTGGTGCTTCTGGAAGCAAGCGGAAGCGTCTATGTCGTATCTCCAAAGGCAACTCCAGCTATAAAGCGTTTAGCAAAAAATGGCGATATAAAATGGATTCCCCGCGCTGTGCAGCGTTGCGATATTAGAAATGCTGCACTTGTTGTTAGCGCGACAAATAATAGGGATTTAAATAAAAAGGTAAGCCAGTGGGGCCGGGAGTTTCAAATATTGGTTAATGTTGTTGACGATTCAAGCATTAGCGATTTTATATCGCCTGCGCTCTTAAGATTTAAAAAAGCCATCATAGCAGTGTACACAGATGGCAAAGATCCAGTCTTATCCAGGGATTTAAAGAATTACTTAAAGGAGCATTGGGATGATTTTGTATCTTATAGGAATAAGTTATAAAGAAGCGCCTTTATCATTGCGAGAATCTATCTATAGCGCCCGTAAGGAGATTATAGAGTTCTGGCAGAAGTTAGGAAAAGACCATGTCGTGCTTTTTACCTGTAACAGGGTAGAGCTATATGGTGTATCTGAATATATTCTTTCCGTAGCAAAGGCCATAGAGTTATTCCATATAAGATTTCCATGGATCTCTGAAAGATCTTATGTGAAATATGGGACTGAAGAGGTTGCTGAACATGCATTGCGCCTGGCATGTGGCTTGGAGTCACAGGTTATAGGCGAGAAAGAAATACTAGAACAGTTGAATTCATGGATAAGACAGGCTTCATTTCCGCTAGTATTGAGAAATGTCTGGAATGATGTTTTAGGGAAAGTAGAATCAATAAGGATTAAATCAGGCCTGAAAGGAGTCAAAGCTAATATTGCCACAATTATTTTTAAGGATTTAACTAGATATAAAGACGTCGTTATAGTTGGCACAGGAAAAATCGCCAAGGTCTTTGCAGAGAATAAGCCAGATGGAATCAATTTATATTTTGTTGCGCGTAAAAAACATAAACGAGCAAGACAACTTGCAAGCCAATCTGGAGGGCATGCCATTTTATTAGATGAGTTGGAAAATTTACTCTTGAAGGCAGATGTATTAATAAGTGCTACTTCAAGCCCGCATCATGTGTTGAAAAAAGGGCATTTTTTGAATATTGTAAAGAAGCGCAATAAACCCATTTACCTATATGATCTAGCTGTGCCAAGGGACATTGATCCTGATGTAGGCAATATTCCAGGGATTTTCTTGCAAAACCTGGATGATCTAAATATTATCTTTGAGCAACATAAGAGAGGTTTGAACAGTTATATTAAAAGAGCAGAGTTATTAGTGCGAGATCATTATAAGGAGAAAGACAATGTCTATTCGTATCAAGACAGGGACGCGGCCGAGCCTGTTGGCATTAAAGCAGGTTGAGGAAATCCAGCGTCTTTTGTCAGGCATTAAATTTGACACCACACTCATTAAGACAAAGGGGGACAAGGATAAAGTTACCTCTCTTAGTTTACGTGAAAATACAGATTTTTTCACTTATGAAATAGAACAGGCCCTATTGAGTAGAGAAATAGATGCAGCTATTCACAGCGCAAAGGATTTGGAAAAGAATCCAGCCTCAAATCTCGTTATTGCTGCAATAACAAAGTCGGTCAGTGGATATGACTCTCTTGTAACAACGCAAAATTTTACTCTTGATACACTTCCACCTGGTTCAATAGTAGGCGCAAGTAGCAAAAATCGTAAACTCGGGATATCAAACTATCGCAAAGACTTAGCTACATTAGATATACGAGGCAATATAGATGAAAGGTTGACTCAGTTAGATAAAGGTTATTTTGACGCTATCATTATTGCTCATGCAGCATTAATTAGATTAGGTTATGAGGAAAGAATTAGCCAGATCATACCTTTTAGTATTATCGAACCGCATCCTTTACAGGGAAGGCTTGCAGTGCAAGTTCGAAAAGACAGAAAAGATCTTATAGAGATCTTTAGGAGCATAGATGAAGCAGAAACCAGGCAAGGTATATATTGTGGGAGCTGGGCCAGGTGATCCTGAGCTTATCAGCGTAAAGGGTTTGAAGGCGCTTAAAAAAGCAGACTGCGTTCTGTATGATTTTCTGTCTAGTCCAGAATTACTGAAATACACCAATCGCTCTACTGAGAAGATATGCGTGGGCAAGAAAGATGGATTACATTTAAAGGAACAAACTGAGATAAATAACCTTTTATATAGGAAGTCGTTGGTACGCAAAAACGTTGTGCGTCTTAAAGGCGGAGACCCTTTTATCTTTAGCCGCGGGTATGAAGAGGCAAGATATCTTTCTCAAAAAGGCGTAAGATTTGAAGTAATTCCAGGAATTACTTCAGCTATTGCAGGACCTGAAAGCTTTAACATACCTTTAACTATAAAAAATAGGATTTCATCAGTTGCTATACTTACAGGCCGCAAAAAAGACAAGGACGCTAAGATTGACGCGCCAGACTGCGCAACGCTTATATACTTAATGGGAGTAGCTAATATTAGAAATATTGTAAAGGCTGTTCTTAAAAGCGGGAAAAATAAAACCACACCCTGCGCTTTTATAGAAAAGGCAACCACGAAAGATTCACGGATTGTCCACGCTACTATTGGCACAATAGAAAATCAGGTAAAGAGATTTAAAGTCAGGCCCCCAGCAGTTTTAATAATAGGAGAGGTGGTGAAAAATGGGCATAAAACTCGATAATTTAATCTACCCCTTATTTGTAAAAAATGGCAAATATTTACGCGAAGAGATCTCTTCCATGCCAGGGGTATATAGATTTTCTCCAGATATGTTGCTAGATGAAGTACTTTCCTTGCAGAGATTGGGCATTAATAAGATTTTGCTTTTTGGCGTGCCAGATAAAAAAGACAGGCTTGGTAAAGCTGCCTATGATAAAGGAAATGTCGTGGCCGAATCAGTAAAGTTATTAAAAAGATCCTTTCCTGAGATCACTATTATTACTGATGTATGCCTATGCGCATATACGTCGCATGGTCATTGCGGGGTTATAAAGGGACAAGGGACAAGGGACAAGGGACAAGGGGGTATTATAGATAATAATAAGACGTTAAAGGTGTTGGCAAAGATTGCTCTGTCTCATGCGCAGGCAGGAGCTGACTATGTAGCACCTTCAGCAATGGCAAAGGATCAAGTAAAGGCAATAAGAAAGGCCCTGGATAAAAAAGGTTTTAAGAAAACAAAGATACTTGGCTATTCAGCAAAATTCGCTTCAAATTTTTACGGGCCTTTCAGGGATATAGCAGATTCAGCTCCCAGGTTCGGCAAAAGAACGTACCAGCTGGATTTTACCAAGAGAGAAGATGCCTTAAAAGAAATCGAGGCTGACATAAAAGAAGGCGCGGATATTGTAATGGTAAAGCCAGCACTGGGGTATCTGGATATTGTCAAAGAGGTAAGGGATAGATTTGATCATCCTCTAGCTGTTTATAATGTCAGCGGAGAGTATGCCATGGTGAAAAAGACCACCAAGAAAGAAGAGGATTTGGTTTTGGAGATAATTTCTTCGATAAAGCGCGCAGGTGCAGACTTTATCATTACGTATCATGCAAAAGATATTGCAAGGTGGGTGAATTAGCTGTGACTATTAAAGAGGCAAAAAAACACTTGGTTGGAGGCGTAAATAGCCCTATCCGGTCGTTCAAATATGTAGGGAGAGACCCTATTTTAATAAAAAAAGGGAAGCTTGCCAGGGTCTATGACTATGATGCTAATTCCTATATTGATTATGTGCTTTCGTATGGTGCTTTGATTTTAGGTCACGCGTATCCTTCTATAGTAAAAGAGGTAAAGTCAGCTCTTGGGAATGGTTTTAGTTTTGGCGCTACTAATTTAAAGGAGGTAGAGCTCGCTCGTCTCATTAAAAAGGCAATCCCTTTTATTGAGAAATTACGTTTTGTGAATTCAGGTAGTGAAGCAGTTTTAGGCGCGACTCAGCTGGCAAGAGGCCATACAGGAAGAGACAGGATCCTGAAATTAAAAAATGAATACCATGGTCATGCTGATTATCTTTTAGACGAAGTAAGCAAAGAGTCAGTAGAAGAGATTTTCAAAAAACACGGCCGGGATATAGCAGGTGTTATTGTAGAGCCTGTAGGTGGGAATCACGGCGTGGTGCTTCCTGATAGGGATTTTCTAAAGCGCCTGAGAGCGCTAACTAAAAAACATGGTTCACTTTTAATTTTTGACGAGGTTATCGCGGGATTTAGATTCAGGTTTGGTTCTGTTGCTGGCATACTGGGAGTTAAGCCTGATTTAGTTTGCTTGGGAAAGATCATAGGAGGCGGCTTACCTATAGGTGCTTATGGAGGCCGAGACGAGATCATGAATAAACTCGCACCTTTGGGCACGATCCATCAGGGCTCAACCTTTGCAGGAAATCCAATAGTTATGCGTTCAGGCATAGTAGCTCTTAAGGTACTGTCTTCAAAAAGCTATAAATACTTAGAAGATCTGACAGAGAGATTGACGAGCAGCATCAGGAAAGAAGCAGCGAAACATAGGATTGATTTACAGGTAGTAGATTATAAAACTATATTCAGTATAAGATTTAAGAAAAAGAAACAGTTCCAGACTTTCTATAAAAGTCTTCTTGAAAAAGGCATTTATTTTGCGCCTTCAGAGAATGAGGTAAATTTTATTTCATTCAGCCATACAAAGAAGGATATTGACGAGACTATTGACGCAATAAGGGAGGTTTTTAAGAGATTATGAGTATAGATTACGATGCATTAAAAAAACGCGGATTTTTACGTGCTAAACAGGATGGATTTTTTACTTTGCGGACTAAGATGTCTTCTGGGAATTATAAAGGAGGACATTTGGAAAAGATTTCCGAGATCGCTAAAAAGTATGGCAAGGGATTTGTGCATCTTACAGTTCGTCAGGGCATAGAAGTGCCGTTCATAAAATTTGAGGATATAGAACTCGTTGAAAAGGAAATAAAGGATGCGAACGTAGGAACAGGCACTTCTGGCCCGCGCTTAAGAGCAACTACTGTGTGTCCTGGGAACAATTGGTGTAAGCGGGGCCTTGTTAATACATTTGGTCTTTTTGAGAAAATAGAAAAAGCCGGCATTCTGTGCGGTATAGATTTACCACATAAGTTTAAAATAGTCATATCTGGTTGTGCAAATACTTGCACGCGAGCCCAGAGTTCTGAAATAGGCCTGCACGGCGCAGTCGATTCTGAAAAAGGAGTAGGCTATGCAGTATATCTAGGTGGCTGCGGAGGAAGGACTCCGCGAGTCGGGTTTAAGCTTGATAAGATTCTAACAGAAGACGAGATCTTGTCATTGATCAAAAAAGTAGTAACCTTCTACAAACAAAACGCCAAACCCCGCCAACGCCTAGCCTTACTAATCGAACAAATCGGCAAACAAACCTTCCTAAAGGCAATAGAATAAACCCATATGTCATTCCCGCGCAAGCGGGAATCCATCTTGCCTTGCCATTTCTAATCTGGTTAGATTTAGCTTTCCCTAAAAATAATTGAAAGAATTTTTGCTTGAAATGTGTCTTATATATAGGAAGATCGAGGTGTTGTTAATGGCCCACTATCCTATTTTCCCACTTGACGAAAATCCCACTATGTGGTATACTTATTGTAGAGGAGGGAAGAGATATGACTATAAATATAGATGAAAAATTTACTTCGGTTGGTATTAAGACTGTTGATTCCAAGAATAGGATTAATCTCGGGGAAAAGATCCTAAATGCTATTACACCTGAGAGCAAGGCTGATGCCTATAAGGTATTTGTCGGAAATGAGGGTGATATCTTGCTAAGGCCTGTTATTGCTGTGCCTGCAAAAGAGGCCTGGATCTATGACAATCCTGAGGTGCTGAAAGAGATACGCCAGGGATTAACTGAGGCAAAAGAGGGCAAGATAAAGAAGGTAAAGGATCTAAACAAATTCCTTAAAGACTTATGAAGTTTGTCTTATACTTTACCCCTACAGCAAGAAACGCCTTAAAAACATTAAAAGAGAACAAAGGGTTGGAAAAGCGGTATAAAGCAGTTACAAAGACGCTTGAATTTCTCAGTGAGAATCCTCGTCATCCTAGCCTACAAACACACCAGTATTATTCACTTTCTGGCCCTAATCGTGAAAAGATTTTTGAGGCATATGCAGAGCAAAAAACTCCTGCTGCCTACAGGGTCTTTTTCTATTATGGCCCAGCCAGGGGTGAAATCACAATCTTTGCAATTACACAACATCCTTAAAGTTTAAAGAATAAAGGAACTTGCCTCAAGTTTATTCGGGAAGTGGCTTGACAGGGGAGTTTTGTCTATTATACTCTTCTATAAGAGGAGGGTGTTATGGATGTGTTAGCTAATTTAGGAGTTATGTTAGGTGGTTCGTGGGCTTCCGGTGTAAATCTTTATCTTACCATTGCCGGGCTCGGGATCATGGATAAGCTTGGGATATTAAGTTTACCTGGAGATCTTGATGTAATCTCTAATCCTCTTATCATCGCAGTGGCAATACTTTTGTATGCAGTAGAGTTTTTTGCTGATAAGATCCCACTTGTGGATTCAGCATGGGATTCAGTGCATACCTTTATAAGGCCTCTTGGTGGTGCAGCGCTTTCATATATGGCAATGGCTGATATAGGGCCGGTTGCGCAGATCCCTGCAGCTCTTCTTAGCGGCACAGTTGCTATGGACTCGCATCTTACAAAGGCAACCACGCGAGCTGCAATAAACACTTCACCTGAACCAATCACAAACTCCATTGCAAGTGTCTCAGAAGACGCGCTTGTGGTAGGTGCTCTATGGATGATCGTAAACCATCCTGTAATAACAGGGCTCTTGGTCATACTTTTTATTGCATTTTCTATATGGTTCCTGAAGATGATGTTCAGATTTGTAAGAAAAATTGCTGGATGTCAACTATTATCTCCTACCAACGACAATTATAATTCCCTATGTTTG
>CAZWYD010000044.1:0-10648 GCA_964637815.1 uncultured Planctomycetia bacterium
CTTTCTATAGATGAAGAAGTATACCTGATGATTCTCAAATCGTCAAGGGTAGTTAACTTTACATTTTAGGTCTTGCTTTAAATGTAAAGTTATTTCTTGGATTTGGCTTGGTTGGCTACAGAGGCCATGGCGGCCTTGACCTTCTCAGGATCGCCGAGGTAGTAGTGCTTTATGGGGGTCAAATCTGGATTGAGCTCATATACTAAAGGTATGCCTGTGGGGATATTCAAGCTTACTATTGTCTCATCTGATACTTTATCTAAATGTTTCACCAATGCCCTTAGGCTATTTCCGTGGGCAGCGATAAGGACTTTTTTACCAGACTTTATGGTAGGTGCGATAGTCTCGTTCCAATACGGCAGGAATCGCACTACTGTATCTTTTAAGCACTCTGTTAAAGGGATATCTTTTTTGTCTAGATCTTTATACCTAGAGTCATTGCCAGGATACCGAGGGTCATCTTTTTTTAATGCATCAGGTGGAATGTCGTAACTTCTACGCCACATAAGGACTTGCTTTTCGCCGAACTTCTTTGCTGTCTCTGCCTTGTTAAGACCCTGCAATGCGCCATAGTGCCTTTCATTAAGCCGCCACGACCTGTAAACAGGGATCCACATAAGATCCATTTCATCCAGCGCGAGCCAGAGCGTTTTTATGGCACGTTTCAACACAGACGTAAAAGCAACATCAAACGTATAGCCTTCTTTCTTCAAAACCCGGCCAGACTCCTTTGCCTCTTCTATACCTTTACTAGACAAATCCACATCAGTCCACCCAGTGAACTTATTTTCCTTGTTCCACACACTTTCGCCATGACGTAATAGAACTAATTTTATAGGTTTCATAATCCTTAATATACACTAAGGTCTAGAAAAAATCAAAGGAAATGTTAAAGTTGGGAAGAAATGTTTCGAGAAATTTTATCTTGTACTACTTTTCTAAAAGCAGCCCTGTCTTCTGATATTTCACCTCTAAGTGGAAGGGCCTCATCGGCCTTAAAAGCAGCGAGGATTTGAGAGAACACAACTAAGGCATTATATGATTTATCTGTTCCGATCTCATCAAAATTTCCTAATTTAGTAATACGGTTATTACTTATCTTACCAAGTTCCTTATCTATTACATTAGAAATAGTGTCTATTAGTTCATTGTTGTGAAACAATTTAATATTTATGATATCAATCTCTTTTTCAACGCTACAATCAATCTCTGCCTTAAAATCTCCAATACTGAATATATTAAGGTCTTTTCTTCTTCTTATCTCTTCATATATAATTGCTCCCATGGTTTCCACGCAGGTCTCCATCCAATAATGAGATCTTTTTTTGACATTGTTAAAATTCTCATATACTACCCCTTCTGTTTCTTTGGGTATTATAAACTGTCGTGTTCCTATATTGAGCACTAAGTCTTTATTTTGCTCTTTCATTTTATAACTAAACTGCGCGCTGTATTTTTCAGGCGTACTCTTAATAAGAACCCAGCCATATTCATTCTGATCCTGTCTATCTAAAGCTGAATGATTTGAAGCTATTTCTGTAGATTGAGCAGTAATGGATTCAAAATCTCTTTTAGACAGGGCAGGTTTTTTATAGGTTTTGTTAAGAATCTCCGAAAACTTTTTACGTACCTTCTCTCTGTGCCAGTACCTTGCGTACCAAAATGGCTCAGAATGCTTACCCCTTGAATAGATCTTAACTAAATTACCATCTTTGGTCTCCAACACAGTGATTCCTTCATTTATCTCTGCTACATGCTCTAAATCATCTAAGGTACGTGCTATCCTTTGTTTTGCCTTGCTCGAGGAACCAATACCTAAATCAGCTATCTCTAACTCTAATCCGCCTAATATCATTTTTACATCCACTGGGAGCTCAATCTGGTTTTTTACCTGTTTAACTATCCTGTCAGTTTTTTTCTTTAGTCCACTATTACTAAGATCAAGTCGCACAGAATTTTGGAAAACCTCATTAATTATATTTGCCTCTGTCAGGACAAGCTCATTTCCTGTATCGTGGGAAAAAAATTCCTGTATCACCTTAAACCCAAACCACCCCTCCCACTCTTCGCTTTCCCTAAGATCATCCCTGGTGTAGATTTCTTTTTCTATCGCTTGTTTAAATTTTTCTTCCAAGTCTCCAAGAGGATTATAGTAAAAAATTGCCTTCATAAGATAAATATAACCTTCTCTCTTTGTTGCTATATAGAAATTCTCAGGAGGGCCCCTTACAATAACCGTAGTATCTAGTTCTGCAGCAAGAAGTCTCTGGATGACATCCTCCAGATACTCTCTTTTTATGACCGGGTAATATCCTTCTATGTGTCTGCGAGAAAGCTGTATACCTTTTTCACTATACTCATAAATAAGGTTGTCGATTTCCTCTTTTTTCAGCAATCTAACAATAGCAGTTTCCATTTCTTCCCTGAATTTATCCTTTTTCCCCAATAGCTCAGCTGTTGCACCATGCATCTTCAGGTTTTTGTCTTTCTTTGTCATATCAAGGATATATTGGGCATGGAGCTTACTCTTTATAAAATTTTTATACATATCCTTCTTGTATTTATTACATGCCCTGACAATACCAAAGCTAGCTCTTATGCTTGGGATTTCCTGTGGTCTGGACTGTGTTTGTAGCTCTATTGATGAAAGTTTTTTATTTGCCTCTTCTATTGCTAAATTACAGTCTTTCTCTAAGCTACCTGTACTAAACTTATACCTATCAAACACCATAAACACACCATCTTTATCCCTATACAGGTCTGAAAATCCATCAGATTTTAATACCTTATTAGCTTTATCTATGTCTCCAATATCATCAATCCCTATGCCTTTTATTTTAACAAAACCAAATCTTTCATCCATAAAATTATCAAGTGTAGCCTGGATCTCCAATCTTATAAAATCTATCTCTTTGGGGGAGAATTTAGATGGAAGATATAAGCCCATCTCATCACCTGTTATTCTATATGCAAAACCGCCATATTTCTGGGCTACTATGTCTATAGCATTTACTACTATGGGGAAGAAATGATCAACAAGACTCCTGACAAATGCTCGGTTTGCTGCGCCGATCTTGGACATATCTCCATAGCCAAAAAAAGATCTAGGGTCCATCCGCATCTGCTTTAATACTTTAGAAACCGCACGGTTACCTTCTTTGCCATTGAATCTTAGGAAATAATCAGGATCTTCATTCCATTTCTTTCTTAAAGCTATGACATTTTCTACTACACGATCCAGAAGCCCGCTGTTTTTTTCACGCTTCAGCTCTTTTATTCGCAAAAGAACTTGTTTGCGCACAAGTTCGTCATTTGAAGATATGGATTCATGAATCCTCTTTGTCCCATTACCCACCATCGGCCTTAAGTGAGACATATTTATGCTAGATATATTTTTAGTATTATGTGTCTCGGCTGGACAGACTGCGGCAGTAAGCAAAGATATCGCGACAAGAATTGCATAAATACTTTTATAAACCATGAACTAAGTATACCATATCTTTACATTTAAAGCAAGACCTGAAATGTAAAGTTATTTAGGGAGAGTGATGGATTGTTGGGATTGGTAGAGGCCTTTGCGGTCGGCGTAGCTGGTTTGGCAAGACTCGGATGACTCAAAGAAGATGATCTGGGCAATGCCTTCGTTTGAGTAAAGTTTTGCGGGATTTGAAGATGTGTTACTTATGGCTATTGTTATATAGCCTTCCCATTCCGGTTCTAATGGCGTGATATTTACAATGACTCCGATCCTGGCATAAGTGCTTTTACCTGTACAAAGAACAAGAACGTTTCTCGGGATTTTGAAATATTCAAGGGATCGCGCTAAGACAAAAGAGGTTGGCGGGATAACACAAACAGGGCCTTTAAAATCTTCGAATAGGGCCGGGTCTACTTTCTTAGGATCAAGAGTGGTTTCGCCCTTAAAAATCTTAAATTCATCAGCGATTCTTATGTCATAGCCATAGCTTGAAAGCCCGTAAGAGATGTTGTTGTTTTTTACTTGCTGTGGCTCGAACGGCTTTATCATCTCATTCTCTAAAGCCATTCGCTTGATCCAGGTGTCAGGTTTTAACATTTGGAATAACCACATGAGCGGCAGACTACGCAGCCTTCTTCATGGCGTAATGCAGCGCCGCAATCAGGGCACACACCCACGACATTGCCGAGTTTATCCTCTATCATAGTATGAGGAGAATGTTTTTCCAATGCCTCTTCTTTGTGATGCATCTTTCCATTACCCAACCTTAGCTCCAGCACCCTGGCAATAGCATCAGCACATGAGAAGATCCTTCCGCCTTTTTCCCATGATGGAGATGGGCAGCGTATTCCTCTTAACTGGTCTACGATCTTCTTATTCTCCACCCCGGAACGAAGCGCCAGAGACACAAGCCTTCCTACTGCCTCGAGCTGAGACGCGGCACAGCCGCCTGCCTTGCCCATCTGGATAAACACCTCAAAAGGCCTGCCTTTATCATCCACGTTTATAGTAATATAAAGATTACCGCAGCCTGTATTGACCTTTGTGGTCGTGCCTGTTGTCACCGCAGGCCTTGGCCGCGGCGCAACATGCTTCTCTTTTAAGCCAGTGTCCTGCTGGGCCGGCTCGGTTTTTGTCTTTTTTGAACTTATATTCAACACTTGTTCCTCCCTGCTTTTATCTCTATAAATAGTCACACCTTTACAATCCAGTTTATATGCAAGCATATAGACTTCCCTGATGTCATCTTTTGAGGCGTCGTTGTGAAAATTTACTGTCTTTGACACCGCGTTATCAGTATGCTTCTGGAATGCCGCCTGCATCCTTATGTGCCAGATAGGCGCGATATCATGCGAAGTGACAAATATCTTCTTGTATTTTTCAGGCACCTCTTTTATATCCTTTACAGAACCTTTATCAGCGATCTCTTCCATTAACTTTCTGGAATAAAAACCTTCCTTCTTCGCGATCGCTTCAAACAACGGATTAACCTCTATGAGCTTATCATTGTCCATTACATTTCTGTAATAAGAGATAGCGAATATAGGTTCTATCCCACTCGAAGTATTGGATATGATCGAGATGGTCCCTGTGGGAGCGATGGTCGTTAATGTAGCGTTTCGCTTTACCTCTGGGTCGTCTTTAAAAATACTATCTTTAAACGAGGGGAAGGTGTCGCGCTTTTGAGCCAATTCTTCAGATTTTTTCTTGGCTTCTTTATCAATAAAACCCATCACCTTTTCAGCCAAATCTATTGCCTCGTCGCTATTATAAGGTATCTCCAGCTGTATCAACATATCTGCCCAGCCCATTACGCCAAGGCCTATTTTTCTATTTTTCCTGGTGTTTTCCTCTATCTCTTTGAGCGGAAATTTATTCATATCAATGACATTATCGAGAAAATGCGACCCCTGATGCACAAGGGTTTTTAATTTCTCCCAATCTACCTCTTTTTTTTCATTTCCGCAAACTACCTTTGAAAGATTTATCGATCCAAGATTACAACTCTCAAAAGGTAAAAGTGGTTGTTCACCGCACGGGTTAGTAGATTCGATCTCGCCTAATTTCGGTGTAGGGTTGTCTTTATTGATCCTGTCAATAAAAACAATGCCTGGCTCGCCATTTTTCCATGTCATCTCAACGATCAATTCAAAGACCTCTTTGGCCTTAAGCTTTTCTACTACCTTTTTTGTATGTGGATCTATTAGATCATACTCTTTATCCTCTATAACACGGTTCATAAAATCTTCTGTGATAGCGATAGAGATGTTAAAATTAGTTATATCTTTATCGTTCTCTTTGCATTTGATGAATTCTAAAATATCAGGATGATCTACGCGCAAAATCCCCATGTTAGCCCCGCGACGAGTGCCTCCCTGCTTCACAGCTTGAGTTGCAGAATTAAATACCTTCATAAAAGATACAGGGCCGCTCGAGACACCACCTGTGGAACGAACAACGCTATTTTTCCCGCGCAGTCTTGAAAAACTAAATCCAGTTCCTCCGCCACTTTTATGGATCATGGCGGTATTTTTTATCGCGTCGAAGATGGATTCCATTGAGTCTCCGATAGGCAAAACAAAACAGGCTGACAACTGTCCGAGATCTTTTCCCGCATTCATAAGCGTGGGGCTATTCGGCATGAATTCAAACTTACTCATCATATTACAAAAACTGTCTTCTGTCTTTTTTACATCAGTCTCTTTCGCGCCGTAAAGTTTATCAGCTGATGCTATATGACGACTGACCCTGATGAACATCTCTTCAGGGGTCTCTATAATTTTTCCCTCTTTATCCTTTTTGAGATATCTTCTCTCAAGGACCTTTAGACAATTCTCAGAGATATTCAATTTTTTTGAGCCATTTACTTCTACCTGCATCTTTGCCTCCTGATTTTATTTTTTTAAGAATACTAAAAAAGTATATCACTTAAAAATTTAGTGTCAAGCTAAAAATACAATATATTGACATTTTCTGGCTGGGTAACAACTATATCTTGTGGTTCGACAGGCTCACCACTTTGGTTCGACTAGATAATATCGACGCTGTCTTTAGGGAGCCATCCGCGAAGATCCTTTGAGAGGTCGATCTCATACCAGAGCTGTCTTTCTTCTACCACGCGGACCTTGGTGCCTTCATGCAGTGTGAACTGTAAGAAATAATCCTCTTTTGGACCGCTCCTAACATCTACCTTTTCAGAAACAACAACCGCGGACTTAAGAAAATTCTCATTGTAGATCTTTGAAACTAAAAATATCGAAAGAACAAATGTTAAGATCCCAAGCGCACCAATATTATAAAAAACAATTTTTCTTTTTTCAACAAAAAATATGGAAAAAATAAAAAGCGCTGTTATTAAAAAATAAAGGGTCGAAACGAGGAGCGTAAGTTCATTTATATTTAGTCTATCGTACGGCAGAAGTGTCAGATTTAGAATAAATCCTTTCTCAAGGATCTCTATCTTATCGATCGTCATCGACCTGGCAAGCTTTAGATTAAGGGACGCGTCTCTATCTCTCGGAGTAAGTCTCAGCGCGCGTTCGTAATTCACAACGGCCTTGCCGATCTTCTTTAATTTAAAGAAACTGTTTGCGAGATTGTAAAATACCTCGGGACTGACCTTATCCATCTGGATAAGCGTCTCGTAAAGCGAGATCGCTTCTTCATATTCCTCATCCTCGTAGCTCAAGTTTGCCCTTCGATAGAGGTCATCTGGCGATTGCGCTAAGAGCGAGCCGCAAAAAATAAAAGATATAAATATTAAAAATAAAATGATCCTTCTCATCTTATCCTCTCAAGCTCTGCAATAATATCAATAGCCTGTTCGATCGTCTTATGCATGTCTTCCTTTGTAAATTTTACCGAAGCAAACCTGGCCATGTCGCAAATATCGAACAACTCCTTTATCTCTGCTATAACTGATCCTGGAAGGCCTTTTGACTTCAATTTTTCTTCAAGCAGATCCTTTGTAATAGAAGGGTGTGGTATATTTAATTTATCAGCTACATATTCTATTACTGTCTTATAGATCTCGGCATAAAACTCCTTCACCTTATCCTTTGACATGATCTGCCTTGCTTTTTTCAGTCTTTTTGAGGCCGCTCCCCTGGCCCTGCGCGAACGCGCGTATCCTATGTCAGTCCTAAGCTTTTGCCTGTGGAGCTCGTATATATAAAGGAATGCAAGAAACGCAAGCGGCAGTATGTTTATCAAATAAAATATCTTATTTTTATAAAGAAAAGACTGCCTTTCTCTGAAGTTGACTGGGTTTGTCTTGATGTGACATATGTCGCTTTTTAAAAGCCTTACTTCTTCCTTTGATAGTCCTGGTAAAGATAAAAGGGGTGTCGCTGGTGAAGTGATCTCATCTTCAGATTCTGTAGCATTTATTGCTATAGGTTCTATTCTTTTCTCAATATATCTTTTCAATGTCGGGTCAAAATAAGAATATTCTATAGGACCTATTGCATATTGACCGGTGGATTTAGGTATAACTACCTTTTCAAAAATCTTTTCCCCCTGGACCAGGTAATTTTCTTTAGAGATATTTTCAGAACTTGCTGAGTCATAGTATTTTATATCCGGTATCTCTGGAAAACTCGGCGAGGATATGGTTTTTATATTGCCTTTTCCTTTTATTGTGAGCTTTAAGGTCACGGGCTGATTTTCCTCAACCGTGTCTTTATCTATGGTGCCACTGATATCAAAACTGCCCACATCACCTTTAAAGTCTACAGGTTTGCCTTCTTCTGGTAAAGGCAATATCTCCACATTTATTGGATCTGTGGCAAGAATAACAGGCTTGCCCCTTCTAAACATGCTAAACGCATCTCTGTCAAATATATCAAAAGGGCTGCGAGAAGAAAATTTCTCCGGATCCTCCACGCTCGCTTCAAGTCTTGCCGAACCAATGGTAAATTCTCCAGGGCTTGTTGCAAAAAGCGCTGTCTTTATTTCTGTAACGAGATAGTTAACGCCATTTATTATCTTGTAATATTTTTTCTGGGGTGGCATGTCTTCTGTCCAAAAACCTGTTGTCGAAGCTGGATTGTAAACAGGGTTTCCAAATAGATTCACTGCCTGATAAAAAGCAAATGTCAGGGTTATCTGCTCATTCACATAAGCCCTTAGTTTATCCACATATGTCTCGATAAAAAGTTCTCGTTCTGCGTCCCTGTAATCCGGAGCAGCATATGATGGCGCCTGTGGCTGCGCGGAGCGCTGCAATACCTTTATATCTATTGCATCAGCTGAATAAGTATTATTTTTATAATCAATGCTGAATGGGCCCAATGTATATTCACCGACTTCATTTGGCACAAGGATGTATGTGAAAGAAACTGAGCTCGTAATCTGTCCGTTTATAATTGAAATATTCTGCGACCTGCCAGAAGAATATGCAGTGAATCCATCAAGGCTGGGGATGGTCGGCTGAGGGATGTTAGAGACATTACCGCTTACAACTATGCTAAGCGTGATCTGATCATCCAGCGCTATCTCCTGCTTGTCTACATTGGCAGAGATAGAAATGTCCTGGGCATAACAAATACTAACTACAGACAAGTATAAGATTATAAATAAGAACTTCTTCATATCAGAACAGTTTTACCAGTCTTTATCTACTTTGTAGCGGCCTTCTATTGGTTGTACCCTTAATTCTTTTTGCAGGTCCTGTTCGTCATCCTTTATGGCATCGAGAAGGCGTATGGCGTCTTCTTCAGACATTTCTTTTTCATTGCCTGAGCGTTGTTGCTCTTCCTCTTCTTGTCCCTTGTCTCTTGTCTCTTGTTCCTGTTTTTGCTCCTCCATCTTTTTCTTAATAAACTCTATATTATACTTTGCATCTTCATCATCAGGTGTTATCTGGAGGCACTTCTCATAGCCTTCTATTGCCTCAGGTAATTCCCCCATCCTGTAGAGCGTGTTCCCAATATTATAATATGTTTTTGACTTAAGTTCATCATCTTTTGTATTAATGGCCTTTTCATATTCCTTAAATGAATCGTCATATCTCTTCTGTTCGTGCAGCGCTCCTCCTATATTGTAATGCAATTCTTTTTTATCCGGGTTCTCTATCTGCGCATCGCGCCATTTTGAAAGCGCCTCGTCAAGCTTGCCTTTGTTGTACAATTTAACCGCTTCTTTACTCTTTTTTACAGCAGGGCTCTGCCATATCCAGCCAATTGTTGAAAAAAAGAATGCCATTATCACCAGGGACTTTAATGGTCTCATGCTCTCTTTCTGTCTCCCATAGCAAATTCTATGCACAAAAGTATAAGCGCTACCGCCAAAAAGTACTGGAATCTATCTTCGTGCTGCATGAAAAGTCTGTTTGAAAGTTCTTTTTTCTCCATCTTGCTGATTTCATCATAGATCCTGTCCAGTTCAAATTCGCTGCCAGTAGCGCGATAATATTTTCCGTCTGTAATAAGCGCTATCTTTTGAAGTGTCGCATCATCCAGCCTGGACATGACCACTTCGCCACTTTTGTCTTTTTTATACCCGCTGACACTGCCTGACTCATCTATTAAAGGTATGGGCTCTCCTTTTTTTGTCCCTATGCCTATTGCATAGATCACGATACCCTGCTTTTTTGCCTTCTTAGCAGCCTCTATTGGGTTTGTCTGGTGATCCTCTCCGTCTGTCAATAAAACCAGCACCTTGTGTTTTCGTTGTTTCTTGACAAAGGCCTTGGTAGCCTTGTCGATGGCATCGCCTATAGCTGTTCCAGGCCTGGGCATCATACCTGGTTCTACAATATTCAAAAACATCTTTGCTGCATTATAATCCAATGTCAGAGGACACTGGACGAAACTCGTTCCTGAAAATGTTAGGATACCTACTCTATCGCCTTTTAGCTTATCTATTAGAGAAGCAACCTCGAGCTTTGCCTTTTCCAGGCGACTTGGTTTTATATCCTGCGCCATCATGCTCGAAGACGTGTCTATGGCTATTATTACATCCACGCCCTGACGTTTAGTCATTGTAAGGCGGGCGCCTATCTGTGGCCGCGCAAGAGCAAGGATCAAAAAACATGACGCTATAAGAATTAAAATCCTGGAAGCCTTTTCCTTGGCCATACTCTTTGAAACAGAAAGCCTCTGGACTATGTCTTTATTTCCGAATATCTCGAGCAATTTCTTTTTTCTGATCGAGGCAAAGATAAAAAAG
>CAZWYD010000045.1:0-2218 GCA_964637815.1 uncultured Planctomycetia bacterium
GAGTTGACCTCTATTGCGCCCTGGTTTATCAGGCGGCGAAAGTCACTGTTTGAAGCGCAGATCTTTTCGCTGACCAGGAATTCGCATAGGGTTGATTTGAATGGCTTTGTTTCTAGCTTTAATTCTGTAAAAGGGTCACGTTTTTGGAATTTATTCTCAAAGTCTTTGCGGGCAGTCTGAGCTGCTTTGTCTCCATGATATTGCCTGACTATTAGCTCTGCCAGATGCTTCTTGGTCTCCATTGGCTGACTATAGTCTGGATTTTCATCTGTGAGCAGCTCATAATACTGCTTCATTAGCTCATCTGATATGGACATTAGCTTACCGAACATCTCCTCTGGCGCCTCATTTATACCTATGTGATTACCAAAGGACTTGCTCATCTTCTGTACGCCATCGAGTCCCACCAAAAGCGGCATCGTGATAATGGCTTGCGGTTCCTGGCCATAGTCTTTCTGTATTTCACGGCCTAGGAGCAGGTTGAACTTCTGGTCTGTGCCGCCAAGTTCAACATCTGCTTTTAGCTCCACAGAATCATAGGCCTGCAAGAGCGGGTACATAAACTCTAAGAGGCTTATGTTTTTGCCGCTCTTATACCTCTGATTGAAATCTTCTCTGGCGAGAAGCTGCGATACAGTGCTGTGCGCGGTAAGCTCCAGCGTGTCCTTAAGACTCATTGGATTGAGCCACTTGCTATTAAAGACTACCTTCGTCTTTTTCTCGTCGAGGATTTTGAAGACCTGCTTCTTATAGGTCTTGGCATTTTCTTTTACCTCTTTTTCAGTCAGGCGTTTTCTGATCTCGCTGCGGCCAGTAGGATCGCCTATCATGCCTGTAAAGTCACCTATAAGAAATACTACCTTGTGACCCAGGTCTTGAAAGTGCCTGAGCTTGCGCAAAAGCACAGTGTGTCCCAGATGTATATCAGGCGCGCTCGGGTCAAACCCTGCCTTTATAACCAGAGGGCTGCCCTTCTCAAGCTTCGCGACCAGCTCTTTCTCAGAGATCACCTCAACTGTCCCGCGCTTGATTATCTCTAATTGTTTTTGAGTATTCATTCTTTCTTTTTAAGGCTTAGGCCGATTTTGCGTTCGGCTTCGTCTACCTTGATCACAATAGCCTCAACCTTGTCGCCAAGTTTGTAGGTCTCTTCCATCTTCTGTGATGCCTCGAGTTCGAGCTCAGATACATGCACCAGGCCCTCAAGGTCCTTTTCTATCTCAACAAATACGCCAAAAGCAGCAACCTTTGTTATGGTTCCTTCGACTGACGTGCCCAGACTATATTTTTTCATGATCTCTGGCCATGGGTCAGTAATGATCTGCTTTAAGCCCAGACTCATTCTCTGCGCATCAGAATCAACTGCAAGCACCATGACTTCCACTGGCTGGCCTTTCTTTAAAAATTCCTTTGGGCTGTTTATCTTTCTTGTCCAGGACATGTCGCTCACATGAACAAAGCCTTCTATGCCGCCTTCTATTTCTACAAAGGCGCCGTACTCAGTGAGATTCCTGACCTTGCCCTCGACCTTTGTGCCTGCAGGAAATTTTTCCTTTATCTCAAGCCATGGGTTTGCCTCTATCTGCTTTACGCCAAGGGATATCTTCTGGCTTACCTTATCCACGCTCAGGACGATCGCCTCTACAATATCGCCTATTGCCAGAACATCGCCAGGATTGTTGATCCTTGCTGTCCAGGAAAGCTCTGACACATGTACCAGACCCTCAACGCCCTTTTCCAGTTCCACAAAAGCGCCATAAGGCATGATATTCACGACCTTGCCTTTGATTTTTGAACCAAGAGAATATTTATCCTCAACATCCTCCCACGGACTCCTTGTCTTCTGCTTCAGGCCAAGAGACACTTTCATCTTATCCTTGTCAAAATTAAGGATCATCACCTCAACAGTATCGCCTATTGCAAGGACCTCGCTGGGATGAGAGATCCTGCCCCAGCTCATATCTGTGATATGCAAAAGTCCATCTATGCCGCCAAGGTCAACAAACGCGCCAAAGTCAGTGATGTTTTTTACAAGGCCTTTTCGCAACTCACCGACTTTAAGCTCGCCAATGATCTTGCTCCTGGCCTCATCCCTGTCTTTCATTATCACGTCTTTCCTTGAAAGTACAATGTTTCTTCTCGGCTTGTTCATCTTTACTATTTTAAATTTCAGGGTCTGGCCCAGAAGCTGATTCACATTGCCAAATCCTTTCAGGGC
>CAZWYD010000045.1:2318-3530 GCA_964637815.1 uncultured Planctomycetia bacterium
TTGAACTCTGATACAGGCATGATCCCTTCGGATTTATATCCGAAATCAATATACACGTCTTTTTTCCCTATAGCTATGACCTTGCCTTTTACTATGTCACCCTCACCCAGGCTGCGAAAGGTCTTTGCATAAGCAGACGCTAGATCAAACGTCTCTTCTTTTGTAGTCTCTTTCTTTGTCTCGTCTTCCATTTTTTGAATACCCCTCTTTCGTTAGAATTTTTTTATTGTTGTAACAACGTTTTTTACTGTTTCATCTGGAGTCGAAGCGCCGCTTACTATTCCAACGCATCTCTTCCTTTTAAAATAGCGCTTTTTTAACTCACTGGCTTTTTCGATGTGATAACTATCCACCCCGCTTTCTTTGCAGATCTGCCATAAACGCCGTGTATTAGCGCTATTCTTCCCGCCTACTACTATCATCACATCGCACTCTTTCAAAAGCCTGTGAGTAAGGCTTTGTCTATGCGATGTGTCATTACAAATAGTATTAAAAATCCGTACCTCGCTAAAATCCCTTTTTAATATATCTAAGACACCTTTAATATAGTTGTCTTTTGTCTGTGTCGTCTGTGAAACAATGGCCAACTTTTTTGCCTTTTTCTGCCCTCCTGCCAGGCTCCAAAGCGCCTTGACCTCTGGATGTTTTTTATCTCCTACGATAAAAACCAGATAGCCTTGCCCACGCAGATTCTTCACTATATCATGGGCATTTTTTACAAAAGGGCATGTTGCGTCGACTACCCTGACGTGTCTCTTTTTCAATTTATTGATCACGTCTATAGGAGCACCATGTGACGATATGATCACGGTCCCGCTTTTGATCCTCTTTATGTCATGCTGGACCTTTAAGCCTTTTTTTGAAAGATCATTTACTACCTGAGGATTATGTATAATGGGATTCAAGGAATAGATATTTTTCTTATCCTTTGAATCTCGCAACGTCACTTGAGCTATCTTTATTGCCCGCTTTACACCAAAACAAAAACCTGAATGGCTAGCTACTTTTACTCGCATCTTTTTGTAATTCCTTGATCGAACGCATTACCTCTTGAGCAATATACATGTATCGTTCTTTTTTGCTGCCTGAAAAATCTTTCTCAAATCTCAAAGGCTTGCCAAAATGTACTGAAATATGACCGCATCTCGGAAATTTTGAGTGCCTGGGCCATACCTCTCTGGAACCTCTTACATAACATGGTAAGATGCTGGC
>CAZWYD010000045.1:3630-10361 GCA_964637815.1 uncultured Planctomycetia bacterium
TTCGGCGCCACAATTACAGGGCCATCTTCAGGAAAATTCCCCCTGCCAGACACCTTTAGACGCAAAAATATTTTAAAGAGCAGAAAAAATATGAATCTCCAGAATGTGTAGCACATACCGTCCCAATGCCGACATTGCAGCCCGTAGTTGCCGACGGTTTCCAATGCCGAAATTGCTCTTTTAGTCCCTTTTTGCAATATCGGCAGCCATCACGTTTTTCTCAATATCGGCATCAATTAACATTCAACCCAGCTGATCTCTAATATCTTTCGCCTTCTTAAATAATTTCAACAATTCAGAGCTGTTATTGGTTCTTAGAGCCCTTTCTATTTTGAGCAGCTCTTTTTTCAGCACCTTTATATCCTTAATTATATTTTTCCTGTTCGTAAGAAATATGTCTTTCCAAAGCTCAGGACTGCCAGCAGCGACCCTTGTTGTATCCTTAAAGCCGCCTCCTGCAAGATGTAGATCTCTCTTAGCACAGCTATTAGAAAGCGCGACACTGGCTGCATGCGGCAGGTGACTCAAGCCTGAGACGATGCAATCGTGTTTCTCAGGGCTCATGACCTCGACCTTCATATCCAGCTTATTCCAAAATTTCTTTACCTTATTCAGCGCCTTTTTATCTGTGCGCCTGGTCTTTGTCATCATGCAATACGCTCCTTTAAACAAATCCTTGTCTGCGTATCCAACGCCTGAATGTTCTGACCCGGCAATAGGATGGCTTCCTACAAAATTCACCCCTGCAGGCAAAATCGCTTCTATCTTTTCAACAATATCCTTTTTTGTGCTGCCCGCGTCAGTTAAGATAGCGCCTTTTTTAATACTAGCTTTGATGCGCCCCGCTATATCAATGATCGTTAAAACAGGCGCTGTAAGAATAATAAGATCCGCGTCTTTAATTCCCTTTTGCAGATCCAGGGTCACACGATCAACTACTCCTAATGACAATGCCCGGCGAATCGTGGTCTGTCTTCGAGAAACACCGATCACCTCTTTTGCGAGTCGCTTTTCCTTTATCGCAAGTCCAAGCGAACCACCGATTAGCCCAAGTCCGATTATAGTTACACGTTTAAACATTATAGTTCTCGTCCTACTGCTCTTGCTACTGGAGCAAGGCCCTTCATCATCTCAGAGAACTTCTTTGGTAATAGTGACTGCGCGCCGTCAGAAAGCGCGTCTTCTGGTTTTGGATGCACCTCTATCATCAGGCCATCTGCGCCTGCAGCAATCGCTGCCCTTGACATATCTGAGACAAGATTCCACTTACCTGTCCCATGGCTTGGATCAACAATAACAGGCAGATGAGTCAGCTGCTTTATTAAAGGTACTGCGTTTAGATCCAGCGTAAACCTTGTGGCATCCTCAAATGTCCTTATACCGCGTTCGCACAGTATGCAATCAAAATTTCCATTGGAAAGCACATACTCTGCTGACATCAGGAGCTCTTTTATGGTGCCTGCAATGCCCCGCTTTAAAAGCACTGGCTTTTTAGAAAGTCCTACTTCTTTTAATAGATTAAAATTCTGCATATTTCTCGCGCCCACCTGCAGTATATCAGCATAGCTCTCGACGAGTTCCACATCCCTTGTATCCATGACCTCTGTCACGATCTTAAGGCCTGTCTTTTGTTTGACTTCCTGCAGATATTCAAGTCCCTCTTCACCTAAACCCTGAAAGCTATACGGTGATGAACGCGGTTTAAACGCGCCTCCTCGCAAAACCAATGCGCCTGAGCGTTTCACTGACTTGCCTATTGTCATAAGACCATCGAGACTCTCCACAGAGCACGGACCTGCCATTACAACTATCTTTTTTCCGCCTATCTTTATGCCATCAATATCTACAATGCTACTTTTGCCCTTGAACTCGCGCGACACGAGTTTGTACGGCTTTAAGATCGGCATCACCTTTTCAACACCAGGAAATGCCTCGAGCGGCTGAACGCGCAACACATCCTCTTCGCCGATCACTCCTACGATAGTGCGCTCAACGCCCCTTGAGACCATGGTCTTTAAGCCGAGCTTTTTGACCTTGGCCAATAAATGGTCTATATCTTTTTTTGTTGCATCCGGACGTAAGACTATTATCATAATACCCTCTTCAGTTCCTTGATAAATCTCTTGTTTTCCTTGACCTTACCGACTGTTACGCGAATAAATGTATCAAGGCCCCAGACCTTCATGTTGCGTACGATTATGCCTTTTTTTAAAAGCCTTTTGCAGATCGCGTCAGCATCCTTGCCCACCTCGAACAGCACAAAGTTAGTGACGCTGGGTATGTACCTCAATCCTATCTTTTTGAATTCAGAATAAAAAAATCTCCTGCCTTTTTCTGTCTCTCTCTTGACCCGGGAAAGAAATTTTTTATCCTTGAGCGCTGCGCAGGCAGCGACCTGCGCGAGTGAATTTATATTGAACGGCTCGCGCGCAGTATCCATGTATTTAATGAGTTCTGGATCAGAAACGCCGTAGCCGATCCTCAAGCCTGCCAGGCCGTATGACTTTGAGAAACTACGCGTCACAATAACATTTTTAGTCCTCAGATAGTCTAAGCCATTAGGATAATCCCGCTCAGCCACAAAATCAAAATATGCCTCGTCGATAAAAACAATCGCTGATTCAGGCAGGCCTTTTAAAAATGCCTCCAGTTCATATTTAGTGACGTATGTGCCGTTAGGATTGTCAGGATTTGCAATAAAAATCATTTTCGTATTTTTACTGACCGCCTCTTTCATTGCCTTCAGGTCATATTTAAAATATTTTGTAGGGATCCTTTTTATCTTTGCGCCCTGGATCTTAGACGCTATCTCATAAATAAGAAATGTAGGCGCGGCGACGATCACCTCATCGCCTTCGTTTACAAATGCCCGAAGCGCAAGTATTATCAGCTCGTCTGAACCATTGCCAAAGATCAATTGAGTCGGCTTTATTTTTAATTTCTTGGCAAGGGCCTGGCGCAGATAAAAACACCCGCTCTCTGGATACCTGTTGATATTCAGAAGAGTCTTTTTTATAGCAGCCAGCGACTTTGGAGAAGGCCCGAACGGGTTTTCATTGGACGCCATCTTGATGACATCCTTTAAACCCAGTTCCCTTTTGACTTCTTCAATAGGTTTACCTGGCTTGTATGGCTTTATGTTTAGTATTGCTTTACGTGGTTGCATTTTAAATCCCTGCTGGATACGATCCAAGCACCTTAAGAAAGGTGCATTGTTTTTCCAATCCCTTTAAGGCATTTTTTACATTTTGATTCTCATGATGGCCGAGCATGTCGACGAAGAAATAATATTCCCACGCCTTTCTCTTTGACGGCCGAGATTCTATTTTAGTAAGATTCACCTTGTTCTTCTTGAAAGGTACAAGCATATCGTGCAGCACGCCTGGCCTGTCTTTGCCAGCGAACATTATTGATGTCTTGTCCTTTTTTGTGGCAGAAGGTATATGCTGGCCTATCACAAGAAACCTCGTGATATTGCTGGTAGAATCCTCAATGCCTTTTGCAAGTATTCTCAGCTTATACTTTTCTGCTGCCAGTAAACTCGCTATGGCGCACGCGTCTCTCTGCTTCTGCGCGATCTCTGCGGCCCTGCTTGTAGTCGAGACCTCTATGAGTTCGACGTCACGCAGATTCGTATTAAGCCACGCGCGGCACTGACCGAATACCTGCGGGTTTGAATAAATCCTTTTTACATCTTTCAGTCTCTTGCATCTCCCGATCAGATTATGTGATATATCCTGGTAGATCTCCGAGCATATCTTCAGATCAGAATCAATGAACATGTCCAGCGTATGATTCACTGCACCTTCAACTGAATTTTCAACAGGTACTACACCATAGTCAGAGCGTCCGACCTCAACCTCTCCGAATACATCTGTGATACTGTTAGAGGGTGAATACCTCACCTGGCTCCCGAATTTACTTATCGCAGCTATATGCGTGAATGTCGCCTCAGGACCGAGATACGCTATCTGCAGACTCTTCTCGAGTGCGAGAGAAGACGACATGACCTCTCGATAAATCGCCTTTAACGCGCTGTCAGAGAGAGGGCCTTTGTTTTGTGTCGCGATATTCGCGTAGATCTCAACCTCTCTGTCCGGTACATATACGCCACTTTTCGCGTGGTGTTTTAATTTACCAACGTCCTTTGCTACAGAAGCCCTTTTGCTTAAGAGCTCGACGATCTTTTTGTCAATATCATCAATTTTCTTGCGAAGATTGGTTAATTTCATCTTGGGTCACCTCTTCTTCTTTCCTTAAATGTTCAGGTAATTCTATATCCTTTTCTGTAAAATTAAACTCTTCTAATTTTGGCAGCTCCTGGAGAGAATTCAGGCCAAAATATTGCAAAAATTCCTGCGTGGTGCCATAGAGTATAGGACGGCCCGGGGTTTCTCTCCTGCCCGTAATCTTTACAAGATTCTTTTCTATAAGCGTCTTTAAAACACCGTCCACATTTACGCCCCTTATTGCCTCTATCTCTGGCTTTGTAGCTGGCTGCTTGTACGCGACTATAGCGAGTGTCTCAAGGCTCGGCCCTGTGAGCCGGTCTACGCCAGAAGTCTTGTATAGCTTCTTGAGCCATGGCGCGAGCGACGGATCAGTCGTTATCTGATAGCCGCCTGCGATCTCCTTGATCCTGAAGGCGCGGCTCGTATCTTCGTATTCCTTTGTCAACTCAGCAATGACCTCTTTTACATCCTGAGGCTTAAAATCCTCTAGCACGCCTTTTATCTCATTTACAAACAATGGCTTGTCGCTCACAAAAAGCATCGCCTCAATTATATTTTTCGCCTGGTCCTTATGCATTTATTCCACCCTCAATCTATGTTTCTCATTCCGTATCACTTCGATTTCACTGAAACTCTGTTTCTGAGCCACAATAACCTCTTTTAATCTTATTAGCTCCAGCACTGCGAGAAAAATAGCAATAATCTCTGATTTATTCTTTGCGTTCTTAAAAAGCTCTGAGAGATGTATAATGGGTCTGGCCACGAGCATGTGCAATAAATCATGCACCTTCTGCTCCACTGTGAACTCATCCCTTACTATCTCCTGAAAGACATCTTTTGGGACATCTTTCAGCACTTTGGTAAGCGCTGTAATAAGGTCGAATAAACTCGCTTCAAAAAATTTCTCACCAGGCTCAGCCTCAAAGGTCATGGCCCTGGTAAACATCTTCTTGCGCTGGCCTTCCAGATCTTGCAGCACGCCTGCGACTTCCTTGAATTTCTTGTATTCCAAAAGCCGCCTCACAAGCTCTTCCCTTGGATCCTCTTCTTCCTCCGGTAAGATCTCTTTTTCTTCAGGAGGCAGGAGCATCTTACTCTTTATGTGAATGAGCGTCGCTGCCATGACTAGGAACTCACCGGCGATATTCAGATCCAGCATGCGCATGAGTTCCATGTATTCCAGATACTGCTCTGTCACCTCAGCTATAGGGATATCATATATATCTACCTCGTTCTTCTTAATAAGATAGAGCAATAAATCCAACGGTCCTTCGAATACGTCTAATTTAACTTTATATGACATTATATAAGTCCAGCTGCTTTTTTCACCCCAGCCATAGTCTCAGACGCGACCTTGCTGGCTTTTTTCGCGCCTTGCTTTAATATGTCGCGAAGCGCGGCTTTGTCCTTTAAAAGCTTTTCTCTCTTCTTCCTGATATCACTTAGATAATCTACTACAACTTCTGCCAGTTCCTTTTTACATTCTGTGCAGCCTTTTTTTGCCTTTGTGCAATATTCATATACCCTCGGCGCCTGTTTCTTATCCAAGAGATTAAAATAATGATAGAGATTGCATTCATCTGCGTGGCCCTTATCAGAAAGCTTTATCCTCTTTGGGTCAGTGAACATCTGATTACATTTTTTCTTTATCGCGTCTTCTGAATCGCCAAGCGCAATAAAATTTCCATAGGACTTTGACATCTTTCTTCCGTCCACGCCAAGAAGCTTTGGTATCTTTGTAAGAAGCGGCTTTATCTCGTCAAATGTCTTTCCGTAGAGATTATTGAACTTAGCTGCAATGTCATTCGTAAGCTCTAGATGCGGGAGCTGATCCTTGCCCACTGGCACAGCGCCTGCTTTATACAATAAAATATCTGCTGCCTGAAGAACTGGATAACCTAAAAACCCGTATGTATGTAAATGTCTTGTCGAGAGCTCGCGCAGCTGCTCCTTATAAGTCGGGCAACGCTCAAGCCACCCAAGCGGCACAAAATTTGAAAATACCATATATAGATCCAAATGTTCTTTTACATGTGACTGGATAAATATAGTACTCTTTTTCGGATCTATGCCTGATGCGATCCAGTCTGCTACGCACTCCAGCGTATATTGAGGCATTTTCTCTGGATCCTCGTACTCACTCATAAGCGCGTGCCAGTCTGCGACCATGAAAAAGCACTCGTATTCCTTCTGCAGCTTCACCCAGTTGTCAAGCGCGCCAAATAGATGCCCTAAATGCAACGGCCCAGTTGGCCGCATTCCACTTAATATGCGTTTTTTCATAACTCTTTATTTTAGGCGCCTGGCGACTTTGCTGGTTTCGATCGCCTCTATGATGTCGCCTTTCTGTATATCCTTAAAACTAAGGCTGATCCCGCACTCAAATCCCTCTTTTGCCTCTTTTATGTCATCCTTTATATGCTTAAGAGAACTTATCTTACCTTTAAATACAACCTCTTTATTCCTCAAAAGCTTTGCCATGGCATTGCGCGGTATAGC
>CAZWYD010000046.1:0-10350 GCA_964637815.1 uncultured Planctomycetia bacterium
CTTCATTTATCTTGGGTGACGTAAGGGTCTTATTGGTCAGGGTCTGGGTGTCTGAGAGTGTTGCTACAACAGTATTGTCTATTCCGACTGTGTCCGCGGCCACTGAGATGCCTGTACCAGCGCCGACGTTTATCTGATTTCCTGAGAAAGTAATACCGCTTCCTGCCTGGTAGGATTGACTTCCTGCGAATTGCGCAAAGATTAGAGCTGTTGTGCCAACTGTTATTGCAGCATCATCATTTGAACAGACCCAGGCTGTGTCTGCGTTTAGAGTACCTTCTTCTATAAAGACTGCTATCTGTTTTATTTCGTCATTTCCGTCAGCATCTGTCGTGCGGGTAGGCGCTCCTGATGCATTTACTGTGTAGATGCCGTTTTGGCTTCCCGTAGATTGGTTCTTTAAGAGTATGCGATTGCCTGTAGCAAGGGTTTTTCCATCTACGCTCTGGCCATTTGCAAATGCAGTATCTATGGCGCCGTTGGCGGTAGTAGCAACACGCACTGAGTCTTTCCATTTTAGGCCTGCTATGGAATTATCTATGTAGACCTTGGTGGCATGCTGAGAAGCTACCTTTACATCAGAATCTGCCGCAAGGGTCGTGGTTGTGTCTAAGTAGCTCAACGGAAGCTGCTGGATATTGTCTACATTGCCAAGGTCGACCTGCGCCTTTGTGACTGAGTGCGGGTTTGCGCTTGAGCCAAGATGTGTATCAATTTGTGCGTGTGTGTTTGTGCCAATGTCACTTAAAGATGTGTGTGAGCGGGTTGTAATCTGTGTAATGTTTGTTAATGTGATGTTATTGTCCACTTCTGCGTCTGATACAACGCTTGAGCCTGTGACCAGGTCAGAAGCAGTGAGTGTATTTGACACCATTGCGTCAGAGATAGAGTTGGCTGGGAAAGAGACTGTCTTCCCTGCTCCGACATGCAGGGTGGCTGTTGGAATTGTTGTGCCTATGCCAAGGTTTCCGTTTTTATCTATGCGGATCCTCTCGTTTACAGCGCCGCTTGCCTGCCTTGTCCAGAATGTAAGCGCGCTTCCTGCGCTTCCGTTGGGCGCCTGTTTTATAAGCTTTATGTAACCTTCTGGATAAGTGCTGGACAAAGCACTATAGTATTTTCCTTCCAAAGTAATCTGAGTCATTACATCGCCTTCGTTCCAGCCGCTTCCAAAATTACTCAATGTCAATAAAGAGCTGTTCGAGTGATAAACCTCAAGCTTTGAGCCAGGGCTTGTGGTGCCTATGCCGACACTACCTGTTACTATCAGACCGCTGGTCGGGGCGGTGCTGGCATTGTAAGTGCCTATGCTCATTCCTCCGTAAACATCCAGCGCGTTCGATGGAACGAAATAGGCGCCTATGCCGAGCTGTCCATCATCGTCCATGAAAAATCTTGTGCTCCCATTCATCTGGAACCTGACAATGTCTGTCCCTGCAGGAGCATTAACGTGAAATTTGGCATTCGGGCTTATGCCGACGCCTACACTGCCGGATGAGGTAGCAAGTGTTACGCCTCCTGTATATGATGAGCCTCTTGCGGCAACGCTCTGGAGCGTATCTGCTTCTGTCGCTGTTACTGTTAAGGTGTCGCCTGACATGGCTGTAGATGCAATTCCTGCGCCAGCTATGGTCAAGGTGTCTGTGGAGATGTTTGCGGCTACTGAACCTGTGTCACCAGCTATTGTTTGCCAGAGGTTCTGAGCGCCTGCGTCGCCAATGGCTGAGTCGAAATCGCCTAAGACTGCTTGTACATTAGTAGAGCTAGAGTTGCTGAACCCAGTGGTATACGCACCTATCTTATACGCGCCTGAGTCAGTGGCTGAGGTGGTTTCTGCCAGGGCGGTTGAGCCGAGTGTTAAGTCGCCTGCAATTGTGACATTGCCAGAATTATCGACTGTAAACTTGGATGCGGTATCTACCTGCATGTCTAAGAGATTAGATGTTCCAGGTGAAGCAGTATCTGTCATTGCTATGAGTAGGCCTGTGTCATTGCCAGCAGCTTTGTTCGTAGCGTATGCAAGATTATAGGCAATCTCATTGCCGGTAGCCGCGCTCATGGTGTCAACACTATGGATGAGTGAAGTGGGTGAGGTTGTGCCAATGCCGAGGTTGCCGCCAGCGATGTAGTTTGTGCCGCTGGCTGTAGATTGGACAAGGCCTGTGAGTGTGTCGCTTGCTGCGCTCTTGCCGTCTATCTGCGTTTGTATGGCTGATGTTACGCCATCCACGTAGTTTAGTTCTGTTGAAGTAGGAGTCAGGGCAACGTCTTCATTGATCTTAGGTGATGTAAGAGTTTTATTGGTCAGGGTCTGGGTATCTGAGAGTGTTGCTACAACAGCATTGTTTATTCCCACAGTATCTGCGCCTACTGTAATACCTGTTCCTGCGCCGACGTTTATCTGGTTGCCTGAAAAGCTAACACCATCGCCTGCCTGGTAAGACTGACTTCCTGCGAACTGCACAAAGTCTACGACGTCT
The DNA here is from genome assembly GCA_964637815.1 of uncultured Planctomycetia bacterium. Lineage (GTDB taxonomy): Bacteria > Omnitrophota > Gorgyraeia > Gorgyraeales > Gorgyraeaceae > Gorgyraea. The sequence continues at coordinate 2,481 of CAZWYD010000046.1, forward strand.
GTGTCAATGACTGCGATTTCGTTAGATGAGCATACGAATGCTGTGTCTGCAAAGGTGTCGCCTTGCTCTACAAATACTGCTGCTGCAATGAGCTCATCTTCTGTACTTGCATCAGCTGCCCTTGCTGGTGCGCCTGAGGATTGGACTATGTAGATGCCGTTTTCCTTGGGCAAAGTTTGGTCTTTTATGAGGATACGATCGTTTGTTGAAAGCTGTACGCCGTCTATTGTGCTTAAGTCATCAAAGTCGCTTGTCCATGCACCGTTTTCAGTCGTGGCTGCCTTTACTGATTCTTTCCACTTCAGTCCTGCTATTGCATTGTCTACGTAGATCTTTCTAACAGCATCATTGTCACCTGATGGTTCTGCAAGGCCTGTTACCTTATAGCTGCCACCCATACCTATATTACCTGCCATGGTAAGAGCTGGAACGCTAGAGGCGTCCTCTTCTGCAAGGTTGCCTAAACCTAACGACGTCCTTGCAGTAGCGCCTGTCTCTGCTACCCAGCCTGATGCACTGCCTACTATAAAATTACTGTCAGCACTAGATAGAGCTGCAATGGCAGTAAGGTCTGCATCTGCATCCTGAAATGCTGTTGCATGCTCGCCATCTACAGTGTCTGCGTCAAGTCCTCCACCTGTTCCTTCACCAGTAAACGTTAAGCCATGGACATCGGTCGTAGCTTGAGAATGAGTATAAGCAGTGTTTGCATTTGCAGAGCCTCCGCCAGACCAAGTTGCTACGCCAGCTGAGGTAACCTTAAAAGCATTGTTGCCTACTGCAAGTACTGCGGTCGGCGCGGTCGTGCCGATGCCAACGTTACCTGCGACAAATAAGTCTGCTGTACCTGCGTCAGTAGCGCCAATGGCAACATTGTAATTTGTGGCGTCTGGATAGAGATCGTCATCTGTCAATGTCCATGCGCCGCCGCTAGAGGACAAGTCTGCCCATGAGGCAACACCATTTGCGTCTGAGGTTAAGACATAGCCAGCGCCCGGGGATGCAGTCATCTTGATTCCTGTAGATTCGACTGTGCCGTCAACACGGGCATTGCCTGAATCTATCCAGAGTGCGTATGGGTTTGTGATGGTTATGTTTGAGCCTGATGGTGCTGCGTCTATATAAAGAGTTGCGGCGTTTGTAACTGTTTCAGTAGCGCCTGCAGCTACGCCGTCTAATGTCGGAGCAATAAACTGGTTGTGGCGCTGGCTTGTAATGGTGGTTCCATCTGTAAGTGTGAGTGTCTGGCTTGAAGAGCGGAATGCAATGTCTTCTACTGTTACGCTTGTTGCGTTAGTTGGGTCTATGTCGAGTGATGAGCCAGGTGTGGTTGTGCCGATGCCAAGGTTGCCGCCTGTTATGTAGTTCGTGCCGCTGGCTGTGGACTGCACAAGGCCTGTGAGGGTATCGCTTGCGTCGCTCTTATTATTAAAGGTATCCCAGTCTGTGCCTGTAAGGAATCCCTTTGTGCCTGATGCAGCTGCCTGTGCATTTGTGTAGTCTATGGAGATATTGCCGCTAGAGGCATTAAAGTCTGCGGCTGTGAAGCTGGCTGCGCCTTTAGTGGAGCCATCAGCTGCTGCGTCTGCGATTGAGAGCGAGATTGCAGTACCTTCTGAAGCTGCTGCGCCGCCTGATAGAGGTGACGTAGTAGCAACTGATGTGACATAGTTAAGGTTCATGTCAGCTGCATCAACGCTATCAGCAGGCAGGTCTATGTCGCCTGTTCCTGCAAAGGTCATTGCAGCGGCTGAGGAAATCTTCACATTGTTTGTGGCATTGCCTACATGAAGCAGGCCTGTTGGTGCGGTTGTGCCAATGCCAACGTTGCCGTTCATTGCAACAGAACCATCTGTGCTCTTTAAATCTAATTGACCATAATTATAACTGGCATCTGCTTGACGTGTGACAAATTTTATATCCTTTTTCCCTGTATGGGTTAATTGAAAGTTCTGTACTGTATCTGAAAACAGTATTCCTGTTGTAGCAAATCCCATATAATCTCCAATATCTAAATCAAAATCCACAACTGATGTCCCAATGCCCACCTGGCCACCGTCTTCTACAAACAGGCCTGCTGTGCCAGCGTCGTCATAGAGCTTGAGACCACCTGCGTCTCTTGCGCGGATTTCGTCTGCTGCGATGTAAAGGCCATCGCCTTGTGTCGTAGATGCGTCAGCTCTTAGATAACGTCCGTCTGTGTAAGTGGTATTAAGTGCAACGTCATTTGCATTTACAGTAATGCCTGTGCCTGCGCCAACGCGAAGATTCTCACTTCCGTCATCTTCAAGTCCTGCACCTGCAAAGTCAGAGACGTCAATATTAATCTGGTTAGATGAAAAGCTCAAACCATCGCCTGCCTGATAGGTCTGGCTACCTGAGAACTGGGCAAAGGTTAGGGCTGTAGTCTCGAGTGTAATTGAATCGTTTGTGCAGACCCATGCTGTGTCGGCATTAGTCCCTTGCTCTACAAAGACTGCTGCCTGATTTATTTCACTTGCTGTATTTGCATAGTCTGCTCTTACAGGTGCGCCTGATTCCTGGACTATGTAGATGCCATTGTCTGAGTCATCAGTCTGGTCTTTTATAAGGATTCTATCATCTGTAGTTAGCGCAATACCATCTAATGTGCTTCCGTTATCAAAGGCAGTATCCCAGTCTGCGTTGGCAATAGTAGCTACCTTTACAGAATCCTTCCAGCTCAGTCCTGCTATCTTAGTATCCACATAACCTTTTATAGCTCCCTGGGTAGGCAGGACTGTATTTGATGTACCTAAAGAGGCACTTGTGCTGATGACGCCGGCTTTGAAATTGTCGGTTTCAATGTTAGAAAGGGTGTTATTGTCTACGTCTATACTTTTATTGGTTAGAGTATCTGAAGTTGAAGCTGTGATGTAGCCATATGAATTATCCCAGTTTGTGTTACCGTCTGTGATGTAGTTCTGAGCTATGACAAAGTCATATATCTGGTCGCCTGTTGAGATAGTGGTTGCGGCACCGTTTGTAACTGCTGCTGTTGGTAGATCGCCTATTGCATCATAGTCTGCATCAGCGTCTGTCTTTAACTGAGCAATGTCTACGCCATCCACTGTGCCAGTGACTGCGATATTACCCTGGACATGGAGTTTTTGTGTAGCTGTTGCTGTACCGATGCCCACATTAGAGGACGGGACGAGCACGTAGCCTTTTGTGGCATGGGCTGTTGAGTCTAAGGTGAGGCTTTCTGATGCAGCAGTGCCGCCGCTTAAGGCCTGGCCGTTTGCCTGGCCTGCGAGTATGGCAAAGTCAGTAGAGTCAAGACTGTCCAACGTAGTTGCATCGTCTGCAGGTAAGCTTGATGCATCTACCCAGTCAATGCTAGAGCCAGTGGACTTAAGCACCTGACCTGCGCCGCCAACTTCATTGTTTGAATCATAGATACCGCCTGTAATGCGCGCATCACCTGCAACGTGCAGTTCCTGGGATGGTATTGTTGTGCCGATACCGACTAGGCCGCCGATTATTCGCATTACCTCAGTTTCGTCAACAGGGTTATTTGTTACAAATTTAATATAACCACTATCAGCTGGAGTATTTATGTAACCACCTGCTAAATAAGCATTAGATATTCCACCCGCACCAACAAAGTGAATTTCCCCGCCATTATAACCGTTGGCATTTGTCCCCAAATACATTTTAGCAAAAGCATTAGTATCAATTCTTGCATCCAATATCCCCACTGGCGCGGTCGTGCCGATGCCGACGTTGCCATCTACTATTAAGGTATCTGTGCCTGGATCGCTTGTGCCGCCTACGTGGATACCGCCTTCTGCAGTGATGTAGTCTGATGCATTAAAGATAGTGCGGTCGATTGTGGATTCGAGTGCACCGTCTGCCACTGAGCCTGATGCAGATATGGTAATGTTATCTGCGACTTCTCCATCTGCTACTACTTCGCTTCCTGCTACTAAGTCTGATGCTGTGAGTGTATCTGACACCATTGCATCAGAGATAGAGTCAGCTGGGAAGGATACGGTTTTGCCTGCTCCAACATGCAGTGTGGCAGTAGGTGCTGTCGTGCCAATGCCAACGTTGCCGCCTGATACAACGAGTTGGCTTGTGCCGACTGTTAGGCCGTTTGCAACTGCGCTTATGGTTTTGTTGGATAGAGTCTGGGTGTCTGATAAAGTAGCTACAACTGTATTGTCTATTCCGACTGTGTCTGCAGCTACTGAGATGCCTGTTCCTGCGCCGACACTTATGACAGTGCCTGAGTTATCTAAGCCGTCGCCCCATGTGTAGGCTTGTGCGCCTGAGAACTGAACAAAGTCTACGTCGTTTGTGTCAATGGCTGCGATGGTGTTAGATGAGCACACAAATGCTGTGTCGCCAAAGGATGTACCTTGTTCTACAAATACTGCTGCTGCAATGAGCTCATCTTCTGTACTTGCATCAGTTGCGCGTGCAGGGCCTGTGCCTGTTGCAACAATGTAAATACCATTTTCCTTGTCTAATGCCTGGTCTTTTATAAGGATTCTATCACCTTCTACAAGGGTGTAGCCGTCTATTAACTGGCCTGTCCTAAAAGAGCTGGATGCGCCTGCCAATGTGCCCGCAGCTGTAGATGCAGCCTTTACTGATTCTTTCCACTTTAGTCCTGCGATTGCATTGTCAACGTAGATCTTTCTAACAGCGTCATTGTCTCCTGAAGGTGCTGCAAGGCCTGTTACCTTATAGCTACCACCCATACCTATATTACCTGCCATGGTTAGAGCTGGCACGCTTGCAGCGTTTTGTTCTGCAAGGTCACCTAAGCCGAGGTTAGACCTTGCCACTCCAGCAGTAGATGCGGCTGTACCGCCGTTTGCTATCGGAAGTATTCCTGATACCTCTGAAGTAAGGATTGTTACATCCAGGTCTGCACCCTCGTAGCCGTCGACTGTGCCTGCATTGACAGAGCTCTGAGCAAGCCATGCGCCTTTTCCGCTTCCATCTGAGAACCAGAGCTGTGTATTTGAACCTGCTGAATCTATGAAGAATGAGCTATAGTCTGATATGTCTACGCCGTCCACTGTCTTGTCTGCGGCAAGAGTGATATTGTCTGAGAAGTATCCTGTGCCACGGACATCGAGTTTGTAGATCGGCGCGGTTGTGCCGATGCCAACGTTGCCTGTTGTCCCTTTAATGTGAAGCAAAACACCGTTCGTAGTATTTCCAAGTTGAATATCATTTGTTGTATTTGCTTTAAGCTTGGCGCCGGTTGCAGAAGATTGAAAATCAACTCCATTAACCCAATTTCCGCTGGCTCCTGTATGTGTAATATAGAAGTTGGCACCAGCGATATTATTAGCTGCAACTAAATTATATCCTCGTATACTATTTCCGCTTGCTCCACCACCAACATCTAACGCATATACTGGATTCGTCGTCCCGATACCCACGTTGCCGCCTGTGAATGTGGCGCCTCTTGCAGCAACGGTCTGGAGCGTATCTGCTTCTGTTGCAGTTACTGTTAAGGTGTCGCCGGACATGGCTGTGGATGCAATGCCAGCGCCAGCTATAGTTAAGGTGTCTGTAGCAATGTTTGCAGCTGTAGAGCCTGTATCACCAGATATTGTTTTCCAGAGGTCTTGTGCGCCTGCTGTTCCAATGGCTGAGTCGAAATCGCCTAAGACTGCTTGTACATTAGTAGAGCTAGAGTTGCTGAACCCAGTAGTATACGCGCCTATCTTATACGCGCCTGAGTCAGTGGCAGAGGTAGTTTCTGCTAGGGCGGTTGTACCAATCGTGAGGTCGCCTGCTGTAGTAATGTTGCCAGAAGTATCAACCTTAAACCCTTCTGTAGCGCCAATGCTGAGGAGTGCAGTTGGCCCTGTCGTGCCAATGCCAACGTTGCCGTGAATTGCTATAATATCATTATCTCCTGATACACCTAAAGTTAATGTTGCTGCACCTGAAGTATTAGGGTCAATTAATATATTTGCGCCGTCTAAACCTGACTTTGGACCTGTTTTTAATGTTAAATCTCTATCAGCTCCTCCTGGCCCAATCGTCATTGCACTACCAGCTTCAGTAATTGTATTCACCATAAGCTTCTCCTGTGTCAGAAAAGCTGATAGCCCGTCATCCCATCTTATTGAATGTGCTGTATTATCGCCATCATCTCCAAAGTAAAGATAAATATCATGGTCTTCTGCTCCAGATGAACCATAGTCGAGATATAGAGCAGTTGCCTCTCCTGCTTGTGCAATATTTCCAACGACCTCTAATGCTTGAGTTGGCCCTGTCGTACCGATGCCTACGTTGCCTGTGACATTGAGCGAGCCTAAGGTGCCGACGCCTGTTATGTTTGCGAATGAGCCGGCAAAGAGGTCTTCGTTTACGATTTCGTTATTATTTATCTTGGCTGATGTGATGCCGTCGTTTTTGACGCGGAGTATGTCTGAATCTATCTCGAGTGTGGAGTTGTCTACGTTTACACTGAACTCCTGGCCTGAGATCGCGAGGCCATCGCCTGGCTGGTAGAGCTGGCTTCCTGCGAATTGTGCAAAAGCAAGATCTGTTGTGCCTAAGATTACCGCGTCATTTGAACACACCCATGCTGTATCCGCGTTGATAGTACCTTGCTCTACGAATACTGCTGCCTGCACCACTTCGGCATTTGCATTTGCATCACTTGCACGATCAGGCTCGCCAGATGCATTTACAACATAGATACCATTTTCTGTCTCTGTGGTCTGATTCTTTATGAGTATGCGGTCGTTTTCTGCAAGCTGTACGCCGTCTATTGTGTCGCCAGCTTCATAGGCTGATGCGAGCGCGCCATTAGCAGTGGTCGAAGCCTTGACTGAGTCTTTCCATTTTAGTCCTGCAATGGAATTATCCACATAGACCTTTATTGCGTTCTGCGTGGACAGCTTTGTCTCTGATGTGCCAAGGGTCGTGGTTGAGTCTATAACACCTGATGCAAAGTCTGCTGTCTCAAGGTTTGTGATGGAGTTTCCAGTGCCATTCGCATCAAAGCCTGCGTTTGTGATGTTTCCAGAGGTGTCTATGTCTATGCCGCTTGAGGAGAGCTGGAATGTGCCGCTTCCAGCATTTATATTTACGTTAGTTGAGGCATCACCTATTGTAAAGCTGGTGCCACCTGTGCCTGTGTCGCTATTTTGGGCATGTGTGGAATGGCCGATTGTATGAGTATTATAGGTACCGCCAGTGACTGCGCCAGCAGAGGTGACCTTAAAGGCATTGTTACCTACTGCAAGTGCTGCGCCAGGATCTGTTGTGCCAATGCCAACGTTGTAAGTGGCAGAATCTGGATAGAGGTCAGTACCAGAGAGTGTCCATGCGCCACCGCTCGCAGAGATGTCTGTCCATGAGGCAACGCCATCTGCGTCAGAGGTTAAGACATAGCCAGCGCTTGGGGATGTGGTCATCTTGATTCCTGTTGCTTGGACTGTGCCATCGACCTGTAACTCGCTTGCAGGCCCCGTCGTGCCGATGCCGACGTTGCCGCCAACTATAATCATATCTGGAGCAGCATCCACATTATAAGTAACATTACTACCAAATCTTATTCCTTTAGCAGACTCTGATAAAATAACAATCCCTTCTTCCCATGCCCCTACACCTAAAACTTCATTATTACCAATAGCAAAATTTGATAAAGCGACTCTCCGAGTTTGAGAAATTATGTCAATTGCGTTTGAACTTCCAGCTGCTTGTGCATCAAGTGTTATAACATTACCTAAAATATTAAAAAGTAACCCCTCTGTATCTGCCACATTTCTAAATTCCATACTCGCACCAGCCACTTCTAATACTCTGCTCGGCCCTGTCGTGCCGATGCCGACGTTGCCTGTGGTCAGGATTGTCTGTGAGCCGAAGTTTG
>CAZWYD010000047.1:0-4764 GCA_964637815.1 uncultured Planctomycetia bacterium
TATAGTAGGCAGGAGATAGAGGAATTGATACTGAGATTAGGCGGGAATGCATCATCTAGCGTGAGTAAAAAAACTGATTTTTTGGTTGCTGGCAAAGAAGCAGGTTCAAAGCTTGATAAGGCGAAGAAACTGGGAGTTAAGATCATAGACGAGAACGAATTTAAAAGGATGGTAAAATGAAAAAAATTAGTATTCTGTTTTTAGTAATATTGTTGTTTCTTACAGGCTGTGCGGGTTTGCAGAGGAAGTTTACTCGTAAGAAAAAGAAAGATGAAAAAATAGGCCCAGTCATAAATACCTATGACTATGCAAAAGATCTAAGGGTGGATGAGCTTTATAAAAAGAAGTTTCTATTCTGGAGGACCTGGCAGGGAGAACTAATAGAAAGAATGGATGGCCTGTACAAGAAACGCGTCGAGTGCTATGATCAGGCGATCATGAATCTAAAAGAGATGCAGAAGTATCTTTCTGATCCAAAGGCAGAGGACCTCGAACCTTTTATAGAAAAGGTAAGCTCCATCGATCCTGATATCAGGAAGAAGAAATTATCCAAGAGCGAGCAATACGGGATGACCCAGTTGCTCGAGAAGACAAAACGCCAGATCGATAAACAGTTTAGTTATTCTAAAGTAAAAGACTTTTTGGAATTGAGGAAATAATGTACATAGAGAAAGTTTCAGTTGGCATGATGGAAACGAATTGTTATATCGCAGGTGATGAATCTACAAAAGAGGTTTTCATCATTGATCCAGGAGCAGATTATAAGAAGATAAAAAATATTATAGATAGAGATGGCCTTAAGCCAAAGGCAGTCATTAATACGCATGGCCATGGCGACCACATAGGTGCTGACAGCGAATTCGATCTGCCGATATGGATACATAGCCTGGATGCTGAATTCCTGCAGGATCCTTCGAAGAATCTCTCAGGCATGCTTGGATTTTTACTCAAGACAAAAAAGGCAAAAAGACTTTTAAAAGAAGGTGATGTTTTAAAAATAGGCAATCTGAAATTAGAAGTCATCCACACCCCAGGCCACACCCCAGGCTCTATTTGCCTTAAGGCCGATAAGGTTATTTTTACAGGTGACACGCTTTTTCATGAAGGTGTAGGTAGAACTGATTTTGCATATGGTTCACAAGAAGATATAATCCGAGCCATAAAAGAAAAACTTTTTACATTGGACCATAGTTACATTGTTTACCCTGGTCATGGCCCTGTTTCTACCATAGGTCACGAGAAAACAAACAATCCTTTTGTTGTTAGCTTATGAATGAACTTATAGAAGAATTTCTGAGTTTCCTTTCCGTAGAACGGGGTTTGTCTAAAAATACACTGTCTTCGTATAAGAGAGATCTTCTGCGATTTTTTGATTATCTGAAATCCCGGCGTGTGGCTTCTATAGAGAGGGTATCGAGGCAGATGATAGGGTCTTTTATGCTTGCTGAAAAGGACAGGGGGCTTTCAGCTAATTCTGTGTCCAGGGAACTTGCTTGCCTTAAGACATTTTTTAAATTCCTTGTCAGGGAGCGTAAGATAAAAGAGGATGTTACTAGTGTGATAGAATCGCCTAAGTTATGGAAGAGACTTCCGTCTGTCCTGGATCTGGATGAGGTAGAGAAGCTTTTGAGAACGCCTAATGTAAGAGAAATAATGGGCGCAAGGGATAAGGCGTCGCTGGAACTAATATATGCAACAGGTATGCGCGTGTCAGAACTTATAAATCTTAAGATGGATGATCTGAATATGAATCTTGGATTTGTAAAATGTTTTGGCAAGGGTGGAAAAGAAAGGATCGTGCCTTTTGGCAAAAAGGCAAAGGAAAGTATATCCAGGTATTTGGACAAGGCAAGGCCGAGTTTTTTAAAGAAAAAGGTGTCGAATGCATTATTTTTGACTCGACTTGGAAAACCCATGTCGCGCCAGACATTTTGGAAGACTATAAAGAGGTATACAAGGGAGGCGCGGATCAAAAAAGATATTACGCCTCATAGTCTCAGACATTCTTTTGCAACTCATATACTTGAACGAGGCGCAGACTTAAGGATAGTGCAGGAATTATTAGGCCACGCAGATATCTCGACTACTCAGATATATACTCATGTGAGCAAAGATAGGTTAAAATCTATTCATAAGAAGTTTCATCCAAGGGGATAATGAGAGACATTTTAAAATCAATAAAGGCATATTTGCAGATGGAGAAAGAAGGTGGAGTAACCGAGTATCTTTTTTCATCAAAGCCAAAGAAGCAAGGCTTGGAATCCTTGAAACAGGAAACAATGCAGTGTCAGAAGTGCAGCCTGGCTAAGACAAGGCATAATGTTGTGTTTGGCAGCGGCTCTACAAAGGCAAAACTCATGTTTGTGGGCGAGGCTCCTGGATATGATGAGGATATGCAGGGCCAGCCTTTTGTTGGTAAGGCTGGTATGCTCTTAACAAAGATAATAGAGGCAATGGGATTAAAGAGGCAAGATGTGTATATCTGTAATATTTTAAAATGCCGCCCCGCCAATAATAGAAATCCCCTGCCAGAAGAGATCTCTGAGTGTATCGACCATCTCTATAAACAGATAGAGAACATAAAACCGAATGTCATTTGCGGGCTTGGAAAATTCGCGAGCCAGACGCTTCTAAACACTGAGACCTCGATAAGTAAGTTAAGAGGGAATTGGCATGAGTTTAAAGGTATAAAATTCATGCCCACCTATCACCCGGCATATCTTTTACGTAACTCCAGAGACAAAAAACTCGTGTGGCAGGATATGAAAAAGATAATGAAAGAACTATGAGTGTAAATAAATATGCTGACATAGTAGTAAACCGGCCTGTTGAAGGGCCTTTTTCTTATTCGATCCCGGATAGTCTGAAAGATCAGGTGCAGATAGGTAGCTGCGTAGAGGTATCTTTTGGCCCCAGACACATAACAGGTTATGTAGTGGCGCTTTCTTCAAAGTGCGATATAAAGTTTATCAAACCCATAGCCCGTGTTCTGGACAGGTCTCCTCTTATAGATGAAAACATGCTCAAGCTCACAAAGTGGATCTCCGAACATTATTATTCTTCGTGGGGAGAAGCGATCTCAGCAGCTGTGCCCAGTGTCTTGAAAAAAAGCCTTAAAGGCACAAGGCACAGGAAAAACAAAAAGCCGCAAGAAGATGAAATAGAATACATAGATGGTTCAGGCAAGCACCTTTCTCCGACCATAGAGCAAAAGCGCGCGCTTGATTCCATAAAACAGTGCTTGAACGATAAAGTCCACAAGGTTTTTCTGTTGCATGGTGTGACTGGCAGTGGAAAGACAGAAGTGTATTTGCAATCTATTGCTTATGCGCTTGAATCAGGATATTCGAGTATTGTTCTGGTCCCTGAGATCTCTTTGACACCGCAGACTGTCGCGCGTTTCAAAGCCAGATTTGGAGAAAAGATAGCAGTTCTTCATTCCCGGCTTTTAGGTTCTCGGCGCGCAGCTGAATGGGAAAGGATTGTTTTCGGCAAGGCACAGATCGTGGTTGGCGCTCGCTCAGCAATATTTGCGCCTTTAAAGAATCTGGGGCTAGTAGTTGTAGATGAAGAGCACGAGACTTCGTATAAACAGATGGATGTGCCGAGATATAATGCAAGGGAAGCAGGCATAAAAAGAGCTGCGCTCTCAGACGCGGTTGTTATATTGGGAAGCGCAACACCTTCGCTGGAGTCTTATCATGCGGCCAGAGAGGGCGATTATGAACTTATTGAATTATCTGAGAGAATAGATTCAAGGCTTTTGCCTGAGGTAGATATCGTGGATATGCGCGATGAGATGACAAGGGTGAAGAGGTTCCCTATTCTTTCTGAATCGCTTAAAAGATGGATAGAAAAGGATCTTTCTGAAGGCAAGCAGATCATACTTTTTTTAAACAGGCGCGGATTTTCAACATATATAAGCTGCAGAAAATGCGGCCACGTGCTTACGTGCAAGAGATGTAATGTAAGCCTCACATATCATTTTCACAAGAAAAAACTCATATGTCATCATTGCAGTTACAAGATCGATCCTCCTGAAGTGTGCCCGGAATGCAATTCATCTTATGTGAAATACTGGGGGCTGGGCACAGAAAAGGTCGAGAGTGAACTTCACAGACTTTTTCCTCAGGCCAGGGTCGCTCGCATGGATACTGACGCAACTCGCAAGCGCGGCACGCATGAAAAGGTATTATCTAAATTCAAGGATCATAAAATAGATATCCTTGTGGGCACGCAGATGATAGCAAAGGGCCTGGATTTTCCAAAGGTGACGCTCGTGGGTGTTGTTTCAGCTGATACTGCGCTTAATCTACCTGATTTCAGGTCGGGTGAACGCACATTTAATCTGCTTACGCAGGTTGCTGGACGAGCAGGGAGGAGTGACCTGGGCGGCAGGGTAATTATACAGAGTTATACACCAGCTCACTATGCGATCCAGGCAGCAAAGACGCATGATTACAGTACGTTTTATGGCAAGGAGGTTTCTTTTCGCAAGGAATTAAATCTTCCTCCGTTTTGTCATATGGTTACTTTGACATTTAGGGGCCGTAAAGAGGAAAAAGTCCTGAAAATTGCTGAATCTTTAAGAAAGAAATTCGAGAAGAGAAAAGAATCTAAAAACATAGAGATCATAGGGCCAGCGCCAGCGCCTATTTCACGCGTAAAAGGCATGTATCGCTGGAATCTATTCTTAAAATCAGACAAAGTAGAGAATGCCACAGCGCTTTTAAAAAAGGTGATAGGTAATCGTAAGAGAGAAGG
>CAZWYD010000047.1:4864-10019 GCA_964637815.1 uncultured Planctomycetia bacterium
AACGCCAAAGTACCTTTAGTATAGAATTCTTTTAGGTCCTGTTGATTAATTCCGTCAGCCATATAGCATAAGTTTACAGTACGCTAATATGATTGTCAAGATGCAATATATATGCTAAAATTAAATGCTATGAAGTTAGAGATCAAAGTGTACCCAGATAAGGCGTTAAGGAAAAAGGCAGCGGCTCTTAAGAGAGTGGGCGATGCTGAGCGCAAGCTCGTGCGCGACATGATCGAGACAATGGGCGCTGCCAATGGTGTGGGCCTGGCTGCGCCACAGGTAGGTATAAGCAAGCGGATCATAGTTGTCTTAGATGTGGAAGGCAGCGGCCAGGCACTAGTATTTATCAATCCCAAAATAATTAAGAAAAAAGGCAAGTCCCGTTTTTGCGAAGGATGCCTTAGCGTTCCTGATGCAACAAGTGATGTGGTGAGGCCAGAGTTTATCACGCTAGAAGCGCTGAACATAGATGGAGACTCAATAAAGATGGAAGCTGGCGGCCTACTTGCCAGGATCATGCAGCACGAGATCGATCATCTGGACGGCATCCTTTTTATAGACCGCATCGGGATCTTAAAAAGGAAAAGAATAATAAAGACATGCGTAAAACTATGAAGATAATATTTTTCGGAAGTTCAGAATTTGCAGTACCTGTTCTGGAGGGCTTGGATGTCGCGCTGGTAGTGACGCAGCCTGACAGGAAAAAGGGGAGGTCCCAGAAGATCTCTTCTACAGCTGTAAAACTAAAGGCAGATAGTTTAAAGATCAAGACATTCCAGCCTGAAGATGTCAATTCCAAAGAGTCAGTAGAGTTTCTAAAGGGTATTGGCGCAGATCTTTTTATCGTAGTGAGTTTCGGGCAGATCTTGTCCAGGGAGTTGCTGGATTTGCCGAAGCTTTACGCGTTGAACGTGCACGCGTCACTCTTACCAAAGTATCGCGGCGCAGCGCCGATAAACTGGGCGATTGCCAATGGCGAGAAAGAGACAGGCATTACTATTATAAAGATGAATGAGAAGATGGATGAGGGAGATATTGCTCTAAAAGAGACTGTAGCGATCAATAAAGATGAAGACGCTATCCAGCTCTCAAAAAAGCTTTCTAAAAAAGGCGCTGAGGTTTTATTAAAGTGTTTAGATGCTTCTATTAATTTTGAAAAACAGGATAGCAGTAAAGCCACATATGCGCCTAAATTAAAAAAAGAAGACGGCCTCATTGATTGGAGCTGGAGCGCTGAAAAGATCTATAATCGTATCCGTGCATTTGTACCATGGCCTGGATGTTTTACACATTTGGATAAAAAAATATTGAAGATATATAAGGCCACTGTGCAGCCTGAATCCAGCAATAAAAAGCCAGGCACTATTTTAGAGATTACAAAGGAACACATATCAGCTGCCACAGGCAAAGGCATTCTTAATATAAAAGAATTGCAATTAGAGTCAAAGCGCCGCATGAGCGTAGAGGAGTTTATCCCAGGCGCTAACTTTACATTTAAGGTCTTGCTTTAAATGTAAAGTTAAGTTATAATTGGGCCTTAATATGCCAGAATTAAGAAAAGATCCTATAATTGGGCGATGGGTTATTATCTCTACTGAGAGGGCAAAGAGGCCCAGCGATTTCAAGGTGTCTCATGCTGAGGTAGTAGAGGAGGCCTGTCCATTTTGTAAAGGTCATGAGCATGATACGCTTCCAGAAGTCTTTGCAATGAGAAAAAAGGGCTCGAAGCAAGATGGACCTGGATGGGATGTTCGTGTAGTGCCGAGCATATCTCAGCGGCTTGATGTAAGCGGTAGCCTTGATAGGCGCGGCATAGGCATGTATGATGTGATGGACCCTGTAGGCGCGCACGAGGTAATAGTAGAGTCACCTGAGCATTTCACGGATATCCATGAAATGCCCAAAAAACAGATAGAACTTGTAATACGTGCAAGCGTAAACCGAATTACAGAGCTTGGAAAAGACCAAAAGCTCAAGTATTGCCTGCTTTTCAAGAATCATGGGCTAAGGGCAGGCGGATCCAGGACCACAAAGCATGTGCGTTCGCAGATCATAGCTACACCTGTTACACCAACAAGAGTAAAAGAAGAACTTCGCGGCGCGCGATTTTATTATAAATTTAAAGATAGGTGTATATTTTGTGACATTATAAGGCAGGAGTTGGAGAGTAGGGAAAGGGTTGTAATGGATACAAAGACCATGCTGGTCATTGCGCCATTTGCCTCAAGATTTCCTTTTGAGCTGTGGATATTGCCGAAAAAACACTCTTCTGATTTTGTCAATATAGGTAAAGACGAAGTCAGAGACCTTGCTGATGTTTTTAAAACAGTGTTTGCCAAACTTTCCAAGACTTTAAACGATCCGCCGTATAATTATATGTTGCATACAGCACCCTTTAGGCATACTAAGAGGCCTGGCTATTGGCATACAATAAAGGATGACTATCACTGGCATATAGAAGTTACTCCAAGGATAACACAGGTTGCAGGTTTTGAATGGGGGTCTGGATTTTACATCAATGCTACTCCACCAGAAGACGCAGCAAAATATTTACGGGAAACAAAAATCTAAATGAGTCAACTACGACGTGACCCAATAACAGGAAGATGGATTATTGTCAATATCTCTGAGCCTAAGAAGCCAGAGCAGTTTGACCTGAAGCCGCAGATAAAAAAAGGCGGGACCTGTCCTTTTTGTACAGGCAATGAAACCATGACCCCGCCTGAGGTGCACGCCATAAGAAAACCAAAGACAAAACCTGATACCTCTGGCTGGTCTGTGAGGACAGTGCCAAATAAATTTCCTGCCCTGGATACAGAAGGTAGCGTGGAAAATCGCGGCATAGGCATATATGATCTCTCAAGCGGCATAGGCGCCCACGAGGTGATCATAGAAAATCCTGACCACAATAAGGACTTGGCTGATCTTACGCAAAAAGAAATACAGAATATTATACTTGAATATCGTTCACGCTCACTTGAGCTGGAAAAAGATGAGAGATTCAGGTACATATTGATATTTAAAAATCACGGCTCATCAGCAGGCGCGTCTCTGGAACATTCGCATACCCAGATCGTGGCACTCCCGATCATTCCAAAAAGGGTTAAAGAAGAATTAAAAGGCGCGGCTACTTATTTTGGCTACAGAGAGAGATGCGTTTTCTGCGACATGATTGCGCAGGAGCTCCAGGATGAGCTAAGGGTCATATCTGAGAATAAACATTTTGTGGCGTTTTGTCCGTTTGTGCCGCGTTTTGCGTTCGAGACATGGATAGTGCCGAAAAAGCATGATCAGAATTTTAAATCAATAGACAATGCTATGGCTGGCGCAATGGCAGCTATTTTAAAGGACACGCTCGTGAGATTAAAAAAGGTCTTGAAAGATCCGGCCTATAATTTTATAATACACACTGCTCCGATCAGGAATGGTATCAATGAGGAGTTTCACTGGCATCTGGAGATAATGCCAAAACTAACAAGCGTTGCTGGTTTTGAATGGGGATCAGGTTTTTACATAAATCCGACATCGCCAGAACTCGCAGCAAAGCACTTAAAGGAGGCTTAACATGGCAGTAAAAGTTGGTATTAACGGCTTTGGCCGGATAGGCAGAAATGTCTTTCGCGCCGCAGTTGAAAACAGGAACATTGATTTTGTAGCAATAAACGATCTTCCTATTCCAATAACATCACTCGCGCATCTCTTGAAATACGATTCCATCATGGGAGAGCTGAAAGTGACTGTGGAAGCAAGGGGTGATATGCTCGTTGTGAATGGCAAGGAGATCAAGATCATGAACCACAAGGATCCGGCAGAGATCCCGTGGAAAGCATTAGGTGTTCAGGTAGTGGTCGAGGCAACAGGCGTGTTCAGGGACAAGGAAAAGGTAATGAAGCATATCCAGGCAGGCGCGAAAAAGGCCATTATCACTGCGCCGGCAAAGAATGAAGACATCACGATCGTGCTGGGCGTCAATGAAAACATGTACGATGCCGCAAAGCATCATGTGATCTCAAACGCATCATGCACGACGAATTGTCTCGCGCCTGTAGCAAAAGTCCTCATTGAGAATTTTGGGATCAAAAGAGGGCTCATGACCACTATACACTCTTATACAAATGATCAGAAGGTGCTTGACCTGCCGCATAAAGACATAAGAAGGGCGCGCGCAGCAGCGCTTTCAATGATCCCGACTACCACTGGCGCGGCAAAGGCAGTAGGATTAGTTTTGCCTGAGCTAAAAGGTAAGTTGGACGGACTTTCCATAAGGGTACCTACACCGAATGTTTCTTTAGTGGATCTTGTCTGCGAGGTAGAAAAGGACGCGTCCAAGGAAGATGTGAACAGGGTGCTTAAAGAAGCAGCTGAAGGAAAACTCAGCAGGGTTTTGGAATATTGCGACAAGCCGCTTGTAAGCAAAGATTTCAACGGCAATCCAAAATCTTCCATAGTCGACGCAGCGCTTACCAGTGTAATAGACAAGCGACTCGTAAAGGTGCTCAGCTGGTATGACAATGAATGGGGCTATTCCAATAGGGTAGTCGACCTTATCGAGTTCATCGCTAACAAAGGTCTGTAAGTATTGAGGTCCGGCCTCGGCAAAAAAGCCGAGGCCGGACCTCGGCTTTTTTGTTATGAATATTCTTTTTGTCTCATCAGAAGTATTTCCATTTGCAAAAACAGGGGGGCTTGCCGATGTAGCGGCAGCCCTTCCTGCTGCACTTACTAAAAAAGGCCACACCTGTAGCATCATACTCCCGTTTTATAAATGCGTAAAAGAAAATGGATTCTCGCCCGAGCTTTTTAAAAAAGAAAAAGGGTTTGATCTTTATTTTTTAAAGCACGAAGGCGTTAATGTATATTTTGTAAAAAAGGATGAGTATTTTGACAGGGACCAATTATACGGCACGCCGCAGGGCGATTATCCTGACAATGCGCTGCGCTTTGGTTTTTTTGCAAGGGCTGTTATTGCAGCCATGCCTCACATTGGGAAGATCGATATCTTGCACTGCAATGACTGGCAATCAGCGCTTATCCCGCTTTACATCAGTCTCTTTCATAAAGAGATCAGCGTAAAAATCCTTTTTACTATACACAATATGGCTTATCAGGGCCTTTTCAATAGAGAGGTCATGCGGGTATTAGGCCTTCCCAAGAA
>CAZWYD010000048.1:0-9963 GCA_964637815.1 uncultured Planctomycetia bacterium
TCTAAATATAATTATACCATACAAATAGAGGCTTGGAAAGGTTTTTATGATGATGCATAATATTTGAAACCCAAAGGGAGACATGGGAGCGAATTGAAAATTTAGGCTTTTATTTTGTGTTTTGGTGGTTTATTCTGCCACATTTCATGAGGCAAAAAGGCCGAAAACTGTTCGACCCCGACACCTATGGTGTCGGGTAAGTTTTTTCGGCCCCACCAAAATACAAAATAAAAGACGACCCCGTACCCGAGCGAAGCGAGTGGTACGGGGGAAATTTTCACCTGAGCGAACAGGTCTCCCTTTGGGTTTTAAACATTAACCCACCTCTTCAATGCTACCGAGGGCTTCTTTGGCTGAGGATTGTTCTGCGGTTTTTTTGTTGGGGCCGGAACCTATGCCGTAGCGTTTGCCTTGTATCAAGGCTTCTACAATGAAGTGTTTTTTGTGGTCCGGGCCTATTTCTGAGATGATCTTATAGGAAGGCGTAGCTTTGAATTTCTTTAACGCGATCTGCTGGAGCGCGGACTTGTAATCCTTAGAACCTTTTCCTTCTCTTACAAGCTGGATCTCTACATGAAAAACCTTTTTTATAAATTTAGAAGCTGGTCTTAGATCACCGTCTAAGTAAATGGCGCCTATAAGCGCCTCTAATGCGCACAAAATATTCGATGTGTGCTTTCTTCCGCCAGATGCCTCTTCTCCTTTTCCCAGGAGAATAAAATCTCCTAAGTGAAGATGCTTTGCTATGCGGCCAAGCGTGGAGCCGCTTACGAGCTGAGACTTATAGCGTGTGAGAACCCCTTCGTCCTGATCAGGAAAATCCTCGTAGAGCAGCCTGCTCATGACTATGCCAAGGACAGAGTCACCTAAAAACTCGAGCCTTTCATTATCCTCTAATTTTAATTTGTGTTTTTCATTCGCAAAGGATTTGTGGGTCAGGGCCTGATTCAAGAGTTCTTTATTTCTAAAGCGATAACCAATGGATCGTTCCAGGTCTTTAAGTTTTTTCAGGCGGGGCTTATCTTTTTTTAGGATCATAGTATTGACCTGACCGACCGCGTAGGTCGGATTTAAATCCGACCTACGCGGTCAAAGCTGAAGACTGGCAATAGAATTTATTATGAGCGGCTTGGGTATGTTTTCCTTTACTATAGTCTTTCCTATTCTCACAGGAAGTACAAATCTATTTTTTCCGTGGATGAATTTTTTATCATGTTCCTGCGCTTTAAATATAGCTTTTATGTCCAGGCCTTTTAAGGTAACTGGCAAGCCTATCTTTTTTATCAGGTTTTTTATCCTCAAAAAGTCTTTTTCATCCAAAAGCCCCAGGTCTCTGGATATATGCGATGCAGCAATGGTGCCAAGGGCTATTGCCTGGCCATGGCTATATGATTTACCATAATGCGCAGCTGTTTCAATAGCATGCCCTATTGTATGGCCGAGATTAAGTATCACGCGTATTCCCTTATTATCATGCTCGTCCTTTTCTACCACACGAGCCTTTATTAAGCTACACGCGTGAATTATGTATTCCAGTGACTTTTTATCACGACCCAATACCTTTTTGTAATTTTTTTCAAGAAAACTAAATAGCTGCGGCGATTTTATAATACCATATTTGACAACCTCCCCTAATCCGGATATCAAATCTTTTTTAGGCAAGGTTTTTAATAGAGCCGCGTCACTAAAAACAAGTCGCGGCTGGTAAAATGCTCCTGCAAGATTTTTACCTACACTTAGATCTATGGCTACTTTGCCCCCTATTGCAGAATCTACTTGAGCAAGGAGTGTTGTCGGGATCTGTACATAAGGCGTGCCGCGCCTATAAATGCTCGCGACAAATCCTGCCAGGTCTCCTATTACACCGCCGCCCAAGGCAACAATAAATATTCTGCGACGAGAACCATCGAATTTCGAAAGTTTATTAAGAAGACTGATGCAATATTTCTCTGATTTGGCTTTTTCGCTGTCTGGCACAACTGCAAATCTGACATTAAACCCAGATGAGGAAAGAGATGCTTGTATTTTTTTACCTAAAAGTCTTTTTATGGCGGGATTTGTTATTATTACAGCATCGGTACCGATCTTTAATTTCTTTAGGTGTTTGCCTAGATCAGTGATTTCATTGCGACAGACTACTATATCATAACTTCTTTTGCCTAGATTTAAACGTATTTTTCTCATGTGTCTACACCTAATAATCGGGCCAGAAGCATGACAATAGGCCAGATCACGCCTCCTATTATGCCTAGCCAGAGCATTCCAAATATAATCATGAATCCATATGGCTCGAGTTTTGCGTATTTAATAGCCATATCTCTTGGTAAAAGACCCATGGCGATCCTTGAACCATCCAGCGGGGGTATTGGTAGTAAATTGAATACCGCAAGTACCAGATTTATAAGTATGACAGAGTTTAAGATCGATATAAATAAAGGGCTTGCTGCCAAAGTCAGATTAGAGAGCTTTAGTATAAAAGATAAAACGATCGCAAACAGCATATTTGCTGCAGGCCCTGCCAGGCCTACCCACACCATGTCTTTTTTAGGATTATTTAATCGATAGAAATCAACAGGCACTGGTTTTGCCCATCCAAACACCACTGGCGCATGAGTTGCTAGAAGTACTAGAGGAAGAAAAATCGTGCCTATGGGGTCTATGTGGGCCACAGGATTGAGCGTGAGCCTGCCTGCATTTTTTGCAGTAGAATCGCCTAATTTCCATGCGACCCAGCCGTGCGCATACTCGTGGATTATTACAGCAAGAAAGAATATCGAGAGTGTTATTAAGAATCTCATTGGCTCTGCGTTGAGAATGTCAGGTTGCCTTTTGGCTCAGGCGCTTTGCGCTTTAGCATAATGCCTTTAGAGAAGGTTTTTTTTATCCCTCGACCTTGCTCGGGACTCGCTTCGCTCGCCTCCTCCTTCACCTCTTCTTTTATCCCTGCTTGCACCAGTGCCATATTGAACATAACTTGACTGGCGTGTATCCAGCCTGCTGTTTCCTCAGGAGGTTTTATCTCATACCAATCATCCTTTTCTGATACGACCTGAAGTTCCTGCGGACTTGAGACCTGACCAAGTATGGAATACTTTGTTCCAGGGCCTGCTCTTAAGTTTACGCGCGTGGCATTGACTTTGCCCGCACCTTTTTTATTAATAATGCCTACATAATCATTTTTAATATAAAGATGTGCTGTTTCTGGCAGTACGATCTTGAACCAGCTATAACGCTTATCAATGATCTTAACAGGGTCACCCTTTTTTAACTTGCCCAGGATCTCATAATTTACATTATCTCCTGCCCTTACATTAGACCCATCATTATTCGCAAAGCCTATTTTAGGCAATGTTTCTTCTTCAAGCGAAAAAGAAATTTTGCATACCAAAACCATTAACATAGCTACTGAGAGAACAATCTTAAGCGCTTTCATGGCTTCCTCCTGAAATAACTTTACATTTTAGGTCTTGCTTTAAATGTAAAGTTATTTTATTTTTTGGGCTTCTTTTCTTCTTTCTTGGGTTTTGAGTCTGTTTTTGCCTCGGCAGCGGCTGGGGCTGCGCCTTCAGCAGCTACCTGGCCTTCCTCAGGCTTTTCTTCTGCCTTTTCCTTCTTTATCTTGGTTCTTACTATCTTGAGTTTAGGCAGGCCAAAGACAGAATCCTCGTCCTTTAGAATGCCTTTTTCCTTTAGCGCAAAGAACTTTTCGAACCTCTTTAAAACTGTCCTGTGTCTTTTTCCTGCCTTAGAAGTCTTTAAACTTGGATGCTGTGACATTATTCCCCCTTTTTGACATAACAATCTTTGTATGTCTTTTTTAACTTTTTTTCCAGTTGCTCCGCGTGCTTTTTTTTACTGAAGCCACCTATATAAAGCTGATAATAATCCCCTGATCTCTTGATATCAGCCTTGTGTCCCAATTTTCGCAGTTTTTCTCGTCCCTGCTCTGCAGCGCCCCTAGCCTTAAAAGCCGCCAGCTGGATTACGTATTTATTTTCTTCTGTTGCCGCCCGAGATTCGACAACAGCTATCTTTTCGCTCCTTGTTTCTTGTCTCTTGTCTCTTGTCTCTCTTGTATCGCGCCTTCCCTTCTCCACCCCAAGCGAAAAACATATGATACACGCCATCGCAAGGCCTATCGCGATAAATATCACATGCTCATAAGAGAGTGTCAGGCTTTTTTTTAAATTAGGCAGCAGGATCTTTGTCTTTTTTCTTATCTTCCTGTCAGATACCTGCGACTGGCCAAATAAGTCTCTCTCTTGCCTATCTTGAAATCTTGCGCTCATATGTCTTTATGTATTTTTCGATTTTTTTCACAATGTCCTTCTGGTTCGTATATGAATAGGCCTCTGTAGAAGCTGTTTTATGGCTTACTAGTATCTTTTCTTTAGCCAATTTCTTCAGCGCCTTTCGTACCTTGTCAGGATCACAGCCTATCCATACAGAGATACCCTTTGCTGTATCAATGCACTGAGGATTCTCATTGAAGAAAAGAAGCGTCTTTTTTGTGATCTCATTTTTGAATAAGGTGCTTAGATTTTTCATGGCCTAAAGGAGTTTCTTGAATTCAGATTTTTTTGATAATGATATGAAGGCGCTTACTACATCAGGATCAAACTGGGTATTTTTATTTTTTTCCAGTTCTTTTATAGCCTGCGTCATGTCTTTCTTCCTGGATACCATTGCCTCAAATGCGTCTGCAACCGCCATGATCCTGGCGCCTATGGGTATAGTCCTACCCTTTAATCCCTCAGGATAGCCTGTACCGTCATATCGCTCGTGATGGTACATGATCGTTGGCATGGCTAGCTTCAGGAATTCTAAGGGCCTAAGTATCTTCAGGCTTTCAAGATGCTGCTTTTTCACTATACTAAATTCCTTTCTTGAGAGTCCGCCGCGCTTTTTTAATATCTCATCCGGTATACTGAATTTTCCTGTATCTGGCAGGAGCGCTGCATAGCGCAGGTTAGTGATCTCTTCCCTAGATAGGCGCATCTCTTCTGCGATCGCCAGCACTATTTTTACAAACTTTTCAGAATGCGTGTACGTGTGTGGAGACTTTGCATCCAAAAGAGCTGCTAGCGACTTGATGCTGCCATAGGCCATCTTTTTCTGCTCTTCATACATCTGGGCATTTCTAATAGCTATCACTGCCTGTTCCGCTAAAGTAATCAGTATCTCCATATCAAATTTAGTAAAAGGCGTATTGTTGGTCTTATTCTTTGCGCAGATGATGCCCATTATATCTTCTTCGACAAGAGGAACGCATACTGAATTACGCGACAAGTCAGTTTTGCCTGTCTTGGCCACCTTGCCTATCGCGCCAGAGCCTATTTTTATTTTTCTATATTTTTTACGCATGCCGCTCGTATTGAACTTTAGATCTATGACTGCCTTTGGCGTCAGGTAGTTTTTTGAAGCATCCAAAAGCATTATTGAGCAATATTTAGATCGCATCACCTGAAGCGTGAGCCTTGCGATCCTTTCTATTAATTCATGCATATCAAGCGTTGATGTAAGAAGCCTATGTACGGTGTGTATAGTGGATAGCGCTATGGCCCTCGGCCTTATTGTATCGTAGAGTTTTCTGAGCTCCCCTTCTTTCTGAAAATCCTTGAGGGCAAGACCTATAAAGAGTTTCATTACAGCGAGTTCTTTTTTGTCAGGTTCCCGTCGTAAATTCAGGACGACAACAAACCCGTAGATATTCTGCCCCTGCATTATAGGGACAGAAAGACAGGGCTTGCCTCGCGAACCCTTAAAAACCTTTATCTCTTTTAAGAGAGCGGGCTTTATGTCCTTTAGGCTATTTGGAATTTTTTTTCTGTATCGTTTTTTTGTTTCAAGAGGCGCATATTCGGAATCAAAGAACAAACAGTCTACTTTTCTGCCCACTATGTCAGAAAACGCCTCCT
This sequence comes from uncultured Planctomycetia bacterium, assembly GCA_964637815.1. Classification (GTDB taxonomy): domain Bacteria; phylum Omnitrophota; class Gorgyraeia; order Gorgyraeales; family Gorgyraeaceae; genus Gorgyraea. The sequence continues at coordinate 5,919 of CAZWYD010000048.1, forward strand.
TAAACAGCTCTATGGCATTGCTGCCACAGAATCTTAAGAGAAATTCTTTTTTTTCTTTTCCGTTAGACTCGCTCATAAGGGTCGAATAATTTTTTATACTCGTCCAGGGCAAACCTGTCAGTCATCCCAGCCAGATAGTCACATACAACCCTGTAAAGGCCGTACTTTTTTATCTTTTTCTGATCAGAAACAGGAAGCTGCTCTGGTTTTTCAATATAGACATTAAACAGCTCTGTAATAAAGCGCTTGGCCTTATTAGACATGCGCACGACTCGCACGTTCTTATATAGATTATCGCTTAAAAACGCGCGTAACGCCAGTCTTTTTTTCTGCATATCCTTAGAGAACGCTATCAGTTTCTCAGTGCGCGCCCTGACGTCAGATACGCTTTTAATCCCGGCATCCTTGATATTTTTTTCTGAATTTCCCACCAGGTCTTTTATGTGCATATTTATAAGAGACCTGATCGTCTGGTATCTTTGAATCTTATCAGACATATCGCAGCATTTCTTTTTTATATGAGAGGTGGCATTTTTCCACAATTCCAAACCAGAGAGTTCCTTCCCTTCTATAAGGCCTGAGGCTATACCATCGTCTATATCGTGGTTATCGTAAGCGATCTCATCAGCGACATCAACGACCTGGGTTTCTAGCGTCGCTGATTTTTCAGGCTCCAGCTCTATGAGCCTTTCTGCCCTGTCAAAAAGCGTAGTATGTTTATTTATACCCTCCCTTACTTCCCATGTCAGATTAAGCCCAGGAAAATCCGGATACCTCTGCTCCAGTTCATCCACCACGCGCAGTCCCTGGAGATTATGGTCAAATCCGCCATTATCTTTCATCAAAAGACTCAGTGTATCCTCTCCTGCGTGACCAAAAGGTGGGTGACCGATGTCATGCGCAAGGGCAATGGCCTCGACAAGATCTTCGTTCAAGGCTAATTCCCTGGCGATCGAACGCGCGATCTGGCTCACCTCTAATGTGTGCGTGAGCCTTGTCCTATAATAATCTCCTTCATGATTTACAAAGACCTGGGTCTTATATTCAAGCTTGCGGAAGGCAGTAGAATGTATGATCCTATCCCTGTCCCTCTGATAACAGGACCTGTATGGCGGCTCTTTTTCAGAGTGCTTTCTTCCTTTTGTGTTCTTGCTCTGCATTGCATAAGGAGCAAGAATCTTTTTCTCCCGTTGTTCTATGTCCTTGCGAGTAAGCATAACTATTTAAGTAACTTGCGCAGTTCTTCCAGCGACTGCGGCAGTACTTTTGTGTTTGCGATAATCGGCATGAAATTGGTATCGCCATCCCAACGCGGTACAATATGAATATGGATATGGCCCCTGTAGCCTGCACCCCCGACCTTCCCAGTATTGATACCAATATTAAAACCATGGGGCTTTAGCTTCTTTTCAAGCAAGCGCTGTATGTCTTTTACCAGTTTCATCATATCCAGGAGCTCTGCGTCGCTCAGCCTCTTTATATCCTTCACGTGTCTATATGGACTTACCATTACGTGCCCATTATTATAGGGATATATGTTTAATATGGCAAATGAGAGCTTGGATCTTTTTACAACATAATCATCTTTGTCTGGCCTGGACTTCAGACAGAATATGCACCCCTTCTTTTTCTTGGCCTTCACAAACTTACTCCTCCACGGCGCCCATAATCTTTTCATAATTTATGTATCTCCGCGTTTATTTTTCCCTTATCTATCTCAATGACCCCGTATGACCTATATGGAGAGCATATAGTTTCTGTGGGGCTGCCAGGATTGAAAAACAAAACCCCATCTATGTATTCATTAGTAGGTTGATGTGAGTGGCCAAAGACTATGATGTCAGGCTTTTGCGCAAGGAACTCCTCCTTCATGATATCCTTGAGTTTTTCAGGATTGCCATAGCCATGCATCAGGCATATCTTTTTACCAGCTACCTTGAGGATTTTTTTATCCCCTAAAGAAAAGAGCGTCTTTGTATGGTCCATGTTTCCAGATACTGCCTCTACCTTTGCTATCTGTTTGAGAGGTTCCAGTATACTCATGTCTATCAGGTCGCCCGCATGAAGTATGAGATCGCATCCCTTAAGCGCCAAAAGAAGATCCTCCGGCAATCTATCAGCTGCAACAGGTACATGCGTGTCAGATATAACGCCGATTTTCATAGCCATCCCTCTCTTTAAAAAGAAACCACAGAGAGCACAGAGATTTTTTATAATTACCTCTGTGCACTCTATTAGACCTTAGCTAGTCAATATTCTGCGTTTCTTTAACAAAAAAACTTTCTATTTTAAAACTAAAAAAATCTTAACGTTTTTCTAAAAATACCTGAGAACACAGAGATCTTTTTCAATTATAGTTTTTCTCTGTGTTCTCTGTGGTATCTTTTAAATCCTTACCCCACCTGTGGTTTTTCGTACAGTTCCATCAATACATTAAGGTCTTCCAGGTTCCATACCCAGAGCTTTGCCTCTTTTGCCATGAGGTACGCATTCTCATTTATGCCAGCGAGTGAAATAAGGATATTTCTATTTATCCTATTTGCGCGAGATTTGGTTTTAGTGTTTTTTATGATCTCTGTTATCTCGATCTCTGTTACATGTTCTTTTTTAATAGTGCACAGCCATTTGAACCTGTTATTCGCGGCAAGGATATTTATATTGCCGGGTGCTTCAGCGCTAGAACGCTCTACATCAGTAAACAATAGAAATTTATGTTTTTTCCCATTTAGCTGTATTACATCATTTTTGAATAGCTTAAAAAGGTCTACGACCCTGGATGAAAGCTCTTTTTCGAATTCTTGCAAAAATATGCTTATCTTGGCCCTGATATCTTTTTTAAAATAATCCTCTTCCAGGAGTTCATCCAGGCTAAAAGACAGGATCCTTTTTAGATAAACAGACTGGAGCCAGAAAGAGAAAAGCCGATCCTTAAATCTATAAAATGAACCATTGCGTACTATTATGTCCATGTCGACCAGTCTGTTTAATATCTTGGAGGCGTCTCGCGCCTGTAGTCTGGATGACGCGGCCATGTCAGCCTGTTTTTTATTTCCCGACGAAAGCGCGATGAGTAAGGCCGCGGTCTTTGACAGCAATTTACCGTCGGAGATCCTGAAGAAAAGGTTGGAAAACAGCTGGTTTATTACACCTGTTTTTTTAAACACGCTTTCTGTCAGTGCAAACTCTATGAGCTCAGCGTGGCTATCAGGGGAGATCTTTCTGGAAAAGACACCTTTTTCCATCTCGTCGCACAGCACCTGCATATAAAAAGGTTTATTTCCCGTAAAGGTGGCAACGAAATCCATATACACCTGAGGTAATACCGCGCCGCGCATCTTATCCTGCAGAAAAGAGCGCGACATATTCATATCAAAAGGCGCGAGGATCATCTTTTCAAAGTTTCCGAAAAGAAGCGCCAGCTTTTCACTGAATATACGCTGCGAGATCGTCGCCTTGGAACTAAGCAAAAGATACATGGTATCTTTCTGCAGCATGATCTTTTTGGCAAGCGTAGCGTAAGGGTGCTTTAGATCAAAATTGCCGATATTATGAAACTCGTCCAGTATGAGCAGACATCTTTTTTTGCTTTCCTCTGATATCATGGCTGTAATGTCCAGCATAAAGGAATGTCCTTCGTCCAGCCTACCCTTGTCTATGTCCTGGAGTACCCTTATGCATGTCTCAGCTGTCTTTGGGTGAGTCCTTTTTAAATCCTCTATCAAGAGTACTGTGTCGTGGGGCGCTGTTAGCGTAGGATCCGATCGCATGAGCTGAAAAAGAGCTGATTTTATGAATCTCTTGGCGCAGAATTCAAACGGCTCTATCTTTATCTCGAGGTATATCGGGATAATGTCATCCCTTTTTATTTGATTTGAAGATAAAATATCTTTTATAAGAGAGGTCTTTCCTATGGAGGGTTCGCCTATAATGGCTATATTCTGCCTGTAGCCTTCAGAAAAAGAATTTACACGACGTATAATAGTTTCGACTATATCGGGCCTATTGTAAGACATGCCTTATTCCCTCTCAAAAAATAAACCACAGA
>CAZWYD010000049.1:0-8011 GCA_964637815.1 uncultured Planctomycetia bacterium
GTCCCTCGATCTCCTCAACCTGTCCGACCGTGGAGGTCGGATTTAAATCCGACCTACACGGTCGGACAGATAACCTTGTAAGACTTTTATAATCGCATTTTCTTGCTTCAGGAATGATCTTGTCTACTATTCCCAGGTCTTTCGCTTCTTTCGCGGAAACCAGTTCCCCTTTATCCATAAGAGAATCGGCTTTCTTTAATCCTATCCTTTCTCTCAATCTATGCGGGCCGCCAAAGCCAGGCGAGATACCTAACTTTACTTCTGGGAGCCCGATCTTCACTCTCTTGTTTGTAGTAGCGATTATATGGCCACAAGAGAGCGCCAATTCCATGCCACCTCCGACACAAGCACCATTTACTATAGTAAAAGTCGGCATCTTTAAGGCAGCTATTTTGTTAAATAGTCTTTGTCCATTTTTACAAAAACCAAGCACTTCTTTTTCTGTGCGCATATCAGCAAGTTCTTTAATATCTGCGCCTGCAATAAAAATATTTTGTTTCTTGCTCGTAAAAAATAACGCGCGAAGCTCGGCTTTATTGCCTGTAAAACTATCTATGATCCTCTCGAGCTGCTTGAAATTTTCCTTGGATAACAGATTTACCTCTGAATCAGGATCATTAAACTCTATGACACCTATGTCATTTTTTTCGTGATAGGTCACCATAATAAAAAAAGAAGCCGATAAAGATTGATCGTATAGACGATCCGGCTTTGCCTGTTATCAGGCTCATCTTTATAACTTTATCGGCTTCAATAAAAGTATAGCACAGTTTTTTACAAATTCAAGACTACCCGACCAACTTATAGACTGCGTCGTGTTCCCTGGTCCTGGCTTTTACCTTAAGTCCTATTTCCTGTCCTACAGATGCGCTTGCAATGGGAGCACGGTCAAGCTGCATAGAGTCTACCTTTTCCTTGAATTCAGTCGTATGGCCTTTAATGACAATGGTGTCCCCTTCAGCAAGTGAACCTTTGGTCAGTTTTATAACAGCTGCCTCAACATGGCCAAAATAATGAGTCACCACTCCGATCTCTTCCAAAGACATGCCAGCAGGTATAGAGATCTTGGATTTTGCTTTTTTCTTCCTGGCAACCTTTCTCTTTGGCTTCCTTACGACCTTCTTTTTCTTCTTCCGCTTTACTACTTTCTTCTTCCTGGCCACTTTTTTCTTGGCCTTTTTTTTCTTTTTCACAGGTCACCCCCTTTTTTTAAATAAAAATTCTTTATTGTCTGCGAGACTTCTTTAGGTGTATCTACGATACTAAATAGCTCGAGGTCCTTCTTGTCTATACGATCTTCCTTTAACATGGAAACCTTCATCCATTCTACAAGCCCTTTCCAATACTCGCTCCCTACCAGTACGATCGGAAATTCCTCTATCTTCTCTGTCTGGATAAGCGTAATAGACTCGAAGAACTCGTCCATTGTACCGAATCCTCCTGGAAAGATCACAAAGGCCTTGGCGTATTTTACGAACATGACCTTGCGGCAGAAAAAATACCTGAAGTCAATGAGGTTTGTCACGTATTTGTTAGGCTCTTGAACAATAGGCACCTGGATGTTCAGTCCTATAGAAGCACCTCCTACATTCTTTGCGCCCTTGTTCGCTGCCTCCATGATACCAGGGCCAGCGCCTGTAATTATTGCATAACCATCCTTGACCAGGGTCGCTGCAGTCTGTTCAGCTAATTTATAATATTTATCCCTTGGCTCTGTCTTGGCTGAGCCAAACACAGTAACTGCAGGGCCTATGCTTGAGAGGTCTTCAAACCCATCAACAAACTCTGCCATTATCCTAAATATGCGCCAAGGATCTTCTTTGGTAAAGTCATATTTCTTTGTCATCTACTCCTCCTCAATGTAGCTCCACTGGTTTATTCATATAATCCGTATAATCGATCTCTCCTGTCAGCTCCTGTTTGACCATGCGTATGCGATCGGCAATATGCGGGTGAGAACGATAGCTTCTATGCGGCCTTATTGGCGCTTCTCTATTTACCTCTTGCATTTTTTTTAAAAAACTCAGCATTGCCATTGGATCAAAGTCCGCGGCCTTTAGATATTTTATCGCGATCCTATCTGCAAGCGCCTCGTCTTCTCGAGAGTACTCCATGACCAGCTGGCCAAACGCTGCATTGATCCTGCCGTAGTCCTGAACTCCCTGGCCTGAAAAAACCATGAGTAACTGTAGTATATTGAATCCCACACCGCCTTGCAATCTTTTCATTGAATGTCTTGCTACGACATGCGCCACTTCATGCGCCAGTACTGACGCCAGCTCATCATCTGTCTCGACCTTTTCCATAAGGCCTCTAAAAATAAATATATACCCACCTGGCAATGCAAACGCATTGACATCATCATCGTCTATCACCCTAAACGTATAGTTTACCTCCTGCCTATCAGAAACCGCAGCAATCCTCCTGCCAAGCTCTTTCAGACGCTCTGCCTCTAGCGGATCCGGATCCAGCTCAATATCCGGATTCTTCTCAATACTATTCGCGATACTCCTGCCCATACCTATTTCCTTCTCAGTGCTCACAAACATAATATCATCCCTGCCAGTAGCAGCATTATACTCATGCTCCACACACCCAGCCAATAAACATACGCATAGTACCAATATATACTTCATATAGACATAAGTGTATGCCAAAAAGGCCTGAACGTCAAATATTATCTTTTGGCAACAGGTGAGTTAGCAGGGGGTGCACGCGGGCGTGTCATTGCGAGGGAGCGAAGCGACCGAAGCAATCTCTCTTTTGAGATGATTGCTGGTCAAATCTAACCTGGTCAGAAAATTATCTTTACAGACCTTCAAAAATAGAATCGTCAGGTAATTCTTGGCCTATCTTCGGTATGCCCAACCAAGAACACACTTCAGGAGAAAGAAATTTAATTATTTCTGGTTTTCCTGTTAATGCTTTTTTATAAAAAGAAATTTCCTTGATCTCTACTTCTTTCTTATCAATTAAGCCTAAGAGCACTAATCTTTCTGACTCGTTCTGAAAATGATAGTAAAATCTTTCAATGATAAAAGCCGCCTTCTCAGGCTTCAAATGTTTTAAGATTCTCTCCTCTACTCCCAATGGTGCCCTCTTTATTACATAAATAAACATCTCGTCAGAGTAATGTATATCAAAAGTCTTATCTATGCATGTTATGCGGGGCTCAGTTTGCAATAATTCTATTGCTCTATTTAAAGCTGATACCAAATAAGGCATACTTGTGTCACGCCCAAGTATATAACTAACTGCATTATGACCCCCTCCATGAGCACTAACAAGCATACAAGCGCCCCAGTCGAAATTTAATTTACATATAGCCTGGTATATATATGCCGCCTCTTGAGACACTATATGCAAACGGCGAGGTGTATACTTGCCAGATATAATTATATCATCAAATCTAGTTCCAGCAGAGACTCCTTCTGATGTCATCCTTGTATCCCAATATTTCATATATTTTTTTGCAACATCCAAAGCCCATTGAGGTGGCTGGTCCCACTCGTCCTTCCATAAAAATCTTTTCCCAGACACGATGCTTGGTAAGTCATTTTCGCTTTCATCCTCGAAATTCAGAGGAACTCTTAGACTATGTACGTCGACTGAATATGCTAGATTTGGGCAGAAAAACATTCCTATCAGTGCAAATAATAAAACTATGTTGAGTTTTTTATTTGTATTTCTCATATAGATATATAGGTCATCTTAGCCCAAACAAGGAGGGCTGGGAGCGTTTGTCGCGGCGGATAGATAAGTGGGGCGTGGGGTGTTCTGTGAATGGGAGGATCCACACCGGGCGGAGGGGCCCACGAACAGAATACCCCGCGCCCCACGATACTGGATAAAGAGATTGCTTTGAGCGAACAGACCTCCTTGTTTGGGCGGTACAACTATTTATCTAAAAATCAATAATAAAGTTCCTAAGAGGAAAAACAATGCCGCGGTGGATAGCTTTACTAGGCCCAGGTGTTTTTGCATGAATTTGGAGAAAGTGGTTGAGGTGGCGCCGAAGAGGCCTAGGATGAATACGGCTATTAGGGGCAGGATAAAGGCTAGGTTATAGAGGATCAGGTATAGGAACGCGGATACCTGCTTATCAGGCATCTTTAAGACAAATGCTATTGTGGGTAGATATACTTGCCCTGTGCAAAAGGATTCAAGGATAGACACCATAAATCCTGCGGTAAACGCGACCCATATTATCTTAGCGATATTGTGTTTCTCACCCCTGAAATCAGAACCAATGACCGAGTGGATCCTCTTCTTAATAGATTCCGGCAGTTTCAATATGATACTACTTGCATCCTTTGTCTTCTTAAACCTAAAATAATCCACAAGACTCAGGATTCCGAGTAGAATAGCAAGCCCGCCTATCAAGATATTTATGGCTACCATTACATAGCTAAACCCACTCAGCGCCTTTAAAAACCTAAAAATCCCCAGGCCAATAAGAAGATACGCAATAAAAACCGCTGCTGTAAAAGATGCGCCTGCAAAAAACATCTCTCGCCTGCGATAACCAACAAACGCAAGAAACGAAATAAAGAACACTATAGTCGTAAATGCGCAGGGATTGATACCGTCAAGCGCGCCTGCTGCCATAACAGTGTATATGCTAAAGGATTCAAACTTGGATAGGATAAGTGAGTCTGTGGGTGGGTGGTATTCAGCGGCCTCGAGAGCTAATTCCTTGTTTTTTTTTAGGATAGCTGGATCTTCTTCCAGGGCATCGTGTATGACCTCTTCCAGCCTGGAAAAGATCTCTTCCTTGCCCATTAAAACATATCCTGACACAATAACCTCAGGCACATAACCGCCTTCTACCCCGTATAGATTCTCGAGCTTAGTCATCTGCTCGAAATTTTTCGTAACACCTATATCAAGATGCTCCAGCGTGATCGCATCGCCATATTTTTGCTTGATCTCAGGCAGCAGCTCCTTCTCTATATCCATGCATGCCTTGCACCCTGCTGTGTAAAAAACAAGGACCTTTAATGGCCTATCGAACAGCAGCGACTCTACAGCCATTGCATCCGTCTCTTCTGCTTTTTGCGACTTCGGCAGCCTTGAGGAAATATCAGCTACTATATTAATTCCATCGTATTCTTCTCCAAGCGGCGTAGACTCCCACGTATATGAACGCACACTACCCTTACTCAACCTGAGATCTAATCTTCCTATCTTTCTGGAGTGATAAGAAGTCGGCATGACCAGCGTATTATTTATTTTCATGGGCTCCTGACTCTGAGCATCCCAGTGCCCACTGAGTATCACATCTATTCCCTCGACACTCTTTGCAAGATCTATTGAATACGGCAAGCCTAGATGGCCAAGCGCAATAATGACGTCTGAGTTTGCCTTTAACTCGGGTATATATCTGGAAATAGTTTTTTTATTCGGCAGTATGTCCAGTCTCTTTGAATTAACCACATAGCGTTCATTCACAAGTCCGATAATGCCTACTTTCAAACCATTCTTCATGGTCTTTATTATGTATGGTTTTGCGAATGGTTCTTCTGTGTTCTTATCCACTATATTCGCTGATATCAGAGGAAATGGCAGGCCATCCTCTTGCTGCCTCAAGAAAGGCTCTCCCAAAACAAGATCACTCTCGCCAATATTCATTACATCATATTTCATGAGTTTCATTGCTTCAAATGAAATAGACGCGTTACGCGCTACATCTTCTTTATTGAGATCCGCTGTAAGCAAAGACACGACATCCCCCACGTCTAAGAGCAAGACATCATCTACCTTTTTCCTTACCTCAGAGAGATATTCATATCTTCTGTTAAGCCCGCCAAAATCATCCTTAGGACAATGGCAATTCTCCAGCTCTCCGCGCATATCTCCTGTAAAGACAATAGTAAGTTTCTGGGATCTTGCAAGGCAGGGCTGCGCGATCAGAATAGCAAATATTATTACTAAAATTGTTTTTATCATCTTTTTATGCATTATATATAAGTATACCACAAAAAAGGCCCCAGTTAAAGTCTTAACGTGGGGCCATAATTTCTTCGACTTCGACCGCGTAGGTCGGATTTAAATCCGACCTACGCGGTCAATTATTAGATTTACATTACTTCAATTATAGGGACTGGAGTTGCATTTACTGTGGCCACCAGTGTATCAACTGCAGTATTGCACTCAGTACCTGAATCATCCTTAACTGTTAGAACCACTTTGTAAAGACCTATGTCATTATAAGCATGCCTTACCTTTATCCCCTGCGCAGTCTGGCCATCACCAAAATCCCATGTATACGTAAGGCTGTCATTATCTGGATCAAATGAATCTGCTGCATCGAACTCGACCTCGTCATCAACGCAGATCAAAAGATCCCCGCCAGCCTCTGCTACAGGAGGCGTGTTTACATTAAGGTAATGCACTTTTGTCGAGCCTGAGCAATCTGAATTCTTGCCATCATCGACAAATAGCGTGGCCTTGTAAAGCCCGCCTTTTGCATAATCATGCTTTACATTAGCTCCACTCTCAGTAGTGCCATCGCCAAAATCCCAAACATAATCCAGCTTATCTCCATCAGGATCGCTTGATAACGCGCCGTCAAATTTTATGCTCTCGTCAACGCAGGCAATATCCTCAGAACTTATGTCTGCCGTAGGATTAGAATTGACGTTTACTGAAATAGTATCTATTGCGCTTGAACACTCTGCGCCAGTACCATCGTCTACCTTAAGATTGACCTCGTAAAGGCCGCCTTTAGCGTATTTATGAGAGACCTTTTTGCCTCTGGCTGTTTTTCCATCGCCAAAATCCCATAGATAACTAAGGGTGTCCCCGTCATTGTCAAACGAAAAAGAAGCGTCAAACTCTGCCTTTTCTGTCAGGCATATATTTATATCGCTTCCTGCATTAGCCATTGGCGCCCTATTCAAGTTAACAAGCTTTGTCGCAGTTGATTTATTGCAATCTGTATAGGTATTATCAGTAACAAGAAGCTTGGTCGCATACTCTCCGCCTCTTTCATACCTATGAGTGACTACCTTGCCTTCTTCTGTCTCGCCATCGCCAAAATCCCAGACATAAGTCAGATTATCATTGTCTGCATCCTTTGACTTTGACGCGTCAAAAGTGACTTCCAGGGGATCATTAGGATCTTTCTTGCACAACATTATATCTTTACCTGCATCTGCAACAGGTGCAGTATTTACTGATACATTTAACCTATCTACACCTGTATCGCACATAGTCCCTGAATCATCGACTACAGTAAGCGCAACTTGATAGTCTCCGCCTTTAGCGTATTTATGAGAAACTTTTACGCCTTCAGCTGTCTCGCCATCGCCAAAATTCCATTTATATGTCAGATTATCCCCAGGACTATCTGTTGACTGCGTGCCATCGAATAGTATCTCTGTATTAACGCAAGTCACATTAGGGCCGTCTGCTATAGCACATGGCGGCTGATTGACTTTTACGACCTGCTGAGTCGAAGCTGTATTGCAATCCACCTCTGAGGCATCTGTAACTGTCAGCTTCACAAGGTATTGCCCAGCATCTTTATAGGTGTGCATATTCTTTAACTGCGTGCTGGTAGTGCCATCACCAAAATCCCAGAAATACGCCAGAGTCTGATCATCTGGATCGTAAGACTTAGAACCATCAAATGTAAATGTATTACATGAAAGTTTTGACTCCATCCATGGCTCTTCTTTTGCCTTAGCCTTAGCAGGTCTCTCAACAAAAACCCTCTTGGGTCCTCCTACACCAGGTGTAAAAAATACAGGAACTGCTGCGCCATCACCTGTTGTCAGATACATTGCCATGTTTGCATTGGGCTGCTTGTCTTTTGTTATTTCATATACCCACCTCTTGCCAGCATCAGAGGCCGGGACATCTACCTCAGTGTTTGCCCACACGCCGGTTCCAGAACCTTTTATCTTGTAAGAACGAGACGCGCTTACGAGCTCTATGTCTCCTCCAGTTGCGTCCAGATCATAGTTATACTCGATTATCTTTGATGCATCCGCAGCTATTGCAGGAT
>CAZWYD010000049.1:8021-9397 GCA_964637815.1 uncultured Planctomycetia bacterium
AAGCGCCATCTTTGTTCCGCGCTTCTCTGAAAGCCTTAATGAAAGCGCGTAGCTGAATGCCTCTATTGTATCGGGCGATATCTCAAGGGCAAAGACATTATTATCATTTCCTGACAACCCTTCAGCAACTACCTTAAAATATCTGAAGTTCCCTACTTTTTCGCCTTTCTCAGCCTCTATGGGAGAAAAGTGATAAAACTTTTTGTCGTAGGATTTATCTTCTCCAAACTCCTGGGAATCCAGAAGCGTGCCTTCAAAAAAATCTACGATCTTTGCCTCGCTTATCCCTGCTATAGATGAATACGCTTTCTTTCCGCCAAAAATAGAAAAGCGGGTCGTGGTATTCCACTTTCCGCTCTTTTCATCAATATAATCACCAACATCAGGGTCATAGATGGATATTTCTACGTTGCCCGCATAGTTCTCAGGAACTCTTAAGAATACGACTTGGGGCGCCTTTTTTGCGCCATAACTTTTTCTTCCATCTTCGCCAAAGGTATATAAATACCTAAGTTTACTCTCCTCTGGTGGTATTCTATAGCAAAGAGCATCCTTTACTATAGCAAAACTTAAAAACATTACTGATGCAATTATGATATGCAATGTTTTCCTGTACATATATTACCTCCTTAGTTATTTTAAACTCCCAATTACTTAATAAGTATTATAAAGTATTTAATTCAATGTGTCAACAAAAAAAATAAATATTTTTTTACGGTATTATATGATTATAGCTTGTTTTTTACGCTATTTATGGCATACTTTAAGTAGGAACGACAAAGGCAAACCACTTGAAAGAGTGGGGCGCAAAACTACAGGCCCTGAGTAAAATCAAAGGGCGGCTGAGTTACCGAAACCTCATGAATAAGTTCATAGTGATAGCATTAACATTGCCTCTCCTGTTCAGCTTTCCAAGCAATGCTGGCTCAACTCACACTATATATAAAGGTACAGCATCATGGTATTCCCAAGCTGATCCTGGAGTCTTAGAGACAACTGCCAATATGGAGATCTTTGATGATTCAAAACTAACATGTGCTATGTGGGACTTACCTTTTAATACCCTGCTAAAAGTCACGAATCTTAATAATAATAAATCTATATATGTAAGAGTAAATGACAGAGGTCCTGCTAAGAGATTAGTAAACCGTGGCAGGATAATCGATCTCTCAAAAAAGGCATTTTCTTATTTAGATAATCTAGATAAAGGGTTAATTAAAGTTAGGGTGGAGATTATAAAACTATAATAGCTCAGCAGCAAGGCTGGCTAGATTTGAGCGTTCATTTCGAATAAGAGAGATATGACCAAACATCTCCTGACCTTTCATTTTCTCAACCGCGTAACTCAGGCCATTGGAAGAAGAATCAAGATAGGG
>CAZWYD010000050.1:0-9345 GCA_964637815.1 uncultured Planctomycetia bacterium
ATCATATATGTATTAAAGTGTCAATAGAAATAGACTGCGGGCATAACTTTACATTTAAAGCAAGACCTTAAATGTAAAGTTATTTCAGACGAAGGGTGGAGGTTTTGTGTTTGGATGTGAAGATCTCTTCTATGGGATCATAGATGCGGCCATAGGGGTCTATGAAGCAGGAAAAACCTGTGTTTGCGCAGCGTACGATTGGGACACGGTTCTCGATTGCGCGGAAGACTGAGCAGGCTGTGTGCTGAAATGGCGCACCGCTTTTGCCATACCAAGCGTCGTTTGTGATCACTACTAGAAACTGTGCGCCATTCTGGACAAACTGCTTGGCAATGCCAGGAAAGATATCTTCAAAACAGATCAGCGTAGCAAATCTATGCTCGATGTTTGCGGCTTGCTGCTCGCCTGTGCTAAAATCAAAGATTTTCTGGGAAGCTGGATGCTCTATCTTAAATACTTTATACTCATCCCCTGCTGTAAAATGTCCTAGTTCGCCAAGCACCAGCCTATGCAGAAAAGAGATCTTGTCTGCAAATGGCACGAATTCGCCAAAAGGTACAAGGTGAAGCTTGTCATATTTGTCTACGATTTCACCTTTTTTTGAGATAAGCACTGCGCTATTAAAATTCTCTAGGTCTTTCTCGGTGTTTACCCCTATTAAAAGCGGAATCTGTATCTTTCTTGCCAGACCAAGGACTTGTTTGGTCCTTTCCTCATCGCTTATAAAAAATCCAGGAAAAGATGTCTCAGGCCAGATTATTAAATCAGGTTCATCAAATACTGCAAGCCTGGTCAGATTAAAATATGAATTCATTATCTCGTCACTCGCAAAAGGATCCCATTTCATCTTCTGCGGAATATTTCCCTGTATAACCGATACCTTAAGACTGTTCCCCCGTTCTCCCTCATTCTCCCTCATCTTCCCATACCAAAATACCATTGCCAAAACCAAGGCAGTCAGCACAAGATGCTTTGCTGATCTCTTGAAAAATTTATAGACCGCGACATTCACCATCATCACAAGAAACGATACGCCATAGACTCCTGCAAAATCTGCGATCTGGATCAAGTGCAGCTTCTTGTATTGCGAATAACCCAGTAAGGTCCAGCCAAAGCCTGAAAAAAGATGAGACTGTACATATTCAAGAAAAATCCATATCAGCGGTATAAATAAAAGGCTGAAACCCGAAGTATAATATGAGAGGCGGTTGAATAAAAATCCAAAGATCCCGAAATATAAAGCAAGATAAAGACAAAGTACAATCAGCCCAAAAATAGTAACATGATAGAGCCAATACAGTGTGCCTAAATAAAATAAAAAACCACAGAGATATGAAATCCAAAACGCTTTTTTTGGCTTTTTACTACGGATTACAAGAAAAAGTGGGACAAAACCCACAAAGGCAAAGTAGCTTAGGTTAAACCTAGGAAATGCTATTATTAATAATATTGCAGAAATTATTGAAAGAAGCATATAGTTAATATTGTACCATTATAAGAATCTTAAATAAAGATTAAATTATTAACAGCATTCTTTATATTTTTAAAATATAAAGAATGCTGTTGACAGATCAAGATAAAATGCGATAATAAATTATATGCCTAAGTGTATAATAAGAGAGTGTAAAAAATTTACAAGGTACAAAATAACAAAAGAGACTTATTGTACTATGCATTTGGCCCGAATTAAACGCCATGGATATCCAGGACTCCAAAAAAATTTCCATAAGTTAGAAAAATTACCTCACCCAGTTGTCGATGACTTTATTCGTAAAAATTGCAAAAGACTGATTGATGAGGAAATAGTTAAAGAATTAAGAAAAATAGGGTTTAAAAAAGCTACTGTATGGACAGTAAAATACCGTAGAAGAAAATTAGGAATTAAAAAATATCTTTATGGCGAAATAAAAAAACATAAAGCATGGATACGCGCACAAGCTATAAAAAAATACGGAAATAAATGTGAATTGTGCGGATTTAGCTTAATTGTTGACACCCACCATCTTCTACCTAAGAAGGAGGGCGGTTTGCATGAAATTAATAATTTAACGGTGCTATGTCCTAATTGTCATGCACTTATTACTAGAAGGTGTCTTGATCTAAAAAACAGGAAAGATATACCTAATATTCGAAGAAAGCTCGCTAAGTTACAAAAATCTACTCATCCATATTTTGGATAACAACATTTCTTATATTTCAACGGTTTGCCAGTTTTATGATCTACTTTCCCGCAAGGGCATGGGTCATTTCTGCCGACCTTTGGCTCTTCTCGTTTATGCTGAGTAGGTGGCTCTGGTAAATCTCGCGGAGGCTCTGAAGGCGACGGCCCTGACATAGGAGCAATCTCATCATGCACGAACTGCTGTGGGAGCGACTGGAACACGCCTCGTGAAGCAGCGTCTTCTTGCACAGCCTGGACCTTGAACAAAAATTCCAATGTCTCATCCTTGATCGAATCTATCATGCTCATGAACATATCATATCCCTCGTGCTGATATTCCACTAATGGATCGCGCTGTCCATAAGCCCTGAGACCAATGCCTTCTCGAAGATTATCCATCGCGTGAAGATGATCTTTCCATTTTGTATCAATGACCTGGAGCATGAGCATTTTTTCAATGTGCCTTAAGAGGCCTGGCGCCATGTTTTTTTCTTTTTCTTCGTACGCGGATTTTACCATTGTGGCGAGTTCATTGAGAATAGTGTCACTGTCTTTGCCTTCGACCATGTCCTCTATATTCTGAAGCCTGATATTAAATTTTGATCGGAACCATTCGCAAAACTCAGCATACTGCCAGTCGCTCTTATGAGCCTCGGCATTGAAATAAAGACCCATTGCGCCATCAATGACTTCCTCTATGATCTCATGGAGATGCTCTTTTATGTTTTCACCTGTTAAGATCTTGCGCCGCTCCTCGTATATGACCTCTCTTTGTTTATTCATCACATTGTCATACTCGAGCACGTGTTTTCGTATGTCAAAGTTATGTTGTTCCACCCTTTTTTGCGCAACCTCGATGGCACGTGAGACAAGAGGATGCTGTATGTCCTGGCCCTCTTCTATGCCGAGCTTGTCATATATACTAGAGATCCTGCCAGAGCCAAAGAGCCGCATCAGATCATCCTCTAAAGATATGTAAAATTTAGATGAACCAGGATCGCCCTGCCTACCTGAACGTCCGCGCAGCTGATTATCTACGCGACGGGACTCGTGACGCTCTGTGCCGATTATATGTAATCCCTCGAGCGAGACGACCTCTTCATGTTCTTTCTTTACCTTTTCTTTTGCCTCACTCAGCATGGCTTTTACTTCATCATCAGTCACATTCTTCGGGCCCAGGCCTTTTGCCTTTAGCCAGTCATTCACCATGGATTCAGGATTGCCGCCGAGTAAAATATCTGTGCCACGGCCAGCCATATTTGTGGCGATCGTGACTGCCCTGAGCCTGCCTGCCTGCGCGATAATAACTGCCTCCATCTCGTGGTATTTCGCGTTCAGGACATTATGCGGGATGTTGCGGCGCTTGAGCATCGAACCCAGGCGCTCGGACTTTTCTATTGAGATAGTACCGACGAGAATCGGACGGCCTTTTTTGTAAAGCTCTTCGATCTCATTGCAGACTGCGTTGAATTTTTCTTTTTCTGTTTTATAGATGACATCCGGATAATGCGTCCTTATCAATGTCTTGTTCGTAGGCACTGCTACTGTATCTAATTTATAGATGTGGCTGAATTCCTGCGCCTCTGTCATTGCAGTGCCTGTCATGCCAGCAAGTTTTTTGTACATCCTGAAATAATTTTGAAATGTAATGGTGGCGAGCGTCTGATTTTCCCTTTCTATCTTAAGCCCTTCTTTTGACTCTACTGCCTGGTGCAAGCCATCTGACCAGCGCCTGCCTGGCATGAGCCTACCAGTAAATTCGTCGACTATGAGCACCTCTCCTTCTTTCACTACATAGTCTACGTCACGCTCAAAAAGATTATGCGCCTTTAAGGCCTGGATTATGTGATGGCGATATTCCATAGTGGACATATCGTGCATATTAGTTATACCGAGCATTTCAGCGACCTTTGCTTCGCCATCTTCTGTAAGATGCGCGGTGTGCGCCTTTTCATCCACGATATAGTCATAGCCTGTTGAAAGGTCTATGCCTTTGAATTTTGCGTCGATCTCGTCTTTTTCCAGGATTATGCGGCCTTTTAGGCTCGGTACTATTTTATTGCATGTATAATACTTGTCTGTAGATTCTTCTGACGGGCCTGAGATAATAAGCGGGGTGCGCGCTTCATCTATAAGGATGCTGTCCACTTCGTCGACGATCGCGTAATTTAATTTGCGCTGCACCATGTTTTCAGCGCGCGCAACCATGTTATCCCTGAGATAATCAAAACCAAACTCGTTGTTCGTGCCATAGGTGATGTCGCTTCCATAAGCCATCTGCTTGAGTTTTGGTTCCATGTCATGCTGGACAACTCCCATTGTAAGGCCAAGAAACTCATACACTGGCCCCATCCATTCCCTATCGCGACGCGCAAGATAATCATTCACAGTTATGATGTGGACGCCTTTGCCGCTTAGCGCGTTTAGATATGCCGGTAATGTCGCGACAAGAGTTTTTCCTTCACCTGTTGTCATCTCAGCGATCTTTCCCTGGTGAAGCACTACGCCACCCATAAGCTGCACATCAAAGTGCCGCATGCCTATGGTGCGCTGGCTGACCTCGCGCACTACTGCGAATGCCTCGGCTAGGATCTCGTCGAGTGTTGCGCCGCCTGAAACGCGCTTCCGAAACTCGTCTGTTTTTTGGCGCAGTTCATCGTCGCTAAGCTTCTGCATCTCTGGCTCGAGCGAATTTATCTTATTCACGAGCGGCTGCAGCTTCTTAAGCTCCCGCTGATTTTGCGACCCGATTATTTTATTTAATATCCAATTAGCCATATTATTTTTTCGCGCGCCATTTTAGGAACGCTTCGATAAACCCATCTATTTTCCCGTTCATGACTGCATTGACATTCGATGTCTCGTGAGTGGTCCTGTGATCTTTGACCATTGAATATGGATGCATCACGTACGAACGGATCTGACTGCCCCATTCTATCTTTTGCTTTTTGGAATACTCCTTTTCCATTTCTTTTTTCTTTTCTTCTAATTTTACCTCGTAGAGCCTGGACTTCAAGACCTTCATGGCCATGGCCTTGTTCTTGTGCTGCGAGCGCTCGTTCTGGCATTGCACTACGATATTCGTTGGCAAATGCGTGATCCTTACCGCAGAGTCAGTCACATTCACATGCTGGCCGCCTGCACCGCTTGAACGATATGTATCGACCCTGAGCTCTGACTCCTTTATATCTACCTCTATGTCATCCTCGAGCTCAGCTATGATATCCACAGATGCAAAAGAGGTGTGCCGTCTTTTATTTGCGTCAAATGGCGAGATCCTCACAAGCCTGTGCACGCCCCGTTCTGATTTAAGATAACCAAATGCATGAGGGCCTGATACGATCATCACTGCGCTCTTCACACCTGCCTCTTCTCCAGAGAGCATGTCAATTATCTGCGTCTTGTATTTGTTTGCCTCAGCCCACATCGAATACATCCTTAGAAGCATATTTGCCCAGTCGCAAGATTCTGTCCCACCTGCGCCAGCGTGTATACTAAGGATCGCGTTACTGCTATCGTGCGGCCCGCTCATAAGACTCTTGAATTCCAGTTTATCAATGTCCTTTTCCAGCTTGACCAGCGATTCCTTTATTTCATTTATGGAACTTTTATCGTCGCTATCCACGAGCACTATCAGCTCGCCCAGTTCATCAAATTCTTTCCTGCATCCAAAATAGGGGTCGACGATAGCTCGTACTTTCTTAAGTTCCTGTATCACTGGGCGCGCCTTTTCCTGGTTATCCCAGAATCCCTGTTCAGCCATTTTTGCCTCGAGCTTTTTCAGAGAGGCTTCGTTCTTGTCAATCGCAAGATATGCCTTTAGCTCTGAAAGCTTCTTATCTAATTTTTTTAATTTTTCTTTTATCTCTGCCAACATATTCTATCTCTAATAGTCTTTTTTTTAAATCCGCGCCAAGCGCATATTCGCCGATCTCGCCGTCAGAACGCACCACCCTGTGGCACGGCACAATAAGCGTAAACGGATTCTTCTTAAGCGCTGTGCCAACTGCCCTTACAGCGCGCGGCCTACCAGCTTCACGCGCCACCCAGGCATAGGTCCGCGTCTCACCCAGAGGTATACTTTTCACAACAGTATATACCTTTTTCTCGAACAAAGTCAATGGTTTCATACGCTCCCCCATAGCAATAACTTTACATTTAAGGTCTTGCTTTAAATGTAAAGTTATTTCGGAGGGTGTGGTGGTACTTGAGTGCGAAGCGGTGGGCCTCGTCACGGATCTGCTGGATAAAGTGCACGATCTGCGAGTCCCTGTTCGCATCCAGCGGCCTTTTAGCGCCTAACGTGTATATCTTTTCCTCTTTCTTTGCAATAGATATTATAGGTACATGCCTGAGGTTTAGCTTCACGAGTTCCCTATATGCCGCCTGCAAATGACCTTTGCCGCCGTCTATTATGATAAGGTCAGGGAATTCCCTGTCTTCCTCCTTGAGCCGCTTGTACCTGCGCCTCACGATCTCCTGGATCATTGCATAATCATCTATGTCCTTTACGCTTTTTATCTTGAATTTTCTGTAATTCGATTTGTCAGGCTTGCCGTTCTTGAAATATACCATCGACCCTGTGGCCTCCTGGCCTGATATATTCGACACGTCAAACGCCTCGACCTTCAGCGGCAGTCTTGGCAGTCGCAAAAGCCTTTTTAGCTTAACTGCAACATCGCCATACCCGCTATATTCCCTGAACTTTTTGCCAGGTACTTCTGAAAGCGCTGCGATCCTGTCACGGATCATGCATGCATCCTCAAATCTCTCATTCCTTGCTGCATCCCCCATTCTTTGTTCCAACTCTCTTAAAAGTGTCGCCTTTTTTCCTTCTAAAAACAATACGAGCTGCCTCACGATCTCGCAATACTCCTTTTCGCTGACTTTCTTAACGCACGGCCCTGCGCACTGG
Source organism: uncultured Planctomycetia bacterium (assembly GCA_964637815.1). Lineage (GTDB taxonomy): Bacteria > Omnitrophota > Gorgyraeia > Gorgyraeales > Gorgyraeaceae > Gorgyraea. The sequence goes on from CAZWYD010000050.1 coordinate 7,077, forward strand.
CCAATATGGTACGACAGGCACACGTGATCCGGGATTTTCTTGCACGTGCGCAGAGGAAAGATGGCCTTCATTACCGCAACCGCCTTGCGCAAAAGCTTCACGCGCGTGTACGGGCCAAAGTATCTCGAGTCATCAACAGTCTTTTTCCGCGTAATAACAAGTCGCGGAAATTTCTCACCCAGTGTCAATTTTAAAAAAGGAAAACTCTTGTCGTCCTTGAGGTCCACATTATACTTCGGCTTCTTCTCCTTTATGAGATTCGACTCATAGATAAGCGCCTCTTCTTCAGAAGTCGTTGTTATATAATCCAGATCCTTCACGCGCTCCAATAAATGCATCTGCCTTGCAGTCGCAGGCCGATTCTTCTGAAAATAGCTTGCTACCCTCTTAGAAAGATCCTTTGCCTTACCTATATAGAGCACCTCGCCCCCAGCATCCTTCATCATGTAAATGCCAGGCGAACGCGGTATCTTCTTTAATTTCTCCTTAAGACCCATTTCAAAAACTCCCTTGTCTCTCTTACGCGAAAGACAAACGCGGCTAACATATAACTCACTATACCTATTAATATGACAATGAAAAGATTCAACCCCATCCTGAACGCGCTAAAATATATCAATCCTGCCATCACTGCGCTGGATGCAAGCATCTTAAGAAATGAAACTACTATCTTCAGATCATCAAACCCGCCGATCTTTTTTCTTAAGGCAAAGAATAGCAAAAAGAAATTAAAGATCCCTGATATAGCAGTGGCAAGGGCAAGACCGCTTATCTTTAAAAAAAACATAAGTATAGCGCCCAGCACAATATTCAGCACCAAAGATACACTCGCGATCTTTACAGGTGTAAATGTATCCTTCAGCGAATAAAAACACGACACCAGTATTTTTATCCCCGCGTAACTAAAAAGTCCTATTGAATAAAACGCAAGCGCGCCAGCAGTTATGGATGTTGAATATTGTCCAAACATGCCTCTTTGAAACAATACACTGGTTATGGGCCTGGCAAGCACTATCAGGCCAAAAGACGCTGGCAGCATTATAAAATTCACTGCCCTGAGCGAAAAGGAAAGCGTCCCCCTTAGTTTTTCAAGGCCCTGCTCGAGCGCCTCCCTGGACATGGTCGGCAATGCTGCCTGCGCAACAGCTATCCCAAATATTGCGAGAGGAAATTGAAAGATCCTGTTCGCATAATAAAGCGCTGCTACGCCTCCCTGTCCCACTATAGACGAAAGTGACGCGAGCATTGTATTGACAAAAATATTTATCTGGTACACGCACGAGCCAAGTATCCTGGGCGCCAGAAGTATGCCTATCTTTTTTACAGCCGGGTGATGAACGCCGCTCCTAAAATTAAATCGAAACCCTTTAGAAAATAAAACAGGTATCTGCACGACCAGCTGGATAACACCGCCTATTAAAACACCTGTTGCAAGTGCTGAAACACTTCCTTGTCTCACGAGCACACAGGTTATTATCGTCAGGTTCAATATCGCTGGCGCAAACGCTGGCGCTGAGAAATGCTTCAGGGAATTAAGTATGCCCATAGCGTAAGCCAGGAGTCCCACGAGCAATACATAGGGGAACATGAAACGCGTCAATTGCACTGTAAGTCTTAACTTCTCAGGATCGCTTATAAATCCAGGCGCTATAAGACGCACGATCACTGGCGCGAAAGCAACGCCTATTAGTGTCACGCCTGTCAGCACTATCAAGACCACGTTCAGCAATACATTGGCCAGATGCCAGAATTCCTCTTTCTTTTTTGTCTCAGAATACTCACTCAAGACCGGAACTACAGCTGCATTAGTAGCGCCCTCGCCTATGAGATCCCTTAGCATATTTGGTATGCGAAATGCTACCACAAAGGCTTGAGCGAATTTACTGGTGCCAAAGAACCGCGCGATCAGGATATCGCGCACAAACCCCAGTACGCGGCTCACCACTGTAGCAAATCCTATGATCCCTGCAGATTTAAGTATGTGCTTTTTCGTTGACATATGCGTCTTGTTATGTTATCTTATCTTACACTAAAAAGGAGAAATGATGCCAATACTACACGCTGCTTACAAGAGTATCAAGGTGACCAAAAGAAGGACTGCGCGGAATTTGTCTATAAAGTCTCTTTTAAAGACTGAGACAAAGAAATTTATAGATCTTGTGTCTGCAAAAAAACTGGATGAGGCAAAGAAACAGCTCAATGTCCTCATCTCAACACTCGATAGGGCAAGTTCAAAAGGTATTATCCATAAGAACACTGCCTCGCGCAA
>CAZWYD010000051.1:0-9269 GCA_964637815.1 uncultured Planctomycetia bacterium
TGATTCCGGGAATTATAATTGTCGTTGACCGGTAATTATAATTGTCGCTCATCAAAAAATATTCGGCTTTGGCAAAAAGCGCAGCGAGGGGGCTACAGATGAGGCTCGTAAGCAATAGACTCTGCAGGAGAAGATATAAGATACAATTTCGACTCAAAAAATGGCTTTTTGGCAAAAAAAAGTCCAAGAAAACCAAATCTAAATAATGAAAATAAGTCAAAAGTTGATCTTAGGATTCTTAGCAGTCGCAGCATTGGTTGCGCTCATAGGATATCTCTCTATTGATGTAAGTCAGGATGTATTGCAAAGGCATATCGGTGAGAACTCTGTATTATTGGCCAGCGAAATCATCGATAAGATAGATAGAGATATCTATAGCAAGATAGAGACATTTGAAGAATATTCAAAGGATTTATTGCTGCAGCAGATGCTTTTAAAATCAAACCAAGCGTTTAAAGATTTAGATGATGTACAGAGTTATATTACTACTAAAGATGAGGAATGGGTCTCTGCGCCAAAAGAGACAATAACTCCTTTCATGCAGGAACTGCTTGACAATATATTGTCAAGTGAGTTAAGAGAAAAAATCAACTTCTATGAAGAGAAATATGGTTACAGGGTTTTTGGCGAGGTATTTGTAACAAATAAATACGGCGTTAATGTTGCACTAACAGGAAAGACCTCTGACTATAAACAGGATGATGAAGTGTGGTGGGTCCAGGCAAAGGATAAAGGCCTATTTATAAGAGATGTCGAATATGATGAAAGTGCAGATCTTTATTCTACTGATATTGCAGTAAGGGTTGAAGATAGTAATGGAGATTTTGTTGGCGTCATAAAGGTAGTCCTTAATATCGAAGAGGCAATTAATATAATAGAATCTGTTGCACCCAGTGAACGATATAAAAGCAGGTATTTTAAGTTAATAAATAAGAATGGCAGACTTATTCATTTAACCGGGGACAAAAGGGAATTTAGTTTTTTTAAGGACATATCTAGTCAGGAGTTCTTTAAGAGGATGGAAGGAGATAGAGGGTTTTTCATAGGGAATGAGCCTGGCGAAGAAGAGGAGTTATTTGCCTATGCCAGTTCAATGGGGTATAGAGATTTTAAAGGTCTAGGTTGGATTTTAATAGCAGAACACGAGACAGAAGAAATATTCGCTTCTGTTGTTAGATTGAGAAATGCTATGTTGGCCACGTCGTTCATACTGACCATACTTGCTGTCTTAATAGGTGGTTTGATTTCCAGGTCTATTCTAAAGCCATTGAGAAAACTTATGCACGCAACAATTAATATAGGCAAAGGTAATTTAGACACCAGGGTAGAGATCAAATCAAAGGATGAGATCGCGGCTCTGGCTATTGCCTTTAACAGCATGACAGAAAACCTGAAAAGGACAACTACTTCCATATATGATCTCAATAGAGAAATCACTGAGCGAAAAAAGGCAGAATCAGATTTGAATCAGGCCTACGAAAGACTTAAAGAAGCACAGGATCAACTTATCCAGGCAGAAAAGATGGCTGCCATTGGTACGCTCTCAGCAGGCATGGCGCATGAGATAAACAATCCTTTAATGGGTGTTATGCTGCTCGCAGGGGATCTTGCTTCAGAGAAAAAGAAAAGGAGTAAGGAATACAAGGTCTTATCGCAGATAGAAGGCGGACTTAAAAGGATTTCAGAGGTAGTTTCCAAGCTCCTGGTGTTTTCGCGTAAAGAAGAATTGGTCTTGAAAAAAGAGGACATAAATGATGTAATCGAATCAGCAATACCATTTATTTTTTACGAGTTTAAAATAAACAAGATCCAATTAGTAAAAAATTATGGAAGAAATCTCCCAGTCGTTGATGTTTCAGTTAACGCTCTGCAGCAGGTGATATTGAATCTATTGTTAAATGCTAAAGATGCTGTTTTGGATCTGAAGCCTAGAAAGATCAGCATAGAGAGTTACTTAGAAAATGACATGGTAAAGGTAAAGATCAAGAATAAAGGTCATGGTATTAAAAAAGAGCACCTTAAGAAAATTTTTGATCCGTTTTTCACAACCAAGCCTATTGGAAGAGGCCTTGGCATGGGTATGTCCATAGTAAAGAATATCATGGACCAGCACAAAGGAAAGATAGAAATCTATTCTGAGGAGAAAAAGGGCACAGAGGTAGTATTGTCTCTACCTTGTTAGGAGGGGAATATGGTTCGTATACTTATTATTGATGATGATGAGTTAATAAGAGATGCCTTTAAATCTGTCCTGGAAAAATTTGACTATAAACTTGATTTTGCAGAGACAGCTAAAGAGGGCATGGATTTATTTAAGCCAAAAAAATATAACCTCGTATTTTTAGACCTGGCATTGCCTGATAGGGATGGCAAGGAGCTATTAAAGGATCTAAGGGCTATGGATAAAGATACAAAGATATGTGTTATATCGGGTTTCTTGTCAAAACTTGGGGGTCTATTGGAGCAGCATGGCCAGACAGTGGCCAATACTGTATTCTGCATGAAACCCATTAACAGGGAAGAGGTAATAAAGATCGTAGAAGAGGCGATAGCGGGCTAATAGTTTTTATTTGTTTAAATCCCTTCTCTTTTTAGAGAGGGGATTTTTATTTTCCCCTTGACATAGGGTAGGGGGGTATGGTATACTTGTAGTGGGAGGAGAGATTGCTATGAAGCAGAAAACCGTACACCCAGAACAGCTAATAGCTTTAAAGAGGATCGAAGGTCAAGTCAAGGGCATCCAGAAGATGATTGAGGAGAAGCGGTATTGCGTGGATATTATTACGCAGATCCATTCCATCATAGGCGCGCTCTATAGAGTGGAGAACAACATATTCAAGAAGCACATTGAGGGATGCGTTGTTCGAAGCCTGAAAGGAAAGTCCGACTCTGACAAGGAGAAAAAGATAGACGAGATTATTGAACTTATCTCGAGATTCAGAAAGGCAGGCTGATGAAGCTTAAAGTCATTATAGTTATTTTTTTATTTATCGCTTTATCTAGAGTGGCGCATGCTGGCCAGGCGCTTTTTTATAAAGAACTGAATATTATCGGAGGTTATTCGGATAGAGATAAATGGACAGGTAAAAGCGACAGCCTGATGAATTCAATCGGATTTGAGGATTACAGAAAATTTTCTAACGAATATGGCGATTTTCTCACAACTGACCTGCAGGTCAGGCTTACATACGATAGCCTGGAGGATTCACAGGATGCAGTGGGAATCGAAATACATAATGCCTGGCTCCAGTATAAACTCGGCTACGGATATAACCTGAAGCTTGGACATTTTGATCCAGCATTCGGCCTGGAGCCAGTGCTTGATACTCACGCGACGCTTCTGCAGACCCTGGCAATGAAAAACATTGGTTTTAAAAAAGACTGGGGAGTTGCTTTAAAAGGCAGCATGGATAAATTTGATTATAAGATTGCTTTGCAAACTGGATCTGGCATGAGCATTCGCAGGACTGATGGAAGCTATCTCTTTACTACAAGGATTGGCTCACCTACAAGCAAGGATTTTCAATACGGTTTGTCTTTTCTTTACGGAGAGGTGTTAAAGACAAAAGGCATGTCGACATTTCCGAAGAATAATCTTTTGTCGGATGAGGCAGTTACTAAAAAAAGGATAGGACTGGATGCACAATATGTCTACGGGCGATATCTTTTTAAAAGCGAGGTTGCTTATGGCCAAGACAATGATGAAGATGTATTGGGATATCTGTTTGAGGTAGACTATACTTTACCAAGCCATCAGAATGTCCAATTAGAGCTTCAGTTTCAGTCATGGATCAATGATATTCACACTAGCGATACTGATGATTCTACGCTGAGCGCAGGTATTTCGTATAAGCTAAATGAGAATGTTACGTTGCGGACACTGGTTGCGCATGATTTTAATCTTTATGGGGAGAAGGAAGATGACAAGGTCTTATTTCAGTTCTATTATTTTGGGTTATAGCATTTTATTTTTGCTTAGCTTCTCAAGCACCTCTTTTGCTGCTGTAGGGTGCACCTTAAATGATCCGGATAGGGACGTAAAAAGGATCTTTCCTGAGTCTACAGGATATAGGACTGACTTTATAACTATAGAAGAAAAAGGCGGAGAAGAACTCAAGGAAGAAATTGAGAAGAGATTAAGAGATAAGTTGGACCCGGTTTATGAAAGCATAGATACCCCCTATGCATATTATACTATTCTTAAAGGTAAAGAAGTGATAGGTCGTGTCCATGGTATTAACCAGAAGGGTATGTATGGCGGAATGCAGATTATTTTAGCCACGGATTTAGAAGCAAAGGTCATAGATTTTTATTATCAAAAGCTCTGGTCACCTGAAGCACCTAGATTTAGGGATGAATCTTTCACAGAACAATTTATAGGCATGGGACTATCGAATCTTTTTAATAATATAAAAGATCCAAGTGAAGAAAGTGTAGAGGATTTTAATGCAACATTGAGAGGGATTAAGAAGAATCTGATCCTGCTTGATATATTTTGGGGAGGCGATGAGAAATGAAAATATGGATTTTAGTAGTTTTATTAGTGGTTGGTGTAGGATTTTTAAGTGGTTGCGGCAAGGCCGAGGGTTTTGGTAAAGAGCTTACAGAAAGAGAGCTCAATAAAGTAGGTGATATTCTTTCAAACCCTGATAAATACGCTGACAAGACAGTAAAGGTAGAAGGAAAGATAGTTACTGAATGTTCTACAGGATGCTGGATTGATCTAAAGGGTGAGAAAGGCATCATATATGTAGATATGAAGCCATCGAGTTTTGCAATACCTCAGAAGGTAGGCCATAAGGCAACTGTTGAAGGTAAGGTAAAGACAAGAGATGGGAAGACAATGATCATAGGAGAAGGAGTTCAGATAAAATGAAATTTTTTATCATAGCCTTTAAGAATCTTAAGCGGAAGAAGATCCGCAGCGCTTTGACTGTCGGAGGTGTGTCAATAGCAGTTGCAGTGCTTGTGAGTCTTTTGGCCTTTGATGCAGGATATCAAGAGGGCCTGGGTAATGATATTGATAAGATGGGCTATCATGTACTTGTGACTGCAAAGGGCTGTCCTTATGAGGCAGCTACATTGATGCTTAAAGGCGGTGGCGGGCTTCGTTACATGGACGAAGATGTATATGGAAAAATCGTGGATGACCCAAGGGTAGACACGATAACGCCGCAGCTCGTTTCTACTGTGTATCACGAGGAGAGGTCTGATGGCCGTGGCGGGTTTGCAATGTACATGGGGATCGAAGATTCCTTCCTTAAATTAAAGCCATGGAATAAATTTAAAGAAGGCGGGTGGTTTTCAAGCAGCGACGCAGATGAAGTCATTATGGGCTATGAGGCTGCTGAAGTAGAGCAGCGCTTAGTCGGGGATAAGATTTTTATACCAGGAGCAGAAAAGATACTTACAGTAAAAGGCATTTTAGAGCGCACAGGCACGCAGGACGATGGCGTGATTTTTATGCCGCTAAAAACAGCTCAAGCTATATTCGGGCTCTCAGGCAAATTAACCGGCATTGGCGTAAAACTAAAAGAAATCACTACACTTTCAGAATTTGAAGAGGATTTATATAATGAACCAGCTATTCAAGTCATAAGCCTTGCACAGGTAAGAGGAACTATTCTAAATCTAATAACCTCAGCCAAGGTCATGGCAAATTCTGTTGCGATAATCGCGATATTTATCGCTGTTATTGGCGTTACAAATACGATTCTTATGTCTGTATTTGAGCGCACGCGCGAGATAGGAGTGATGAAGGCGATTGGTGCATCAAGGATGGATATCTTTAAGATCATATGGATAGAGACTACGCTTATTTGTATCTTTGGCGGCATCTTTGGGAATATCCTTGCTATTTTAGGCTCTAGTGTAGTCGAGCAGATCATAAGACAGGTCTTACCTTATACACCTGGCGGGAAATTAGTATTGATTGCACCGTCTCTTTTAATCTTTTCATTTATTGCAACTATAGTGATGGGGCTTATTGCAGGGACATATCCTGCGCTAAGGGCCTCATCCATGAGGCCAATAGAGGCTATTAGAACAGGAGATTAAAATGGCCTACGATATAATAAAGACGGAAGATTTAACCAAGACATATGATTTGACTGCTGAAAAGATACATGCGGTTAATGGTGTCAGCCTGAATATCCAACAGGGAGATTTTGTTGCGCTTATGGGGCCGTCTGGTTCAGGCAAGACCACGCTTTTAGATATTGTGGGTTGTTTGGATAGAATATCGAGCGGAAGACTTGAGGTCCTTGGAAAAGATGTTTCAGGCGTTAAAGAGAATGCCTTGGTCGATATGAGGCGTAAAGGTATTAGCTTTATATTTCAAGATTTTCTTCTTATATCGAGCCTTACAGCGCTTGAAAATGTGGAACTCCCTTTGTATTTTTCGAGGCAAGCGCAGGAAAGGAGCAAGTCAATAGAGGTCCTTAAGAAAGTAGGCCTTGCTCATCGTATAAATCATCTGCCAAAAGAGTTGTCTGGCGGCGAGAGGCAAAGGGTAGCAATTGCCAGGGCATTAGTCACTTCACCAAAATTACTTTTAGCAGATGAGCCAACAGGTAATCTAGACACAAAAAGCGCACAGGAGATCTTTAATCTTTTCAAGAAGCTGAATAAAGAAGAGAATCTAACAATAATAGTAGCAACGCATAATCCCAAACTAGGCTCACAGGCCAATAAAATAGTCTATTTACAGGACGGAAAAATAATTCCGAAAGAGAAATCAAGTTTATATTATTGACACCAATTAAGGCTTATGTTTTAATATAGTCAACAACGGGGAGGTCGTGAGCGGCCTGAGAGTTCTGCTAAAGCAGATTACCCGATGAACCTGACCTAGATAATGCTAGCGTAGGGAAAAGGATTTGTAAAAACCCTATGCATTGGCATAGGGTTTTTTATTTATTAGGAGGAATTAATGGACATCTATGGTATTTTGCAGAATGTTAGGACAGAGAAACCTCTAGTGCACCATCTTACGAATTGGGTTACGATTTATGATTGTGCTAATATAGTGAAGGTGTTTGGTGCTGCGCCTGTTATGGCTCATGCTGTTGAAGAGGTCGAGGATATGGCGTCTCTGGCGTCAGCACTTGTCCTTAATATAGGTACATTGACACCTGAATTTATTGAATCAATGAAAAAGGCTGCGAAATCCGCAAATAAAAAAGGTATACCCGTTACCTTAGATGTATGTGGCGCAGGCGCTACGAAATTAAGGGATGAAAAATGTTTTGAGCTTTTGGATAACACAAAGATTGGTATTATAAAAGGCAATGCCTCAGAGGTTGCTAGGATCGCAGGTGAAAAAGTTCAGACAAAAGGCGTAGATTCAAGTGAAGTTAAGAAAGATTTAATAGAGCTGGCAAAGCATCTTGCAGCAAAAAGAAATACCACAGTGGTTATAACAGGAAAAGAGGATATAGTAGCCACTAAAGATAAGCACATTATTGTAAAAAACGGATGCGATATGATGGCGCATGTGGTAGGCACAGGCTGCATGGCAGCTTCTGTGATAGGCGCGTTTAGTGCTGTTGAAAAAGATCTAGTCACTTCGAGTGTAGCAGGGCTCGCGTGTTACGAGATCGCAGCAGAGTTAGCTTGTAAAGATAGCGCTGGCCCAGGCACATTTAAGGAAAGGCTATTCGACAATATTTATAATCTGGACAAAGAAAAAATAGAAAAGCTAAAGAGGGTAGAGTGATAAAAGGGTATTATTTTATAACAGATGCGGGCCTTAGCAAAAACGGCAACCTGAGTGATGTGAAAAGCGCCATTGAAGCAGGCGTGAGCGTTGTTCAATATAGAAGCAAGACGAGCAAGATGGAGTCTTTGCTTGAGGAAATAAAGGCGATTAAGAAGATATGCGAGGGAAAGGCAGTATTTATTATAAACGATATAGTGGGCGCTGCTCTATCAGTGGACGCGGATGGTGTACATGTAGGTCAGGGTGATATGCCACATGAGACTGCTCGTAAGCTCTTAGGTAAGAGAAAGACAATAGGCGTAACAGTGCATGATCTAAAAGAAGCGGCGCTGGCAGAGAAAAAAGGCGCTGACTATTTAGGCGTGAGCCCGATATTCAGAACCACGACGAAAGATGACGCAGGAGCGCCTTGCGGTATTGAGCTTATAAAGGAGATAAAAAAGAACTGCGCTATCCCTGTTACAGCAATAGGCGGCATTACTCTTGACAATGTAAAAGAAGTCGTGGATGCTGGAGCAGACGCAGTATGCGCGATTTCAGCAGTGGTGACAAAAGATGATGTAAGAAAAGAAATAGAGAAGTTTCAGGCTCTATTTAACTAGGAAAGGAGCATAGCATGTTTCAGCCTGTAAGTGAAGCAAAGATCACCAAGGCGATTCTAAAGGAATTTGCCGGATGGTTCGAAGAGTATATTACTTCAGACGTAATAATCATTGGTGGGGGTCCAAGTGGACTCACTGCAGCCAGGGATCTGGCAAAACAGGGTTTTAAGACTTTGGTTGTCGAGGCAAATAATTATTTGGGTGGTGGTTTTTGGATCGGCGGGTATTTGATGAACACATTGACCTTTCGCGCGCCAGCAAATGAGATCCTGGATGAACTGAATATTCCTTATAAAGAGGCTGAACCAGGCCTATTTACAGCAGATGGCCCAAATGCATGCTCAAAGCTTATTTCAGCAGCATGTGACGCAGGCGTAAAGATCTTAAATATGACCAAATTTGACGACGTGGTTCTGCGAAATAACAAGGTAGAAGGCACTGTAATAAACTGGACACCTGTATCAGCGCTTCCAAGGCAGATCACGTGCGTTGATCCTGTTTCTTTAGAATCCAAGGTGGTTATTGATGCTACTGGCCATGATGCGCATGTTTGTAAGAGCTTGGAGAAAAGAGGTATTATAAAATTAAAGGATTTCGGGCCAATGGATGCCAATGTGTCAGAGGATCTAGTGGTAGAGAAAACCAGCGAAATATATCCAGGCCTTCTTATCTGCGGCATGGCAGTATCCACTGCATACGGTATCCCGCGCATGGGCCCGACTTTCGGTGGCATGCTAATGTCTGGAAAAAAAGTAGCCCAGTTAGCCAAGGAAAGAATAATTGGCATAAGCAAGGATTCGCTTCAACCAGCATTGATTAACTAAAGTTTTTATATAATATTTGAAGAGTTACGTTACAGTTTCAGGTCTTCTGCACCACCCAGACCACTGGCTCTCGGGGACGCGAAATTCCCCCAGCGTGGGAATTTCGCTCAGCCCCGTGCCTCG
>CAZWYD010000052.1:0-9143 GCA_964637815.1 uncultured Planctomycetia bacterium
ATGAGCTTTTTGCGAAATTCCGCGTCAACAACCGCGCGGCCGATCAATTCATGCATTTCTTTTTGAGTAGCCATATTCTCACCTCCTTTTTAAATTATTGTTTTTAACGATAACTAAATTATATATTATTATTTTTTGGCTGTCAATTCCTTAAGCCACAAGATACCCCGTGCTGCTAATCCGATTGCCAGAAAAAATCCCGCAACAATAGTTAATCCTCCAAATATGGCAGCAGCTACCATATCATCGCCGCTTGAAAAAGAAGAAACCATTTTGCTCAACTCGTTCTTCCAGATATACAATACAGCACACATCATTAAAGCCGTAAAAACAATAGACAGAAAGCCATAAATACAATAAATTCTATGCTCACGAGAAAAACCGCCCTCTTTTTTTATCTTACCAGTAAACATATTAAAAATAAAGTTTAACGATCTTCTTCTTAAGTTAGGAACTTCCAGCCATTCCATAAGAATATAATATCCATCATATTCAAGCAATGGGTTTAGATTTAGCAGTGCTAAAAAATAATTTAAATACGCGACTTGATATAATCCCAGAGAAAAATCACTTGAAGGAATTACAGCAACAATTACGCAAAAGAGCCCGGATATTAATACGTTAACAGCAGGTCCTGCAATTGAAACTAGAGCACGCGCGGATGACCTTTCCTCCAGCCACATATCCGTCGAATCCACAAAAAATGCAGGCATGCCAAAATAGAATATCAGCCCCGACTTCCTTACCCTGCGCCCGTAATGCTTACATGCCATCGCGTGCCCCAGTTCATGAAAAAAAATCAAGAATGGAAACGAAACAAGAAGAACTATCGCCCCTAAATCATAATCCCCCCTAAGGTCAAGAAACTGGAAAATCGGCTTTGGCTCCCAATAAATAAAAAGCATAAATCCAACTATTGATATCACACTTAAAAACACAAGCGGCACACGCATAAAAAAGAACCTGCCTATATAACGATAAACAATATCAAAGAATTTATCCGCGTTTTTGAAAGCGTATTCTTTCTGTAAAGCGCTGCTTGATAGCTTTTTTAGCCAATATTCATATCCGCTTTTTTTATATTCAGCTGGTTTCTGCTTGCCACCTTCAATTAGAGAATTTGCATTTAACTGCTCTAATAGATTATCTATGCGATCCAGAGGGTAAGAACCAAATTTTTTATAGTATTCAAGAACGATATCCATAATGCTGCGTTTGCCGTCCATCAATTTCCAAAGGTAGTAGTTTTTGGGATCTATTCTCAAATAAGCTTTGGTATCTGGATTATGCAGAACATAGTATTCGTCGCCGTGCCTTGTTCTCATATGCGCAATTTGTATAGACAGCAGACATTTTGGTGTTAGTATATTATTAGTTGGTTTATCCATATGTGTTAATATCCTGAAAATAGCAGTAGGCAAACATTTTTAATGAATATTTCAAATATAAATAATGTCCCGCCGCAAGTTGGCAAATGTTAAATAAAGAAAACAACAAATAGTGCTAGAATTGCACGAGGCAGGAAAAGGAACAATCTTTTACTTCTCTTCATTATGACCTCCTCTCTTAAGGAAGTTTGCGAAAATCCCTTACAATTAAATTTCTCGCCCCGCTGACTAGAAATCTGTTAGAAAATTTTCACAATGCAGGATAAAAATTCTCTCCGGCCATTTTTGTCGCAAAGTATATCTTTACACTTTTTTGTGCCCCTATTTTTGAAAGAGGAAGATTTTACCCTCAAAGGCATCTAATTTTACTGTATATTCTCCATATTTTCCAGCTATTCCTAAGCTGTTGCCGCCGCCTCTTCGGTTTGCGGCACCGCAAACGGATGCCGCCACTGGCTGCCCGTTCCAGAAACCTTCCCGGCCAAACGTCCGGCATTATAGAGCATCGACTGTTCCTCCAGCCACTTAATATAATAGATACTCTCCTCATCACTATCTGTTTTTAGCTCCACCTCCGCACTTATTAGTATAAAACTGGAACAACCTAAAAGAAAAATAAAAGTGACAAACAGAAGCCTTGATAATTTCATATCATACCTCCATATCTATTAGCAATTTGCCGTACAAGATAGTCAAATACTATTGAGGTTTCCATGTCATTATATGTATACTGAGGATGGTACTGTGTCCCAAGCATTGTCTTGTATCGATATGCATCTACGATAACCTGATCTTTTAGGACATTTTTGAATGATTTATTGAATGTTTGATATTGTTTATCATGGATATTTGAATTATATTGACTTAACGGATGATATGAGATTATTTCGATTTGTTCGGGAATAGGTTCTATCATGCCAAAAGAATGCTGAAAATCTTTATTTAGATACATTTCAACATATTTTTGATTGTCTGTTTTATAGGTATCAGGAACCATGTATACTGTTATCAATGGTTTTGAATAGTTGGTGCCGGGTTGTTGCGTATAGAGCATAGTATCGATTCGCCATGTTTCTTCTTTAATATATTTCGGAGCAGATTTCTTAAATTCAATATTATTATAACCGTCCTTTTTATATTCGAATAGACGTCCTAATTTACCACCTGCGTGTATATATCCAATCTGAGCGCCATGGCAGGTACCCCAGATGGGTTTATTTTGCGCAAGAGCTATATCTACAAAAAAAAGATCATATATGGCCTCTATTAAATCTTTTTCATTTGCTCCATCAGGAGTATTTATAACACTAATGTCCGAATCGTAAAATATGGGGTGTGCTCCATACGTATCGCTTGATTCGACCACCAAAAATTGATATTTATTCATTATGTTTTCAATTATTCTATAGGCTTGTGCAAGATGAGATTCTGGGTTTTCTTTTATGTATATTTGTACATTATTCAAAAGATTGCTGGTTTTGAGGTTTGACTTTTTAATCTCTACAACTTCATCAACACAATCATAGAATAGATCTAAAAGTTCTTTGTTGACAGCTATGCTATTGTCATCTGAACCATAAATAAAAGGATTAAATAAATCAAAATCGAATATGATTTCGGATTTTATATTCTTGGCTGAATCCATAAATGCATAATATATTTCAGGCTGCATCCTTGTGTGGTTACGCGAAGGGATAACAAGTGTGTTTATTTCTATTTCTTTTTCACTGTTAATTGTGGATGAAGGTGTGCAGGAGATAGGCAGAATTGCTATGATAACTGCAAAAAATATTATTCCAAATCTTTTAATGCTTAACATATAATTTCCTATGATTTATCCCGCCGCGGGACGTTGCACGCCCCGGATGTAAGTCCGGGGATGAGAGCGCGGACGGGATTGAGCAATGCATAATCGTTTGTGCTATGTTACCCCGAAGGGGTGCAGCAAACGGAACCACGGGTGTCAGCCCGTGGGGCTCCATATGGCAATAATATCCGTTAGGAAATGTTACAAAGGAAATACAAAGGAAATATAATAAAATAATTATACTTTATTTATAATTGAAAAGTAAATAAAATATATTTGTTGTGCCAAAAATCCAGTTTTTTTGTTATAGACAGTAGTGACACAAGCGCGATTCCACAGCCAGACTGTGCTGGCCAGACAGGGAATGAGCATGAACCACGTGCCAAATAGTGCAATCAGAAACCCGGCTAGCGGGGCAGGCAAGCATTGCACGCGGCACATGGGCAAGCCAAAATCCGGCACGTCGCATACCAACCCACCAATGATAATATGACAACGCGTAAAACGGATAGAGCCAGCCGGCCGTTTGTGCTATCATCACCAGCCAATAAGGGCGATGGCCGGCGGTACGAATTGTATCCCATACCGCAGGAGAAAAATATTCAAGACCGCTCAATTTGGACGAATAACCGTAAATAAAATCACATACACCGTTCCAGAGCAATAGAATAGAAACGGAGACCCCAATAAAGCGGAGGCGATGGCAGAGACGTAATTTGGCCTCATTGGTAAAGCCCTTTATATTATCGCTGGAATTTGAAAAAGATTTTCTATCTATATTCATTCGAAAATTTCTCCTAGTGATTTTTTAACAAAAATATGCTAAATATAAGTATTGTCCCCACATTTTTTCGATCTATGATCAATAATATATCATTTTTGTAACAATTTTAATTCCAATTACCGGTGAAAATAAGGTAAAATATATAAATAATATATTCCATAATTATTAAGTAGGTATCACATGAACAACCACCATGAAGAAAACATTCTAACATTCTCCGCCTGCGGAGCCTTATTCTTTGCCGTCTTGGCCCTGATCTGGGGCATGTTGGTTAAATCGCAAATGATATTGTTTGATGGCATTTATTCCTTTATCAGCCTTCTGCTCACCGGGCTCTATTTTTATGCTATCTGGTGCATAAAAAAGGGCCGCGACAAAAAATTCCCCTACGGCCGGGCACAAATGGAACCCATGGTAATAGTACTGGAATCGGTTATTTTAATTGGGATCTGTATCAGGGCCTTTACCTATGCGGCTCTTTCATTATTTTCCGGGGGACAAGAAATAAACAATCTCTCCGGCATCGCCTACGCCGTCATCGGAGTAATTGGCTGCTATATCTGCTGGTACTATATTATCAGCAAAGGGAAAAAATTGGCCTTCAAATCCGACTTGGTAAAGATTCAAGGCTTGCAGTGGCTGATGGACACACTGCTTAGCCTGGCGGTATTAATAGGATTTCTTATCAGTTTTATAGTTCAGTACGCAGGCTGCGAACAGTACGCCCGCTGTATGGATCCGCTGATGGTAATAATTGCTGTTTTATTTTTTGTTAGAAATCCGATAGTTGCTCTTATTAACGCGATCAAGGGAATACTTATTATGGCACCGGAAAAAAGCATATTAACGGCCGCAGAAAAAGCAATGGAAGAAATCGCCGACAAACAGGGCTTTGAAGATATTATTCTGCGCGTGGGCAAGTCAGGCCGCAGGTTTGTTTATGAAGTCAGCTTTGTAGTTAAAAATCCTAATAAGTCATACAAAATAGGAGAAATGGATGAGATCCACAGAGAAGTTGAAGAGCGACTTCATAAGCTGTATGACAATCCATTACGACTGAATGTATCATTTGTGCACGATAAAAAACTTGGCTGAAATAACAACTAAATATCTTAGGAAATAAAGGGGGTATGATGAACAATCGTAATATAAACAGAATTGTCACCGTTGGGGCAATAATTGTTGGCTGTCTAGTTGTTGGCTTATGGTTTTTTCTCCCCTTTCGTTTTTCTCCGCGCAATCAGGCACCAATTACAGCTAAGGAACTCTTTTCAATAAGAATGGAAGCGGAAGTTGATAGAATTGAACTGCTTTTAGCGCTTAAAACCAAAACAGGTTTTATTGAGGCACAATTTCTCGCGGCAGAGATTCGTGATTTATGCCTGGAAGCAGATTATGAAGAAGGCAGGAAGAAATGGAGTGCAATAGCAGATGATATGCATTCCTGGTATCTTCGCCTGGCAGTTGAAGGAACGGCTTCTCTGGAAGAAGTTTTAAATGAGCTTTATACTAATTATCCTTTTTTGAAAATAGAAGGAACAATAGAACAAAAGCGCTCAGATAACATACTAATTGAAACCCTGACAAAGAGTTCAGAATGGAAAACATCATCAATATCCTGGCAAAATATGCCGGGGCTTTCCATCAGCAAAAACTTTTCCAAAGAAAATGCTATTGTTCTTTTTGAGGGTGAAATGGTTATTACATCGACAAAGGAAGGCAGCGGCAGCGGGTTTGTCCGCCTAGTTGTTAATGGCAATGCAAGTGACATTAGAGAAATTCGCTCAACAATGGCGGCAGGTGGCACTTCCGATCCATCATCTATGGTCCTGACCTGGGCAGGTGAATTACCGTCAGGAAAATCCACCATTACGGTACAAGCTAAGGTAAGCAATAATAGCATTACCTTACAGCTTAATGATGCAGGAGATATTCCCAAACTAATACTGATGCGATAATTAAATTTTAAGGCATTTTTGGTTTTTAATATTGATTACAGTAAAAAAAACTATGCATTAACTTTGATATATATTATAATAACATATAGATAATTGGTTATATTTTGATTTTTATTATTTAAAATGGGAAAGTTTAAAATAACACTGAAAATTACAGGCACTTTTATCTTTTTGATGTTAACCACCAATCTCTATTCTTTAGGGATATCCTCATCACTTGATACCCCAAAAAACATTAACGGTAAAGTATCGTTTCTCGCTGTTCAACAAGAGCTTGTTGACTGCACAAATGAAAAAGAAAAAGAAGCCAACATTGAAAGATCTTTTGAAATAATAAGAAAATCCCCCGGTTATGACCTATATATCTTTCCGGAACTTTCTGTAACCGGTTATTCCCGCGAAACATTTGAGGCCCTGGACATCCTAGCGGAACCAGCAGACAACACCAGTAAAACCTATAAAAAGTACAGCGGGCTTGCCAAAGAAATACAAGCATATATTATCTACAGCATCCCTGTTTATGTCCCAGCAGAAGCAACTAACCCAAGAAAATACTACATTGCCGCATTCATTGTCGCACCTACTGGAAATTTAACCGCTGTTTACGAAAAAAACTATCTATTTACAATGGAACAAGAATTCTTCACTCCCGGCTGGACAGGCTCGAACAACACACCGGTTAAAACTTTTGCAATTAACGGCGTAAAACTCGGCATGGTTATCTGTTATGATATGCGCTATCCTGAACTTTGGCGAGAACAGTCAGTCAATCAGGATGTTATTGCTTTCATTCATATCCTGGCAACCTCTAAGGACTTTTCCTGGAACACATGGCAGACAATGGTTTGCGCAAGGGCCATTGAAAATCTTTCATATGTAGTATCCTTAAACAGAGCCGGTGAGAATTACGGCGGCAGTATGTTTGTTCAGCCGGGAACACCTTCTATTGAGGAATATATTATTACCCCTGTTCTCCAAACACTGAACAATGAAGAGGGAGTCATCGGCGGAGTTATTGACAAGTCAACAATCAGTTCTATCCGCAAAAAATGCACGATCCATAAAGACGGGACTGAAAATTATCATAAATTTAAAGAATTGAAATAAATGTAACCTTCCCGCCCAAAAACTACACCATTTATAGCGAGAGGACACTTGCAGCAGTTGACTGCCGACCTTTTTCACGAGATTTGAAATTACAGGGTAATCTTCCAGGCGTCTAGTCTTTTTTAATTCCACTAAATCTCTTATGCCAATAACAGGTAGTTTTCCCCAGTCTGTTATCTGGAATGTTGCCTTTTTAAAGGAATAATTGAAATGTTTTACTCTGGGAGGCACTCCCATTACGTCCAGGAACCAAAAAGGGATTTTTTTTCTTGAGAAGGGATTTGGAAATTAAAGCCATGGCCGCTTTTGATGGTTTTTTTTGTGATTAGGAGGAGTAAGTTTATATGTATTGGCCTTTACGCTGGCCAATACATTTAAAAAGCGGTTCCAATTGTCCGGCTGGGGCTTAACCCATAAATCTATATCTTCCGAAAAAGTGGAAGCCCCGTAAAGGATTGAAGCCTGTCCGCTGATTAAAAGGTAAGAGATGTTTTTTGAATTAAGGCCGTGGAAAAATTTTTTTATCATGTATTTTGTTCAAATTTTTAAGCCGTTTACGAAGATTCCAGCTTCGTCTTAATCTTTCGGCGGGGGAGAGTTGTTGCCATGTTGTTTGCTGGAATGTCGCGGGAAATTTTCCGAGTATTTTATTTGCTGGTAGTATCATATATTAAAATTAAATAAATAATTCATTTTGCATTATTGTAGGTGCAAAACCATAACCTTTGTGTGATTCGCAAGTTCCGAGCCTTTCAAGCCTCGCAACAATGCCGTTTTACCTACCAAAGATCATCTATAAAAGTAAGAAAAGGAACCTTTAAATTAACGCCTTAGTAACGCTAATAATGTATCACAAAAGCGAGCCAAATGGCAACAGGCAAAATCCCTGAAACATTGAATCATTATCTTAGCTTTTCCCCTGCGCACAGTTCTCGGTCGCGGTATTTCTGAGTATTGCTATTTACTTATATTCCGCTTTCATCCTTTCATCTGATACTTCTAAAGAATACTTGAAAATTACATTTGCCAGATCTTTCATTTCTGGGGAGCATTGAGCCAGCTCATAGGTCCTTCCCTTTGCGATTTCCTGCCAGGCAGGAGGAAGATTCTTGAAAAGGTAAACCATGCCGCGCTCGGGATCAGGTGCTAGGTAATAGACTTTCTGCACGCCTGAAATAATGATCCGTGTTAGGCACATGGGGCAAGGTTCGAGCGAAACGTATAGAACCAGTCCTTCCACTTTCTGAGATTGTGCTTTGACTCGCTGTTCATAGCCAGTCAGCGTATCCATCTCCGCATGCAAATCACTTCGGTAATACGGTTGCAAAATACGGTTATGGCCCCGCTGAACGATTTCTCCTGTTTTTTCACGGATAAGGCACGCGCCGATACCGTGGTTGCCTTCCTTGACCGCGGCCAGGGCTTCCTGCAGCGCAACCAATCCGGCTTTATCATCCCTATACTTGGGATCTGGTTTGAATGACAAGATTTTCTCTTCCAGCGTGCCAAGAGAAATGGACGGTTCTGTTTCCTCTGCACAGATTGCACCCTTGCAAGACATGAAGAAAACTGAAAGGATGAAGATGCGCAGCACAAGCAAAGATTTCTGGACCACTTGTGCCTCCTTTTTTGTAGTCGAGCTTACATCTTGAACTAAATTTTATACCTCAAAAGCACAAAAATCAAGCTTAAACAAACCTCTATTTGCCTTCGTCCTTATGTTTCATAGGACTCCGGCGCGTTCCGCTTTGCTTCACTTAACAAGGTATATTTTACGGTACTTCGTTACCGTAAAATATTATCTATCGCCGCTGAAAAAAATAATCTTAAAAGAAACAATACAAGAAAACATTTAACTTACCTGCCATTCTAGCTTTTTGTTGAAAAAATAAGCGAAGCTCCGTAAAACAAAAAGAACTAAGCCAGAATGAATCCAACTTAGTTCGTTTTGCAGATTTGGCTCCGTGATGACCAGGCTAGAACAAACCGTCGGAGATCGTTTCAAGCTAATGGCTTACGCCGGAGTAAAAGGGAAAACGATATTGCAATTTCTACTCCCAAACGTGATCCACAAAGTTCGAAAAAACGAACTTGGCTCC
>CAZWYD010000053.1:0-2651 GCA_964637815.1 uncultured Planctomycetia bacterium
TTAAAAGCGGACATTTCATATGTTAAGAAAGGGGACATTTCACTATTTTATAACACAAAAAAATAACTTTACATTTTAGGTCTTGCTTTAAATGTAAAGTTAGCGCCTTACGAGGAATACGTGGGGCCTAGAGGTGAGTGGATTTTCTTTGACAATGACCTGGGTCTTATAGACCTCCTCTATTGTCTTGTAATCCAGGACCTCACTTGGCGTGCCTTGTTTTTTTATCTGGCCACCACTTAACAAGATCAATTTATCGCAATAAAGCGAAGCTAAGTTTAGATCATGCAATATCGCCACTACTGTCAATTTTGATTCTTTGTTTAGTTTCTTTAAAAGCGAGAAAGTCTCGATCTGGTGACTTATGTCAAGGTGCGTAGTTGGCTCGTCTAAAAATAAAATCCTTGGCTTTTGCGCAAGTGCCTTTGCAATGACAACTCTCTGGCGCTCGCCACCACTCAGCTCATCTATAAATCTATCTCTCAGGTGTATAGCATCCACTTCTTCTAGTGCCTTAAATGCAATCCTCAGGTCATCCTGAGATTCAAATCCCAATCTGCTCAAATAAGGTATGCGGCCCATCAAGACCACATCCAGCACCTTAAACGGAAACATAAACAGCGCATCCTGCGGCACTACTGCTATTAGCTTTGCTATCTCTTGTAGGGGTATTTCCTTTAGCCTTTTCTTCTGCAAATATATCTCGCCCTTAAAAGGTTTCAGCACCTTTGTAGCAGTACGCAAAAGCGTTGATTTACCTGAACCGTTCGGGCCGATTATGCCAATAAAATCCCCAGGATCAACACTAAACGTCACATCCTTTAGAACCTCAGCACTCCCGTAACCACTTACAACATCTAAGAAGTAAAGCATTATCTAAAATACACCTTTCTGGCCCTTCTTAAGATAAATATAAAAAATGGCACGCCCACGAATGCAGTAACAACTCCTACTGGGATCTCGCGTGGTGCCATCACAGTCCTTGAAAAAAGATCACATATCAGAAGAAACACTGCTCCTGTTAAGATAGAACTCGGTATAAGCGCCCTGTGGTCAGGCCCTACTAATCTCCTTGTTACATGCGGCACCATAAGACCTACGAACCCTATAATGCCACACATAGAAACTACTACACTCGTGACTAATGCAGAAACAACCAGCAGTAGTTTTTTTACCTTATTAATATCCACACCAAGGTGCATTGCCTCTTCTTCTCCCAATGAAAGAGCATTTAATTCCTTTGCAAATATGGCTGCCAATAATAGCCCCAGGAGTACTGCTCCAGAAACAATAGCTACATGCATACCTTTATATACCTGTAGATTGCCCAAGAGCCACCACATAATAGAATGGACCTTTGCGCTGCTGGAGATCGAGATAAAAAACATTAGAAGGCTTGAGAATAACGCACTTACCAATATTCCAGCGATAATCACATTTTCAGCGGATAACCTATTGCCTGTCCTTGCAATATTATAAACAATTATTATAGTCAAGATACCACCTAAAAAGGCCATGCCATGCGAAGCTGCCACATGCGAAAAGAATAATAGTCCTATAACTGCTCCCAGGCCAGAACCAGAGGATACGCCTAAAACATAGGGTTCTGACAGAGGATTCCTCAATACACCTTGCAGGATCACGCCTGAAAGGCTAAGTCCAGCGCCAGCTGCAATGGCCAGGATAACCCTAAATAGCCTCAATCTCATAATATCAGAATACTTTTGCAGAAATATCTCATCTATGGCTATCCTCACAGGGCCTACTAACATGCATAAAACAATCAAGGCAATAATGAATAAAACTGAAGTCAGTATATAGGTTAGGGGTTTAATTCTTTTCATAAAAGATTTTATTTAGCTCTTCAATGGCCAGTATAATTCGCGGGCCTGGCCTTAAAAGGGTATCTGCATTGAAATCCGCATCTTTTGAAAAACTTGTCTTTATAATAATATCCGGATCTCTATATAATAAAACCTCTGGACTAAAAAGGCCGTTGTCATCCTTTATATCATGAGCTATATTGTTACCACCTGCCAACCGCACAACATCTCCTATAAACGAGGAGCCAGTAACAAGCGGATCATGGAATAGTTGCACAAATACCTTAGGCCTATCCGCGCCTTTCTTCACTGATAAGTCTTTAATGCGCTTTTTGATATCCTCTATGACGAAACGGGCCCTATTTTCCCTGTTAAAAATCTTGCCCAGAGTTAGCATCCTCCCGCATAGCTCGTCTACACTTTTAGGCGATACCTTTATAATCTTAATGCCCCTTGCCCTTAAATAATCCATTAGATCAGCATCGAGATCAGTATTGACCAGGATATGGCCTGGCCTTAATAAAACTATCCTTTCTATGTTTGGTTTATTAAAATTCCCAACGTGCTCGATATCTCTAACCTCTCTCGGATAATCTGAATACTCATCCACACCTACTATAGATCCACCTAGCTCGAGCGCAAACAATATCTCGGTAGTACTCGGCGCGAGAGAAACTATACGATACTCCTCAGCTTCGACCATTGAAACACTCAATAAAAACAGAACCAAAAAGATTATCTTTTTCAATATTCTATTCCTTTTCTTGCTCCAACCTTGGATCTGAACGGGTGTTTTTTGTCTATCATGACAGTTACATAATCCGCATA
>CAZWYD010000053.1:2751-7822 GCA_964637815.1 uncultured Planctomycetia bacterium
CACACCTTAAGCCCCTGGCCGCTCGCCCTCATTGCCAGGCCAAAGGCCGAAGTGGTCTTGCCTTTTCCATTTCCAGTATAAATATGTATCATAAAGCAGATTTGCCGATCAGGGTTAGTATTGTAACTACTGTTGCTGCGATCAGGACGCCAAGGGTTGCGGCTATAAAGGTTGGCACAAAGTGCATGCGTAAAAGTGATGCTATGAGACAGCCTGTCCACACACCTGTGCCTGGAAATGGTATGCCAACGAAAAGCATAAGCCCCAGCGCCTCGTATTTCTCGATAAGCCCGGCACGCTTCTTTGCCCTTGCGAAAAGCCACTCAAAGAATTTACGCATGAGTTCAGTCTTGCTCAGTCTTTTAGAAATTGGTTCTAATAAAAAATATATCGGCGCTATCGGCAGAAGATTCCCGATCACTGCATAGAAAAATACCGAATAAACATCCTGCTTCAGCAGTAGAATGCCTATAGGCACAGATGCCCTTAGCTCAGTAACAGGCAAGGTGCTTAACAATAAGATCGTTACTTTTGGTGATAACCCGAATGAATATAGGAAGTTGACTATTGCGTCTTGCATAGCATTTAAAAACGTCTCCACAGGGATTCATATATGATAAGCTTTATAAATCTGAGCGTATCAAAAAAGGGATTAATCTGGCTGGATTCACCCCCATAGATCGAATCTATATCCACAAACGTTATGCTTAAGGCGTGCCTTTTTGCTTCAAGGAGCATTTCTGATTCTATCTCATACTTTGTCGTCCTTAGATTCATCTTATCAATGGCATTCCTGGACAGGAGCCTATATCCACATTGCGAATCTTCCACCCTCTCTCCCAAGATAAGCGATATTATAAAAGACATAAATACATTTGTACACCGCCTTACAAAAGGCATTTTCTTTGGATTGCGCATTCGATTGCCAAGTACAATATCTGCGCCTGATCGTTTGTGTTCTTTTATGAATTTATCGATCTCTGCAAGATCATGCTGGCCATCACCATCCATGGTGATAACAAAATCACAGCCATTATCCAAGGCATATTCCATGCCTTCTCTTATGCACCGGCCCTTTCCTACATTTTTAGAATGCACCACGAGCTCTGCCCCAAATCTATTCGCTTCGACAATAGTGTGATCGCGCGAACCATCATCCACTACCACGACCCTGAAATCCATTGTCCTGAGTTTCTTCACAATAGGGCCAATGGTCCTTCTCTCATTATAAGTTGGTATGACTATGAATACATTCATAAATTAAAGTACAAATGAGTCTGTGGGCGCCTCCCAGAACCTCCTGAATACAAGCCACTGCTCTGGATACGCCTTGATATATTTTTCCATTACAGGTATGAAGCTTTCTGTTGCCCTTTTAACCATTTCATCCTCTGTAATGCCCGGTATCTTTTTTATTTCAATGGGTTTCTCGAATATCAACTTGTAGCTAAATCTATCGTGACGTATACAAAATCCGGGTATAATCGGTGAGCCCGTCTTTAAGCTAAGCGCTGCTGGGCCCTTTGGAATACTTGTTGGCACGCCGAAGAACTCCAGGGTTATGCCAGAATCTGTAAAATCCCTGTCTCCGACCAATGCAAGCATACCGTTTTTCAATAATGTCCTGATGCAGCCTCTCATAACAGAGCTCATCCCGATCACCTTCATGCCATTATCTTCTCTCTGTTTAATAAAAAAATCATTTATCTTGTCGTGCCTGTGGTTCAAGGTAACAGCGGATATGTCATAGCCCTTTATGCCTACTGCTACTCCGGCTATCTCCCAGTTGCCGATATGACAGCTGAGAATAATAGCGCCTTTATTTTCTTTTAAGGCTTTATCAATATTCTCAAGGCCTTCGATCTGAACGTTTCTATCAATGTTTTCTTTGTTAAGCTTTGGCATTCTGAAGAAATCCACAAGATACAGGCCAAAACTCCTAAAGACCTTTCTTGCCAATACGCGACATCCTGCAATATCTTTCTTAAGCACTGTACTTAAATTCTCAGTGACAGCCTCTCTATCTTTTTTTGAGAAAGAGTAATGAATATCAGCAAACCTCTCTGCAAGCCAGTATACAAACCTTAAAGGAAGCGCATTTGAAAGAAAATAACCGATTTTGTATAAAATATAGAAGAACATTTTATTCTGTATTCAATACCAGCTTTGCAATGTCCCTGGCTGCGTTGGGTCTTTTTAGTTCACTAGCTTTTTTGCGCATCTGGTCGAGTTTTGTATTATTCAAAAGTAGCTCCTTGACAAGCGCTACTATGTCTTCGCTGTCTTCTGCCTTAACAGCTACGCCCTGCTGCAGGAGAAATTCAGTATTTTTTGCCTCCTGCCCTGGTATTGGACGTACAATGATCATTGGCAAATCCTTACTTAAGGCCTCAGATGTCGTAAGTCCTCCTGGCTTAGTAATAACTACGCTCGAAACCTCCATTAATTCGGCTATGTTTTTCACATGTCCAAGAACAAACAATTTCTTTTTATGCCTCGCAATCTTTTTCTTTAGAGTCTTCTCGAGCTTTTTATTGATTCCGCAGACTACCACCAATTGAAAAGAAATATCTATGTCCTCGAGCATATTGACTATCTCTTCAACAGGCCCTAACCCCTGGCTTCCGCCCATAATAAGAACAGTGGGGATTTTTGGATCAAGCCCTGTATCGCTATAGACTTTATTCTTATCGCGAACCATGCCAAATCTCGGATCGATTGGAATACCAAAGACCTTTATCCTGGATTCACTCACTCCGTTCTTCACAAACCTCTCCTTGCAGACCTCGGACGGCGTAATATACCAGTCTACATCATTAAACATCCAGTAGGAATGCGGGGCATGATCTGTCAGCACGCCTGTCAACGGCAGGCGTAAATTCAAATTCCTCTTGTAATCAGCTATCATGCCACATGGAAACGCCTGCGTGCACACAACAGCATCTGGCTGGAAATCCTTTAAAAGCGCCTTTAATTTTTTAGAATTAAATCTGTGTATAGCATCCCGTATAGCCTGGGCATTCTTTAAAATCTTTGGATTGTCATATAAATACTCCCACACCTCTGGTTTCTTCTTTATCACCTCTGTATATGTCTTACTGATCACCTTTTCGAGAATAGGGTTAGTGTATCCAAAGGCATTTATGTTAAGTGTCTGAACTGACGGCGAGATCTCTTTTAAGGCACTCTCAATGGCAAGGCTGGCGCGATGATGCCCAGAACTCTCGGTTATATACATTAAGAGGATTTTCTTTTTATCTGGCATTTTTCTTTATAAATCTCTCTATGCGCAGGCACGCCTCCTTTAGGTCGCTCGTCTTGGAAGCATAGGATATTCGTATATAATCTTTTCCTTCTGGCCAAAAAGCCGTACCAGGTACGACTGCCACATTTTCTTTCTTCAAAAGTTTCTTTGCAAATTCCATGCAGTTCATGCCTGTATTCTTTATTGAAGGGAATATATAAAAAGCGCCGTCTGGCATAGGGCAGACTAAACCCATCTCGTTCATCCGACCTACTATAAAATCGCGCCTTCTCTTGTATTCGCGCTTCATCTCCTGCACGTAACGACTGGAATTCTTCAGCGCCTCGATCGCTCCTATCTGTCCCATTATAGGAGAGCACAGCATTGTATACTGGTGAATCTTTGTCATAGCATCTATTATCTTTTTTGGGCCGCATGCATATCCGACCCTCCACCCTGTCATGGCAAATGTCTTGGAAAATCCATTCAAGTACACAGTTCGATTCTTCATCCCCTTTAATGTGCAGAGAGGCGTATGCGAAAAATCATAAGTAAGTTCATCATAGATCTCGTCACTTATGACAATAAGGTCATGTTTTATAAAAACCTTGGAGAGCTCCTGAAGCTCTTTTTTTGAATAAGAAGCACCTGTGGGATTTGCAGGGTAATTTAAGATTATTGCCTTCACACCCTTGGATATATGTTTTTCCACAAGAGACGGGGTCAGCTTAAAACCTGTGTTTTTGGTATTGATGAATACAGGTGTGCCTCCTGCCAAGAAAGTTACAGGATAATATGACACGTAATAAGGCACAGGTATAAGCACCTTATCGCCTGGATTCATGAGGCTGCGAAAAACAAGATCCATACCCTCACTTACACCTGTAGTAATAAGCACTTCTGTATCAGGATCGTACCCCATATTGTGTTTGGTCTTTAGATATTTTGCGATCTGCGATCTTAATTCATAAAGACCTTTGTTGGAGGTATATGAGGTAGCGCCTCTTTCAATAGAAAATATGCTGGACTCGCATATATTCCATGGTGTGACAAAATCCGGTTCACCCACACCAAGAGAGATCACATCTTTCATCCCAATGACAAGTTCAAAAAACTCCCGTATGCCCGAAGGCGGTATTTGTTCTACTTTTTTTGAGATATCCATAATTAAAATGAAATAGCGATGCGCTTATCGCGATCAGCTCGTTTAAGTACGTCCCCGTCCTCTTTGTATTTTTTTAAAAGAAAATGCGTGACTGTGCCCCTGACATTGTCAAGTGTTGCAAGGCGCTCAGACACAAAACTGCTCACAGCCTGTATATCCTTACCCTCTACAACCAGTAAGAGATCATATGTGCCTGAGAGTAAATAGCAACTCACGACTTCTGGAAACCTGTATATCCTCTCAGCTATATGATCAAAACCATGTCCTCTTTGTGGCGCAATATTTACCTCTATCAATGCCCTGACAGCCCTACTATTATCTTTTATAAGTTCTCTGTTCAAAACTGTCTTGTATTTAAGTATTACTCCGTCTTTTTCAAACTTATTTATTGTCTTCTTTACTGTGGCAACGCTCTTCTTCACGCTCTTTGCTATTTCCTGCGGCGTTGTCCGCGCATCTTTCTCGAGAATCTCAAGGATTTCCTTCATGACTACCTCCTATTCTATCACTGCTAAAACATCGCCCACCTTAACAGTATCACCTTCTTGTGCAACAATCTTCTTCAATGTGCCTGCAGCCTTTGATGGCACATTGAATGCTGCCTTATCAGTAGCCATCTCCACAAGCTCATCACCTTCCTTTACTGCATCACCTTCCTTAAA
>CAZWYD010000053.1:7922-9087 GCA_964637815.1 uncultured Planctomycetia bacterium
TGCCCATCTTGAAAATTTGGTAAATTCCTCTGGTGCTAAAAATTCCTCGACCTCCAGGCAGCTTGAATCAGGCCGCAAATACTGGCCTATGGTAATTATTTCGCAACCTGCTTTCCTTAAGTCTTCCATCGAAACTCGGATCTCGTCTCGAGTCTCGCCAAGCCCTACCATCAGGCCACTCTTTGTTGTAACTTGTGCACTCGCGTATCTTATAAGATCCAATGACCTTCTATAGTCTGCCTGCGGCCTGACTCTATTATACAGCCTAGGTATAGTCTCTATATTATGCGAAAATATATCAGGTTTTGCAAGAATAACTTTGTCTATTGCATAGCGCCTGCCAAGAAAATCAGGAACAAGTACCTCTATCCTTAAATCGCTACTAGACTCTCTTAAGATCTTAATACAATCTGCAAAATGGCTTGCGCCGCCATCTTCTAAATCATCCCGCGTAACAGAGGTTATAACTACATTGCAAAGCCCTAATCTTTTAACCGCCTCTCTTATATCAAAGAGCTCTTGCTTATCTGGTAAAGGTAAAACCCTGCCTGTCTTAATTGCACAAAATCTGCACGAGCGCGTGCAGTAATCACCCAGTATCAAAAATGTGCACTTGCGCCTTGAAAAACAATCGTATATATTAGGACATTGCGCGCTCTGGCATACTGTATTAATATTTGAATCGCGCAAAAGTTCCCTAATCTCTGCTGTATTCTTATCAATTCTTACTGACTGTCTCAGCCAATAAGGAAATCTCTTTAAATGTCGAGATGAGTCTATTTTTAGCATCATCCATGCCTATTTCGCGCTGCAGCAAACTTTTTAATGACGTGATTTCCACGCCTTCAATGCCGCATGGCCTGATAAATGAAAAAGGTGTAAGATCAGTGTTGATATTCATGGCTAGTCCATGATAGGTTACCCATCTTTTTACACCTATGCCTATAGAGCCGATCTTTTTACCATCGACCCAAACGCCTCTCAAACCCGGCCTTTTTTCTGTAAAAATTCCGTATTGCGCTAAAAAAGCGCTTCCTATCTCTTCTAAAAACTCTAAAAATCTATGTATGTCTCGGCTCTCATTTTCCAGTTTAAATATAGGATAAGCTATGAGCTGACCAGGGCCGTGATACGTAACATCTCCACCTCTGTCAGCGTGAATCAC
>CAZWYD010000054.1:0-8788 GCA_964637815.1 uncultured Planctomycetia bacterium
AAAATCAGGAATTTTTGCATAATTGCGCATATAGACCATGGGAAGTCTACGCTTGCAGACCGCCTACTCCAGTTCACGCACACAGTGAATGAGAGGCAGTTCAGGGAGCAGCTTCTCGATGACATGGATCTGGAACGCGAGCGCGGGATTACAATCAAGGCTAGTGCTGTGCGCATGTCGTACAAGGCCAAGGATGGCAATGTATACGAATTAAACCTTATTGATACGCCTGGCCATGTGGATTTTAGCTACGAAGTCTCAAAGTCGCTTTCAGCATGCGAGGGCGCACTGCTTCTGGTCGACGCAGCGCAGGGCGTAGAGGCCCAGACAGTAGCAAACCTTCAACAAGCGCTTGATAAGGAGTTAAAGATCATACCTGTTGTAAATAAAATCGACCTTCAGAACGCTGAGCCAGACAGAGTAAAAGAGGAGATGAAGAGTATATTAAAATTAGAGGAAGACTCTGTCATAATGGCAAGCGCAAAAGAGGGCACAGGCACAGAAGAAATACTCGAACGCATAGTAAAAGACGTGCCTTCTCCAGGGGGGAAGAAAAAAGAGCTGCTCCAGGCATTGATATTTGATTCAAAGTACGATGTCTATAGAGGTGTCATCATTTACGTAAGAGTGGTAAATGGGGCATTACAAAAAGGTATGCACGTAACCATGATGTCGTCAGGCAAGAAATACGAGGTGCAGGAACTTGGCATATTTCGTCCAAAAATGGAACCTGTTGAATCGCTTTCTTGTGGAGAGGTAGGTTATGTCACCTGCCAGATCAAAGAGGCTAAAGAAGTGACCAATGGCGACACAGTCACAGACGCAAAGCATCCTGCGAAAGAGGCTCTGCCAGGCTACAGACAGTTAAAGTCAATGGTCTTTTGCGGAATTTATCCTGTGAATGCAAAGGATTTTGACGCATTAAAAAAGGCTGTTGATAAATTAAAGCTGAGCGACGCCTCTTTTATTTACGAAGCTGAAAGCTCGCAGTCGCTTGGGTTTGGGTTCAGGTGCGGTTTTTTAGGGCTTCTTCACATGGAGATAGTGCAAGAACGCCTTGAGCGAGAATATGACCTTGATCTCGTACTTACAACACCGAGCGTCGTCTATAAGATCAAGGATAATAAGCAAAAGGTAACCGAAGTGGATAATCCAAGCAGGCTCCCTGATCCGCAGGATATACTTGAGACATTTGAGCCATATGCAAGGACCTACATCATGATACCGCAGGAAAGCCTGAGCATAGTCATTGATTTTTGTAAGACAAAAAGAGCGGAATATAAGTCTACAGAATATATTTCTCATGACAAAATAAAACTCGTTTTTGAAATACCCCTGGCCGAGCTCATAGTGGATTTTTATGACAAGATAAAGTCAATGACAAAGGGCTATGGTTCCCTGGACTATGAAGTCATCGGTTACAGGTCAAGTGATCTGGTCAAACTTGATATATTGATAAATGGTCAGATATGTGAAGCACTTTCCTCTATAGCGCACAGAGAAAAGGCACAGTTCAAAGGTAGGGCCCTTGCCGAGAAGTTAAAAGAGCTCATTCCACGCCAACTTTTTGAGGTGATCATACAGGCTGCTATAGGTAGCAAGATCCTCGCGCGTTCAAGGGTAGCGCCTGTTGGGAAAAACGTGACCAGCAAATGTTACGGCGGGGACATTACCAGAAAACGAAAACTCTGGGAGAAACAAAAGGCAGGCAAAAAAAGAATGAAACAATTCGGCAGGATACAAATACCACAAGAGGCATTTCTGGCAGCATTGAAAATTTAAGGAGACTGCATGAATCCCAAATTACGTTATTTTATTAAAGAATGGGTTGAGCCGATAATTATAGCTGTAATACTGGCGCTGATTATACGTACATGGATAGTACAGGCATTTAAAATACCCACTGGTTCTATGAGGCCTACTTTAATGGAAGGCGACAGGATCATGGTGAATAAATTTATATACAAATTCAAAAAGCCAGAGAAGGGCGACGTGGTCGTATTTATCTCACCTGAAGACAAGAAAAAGGATTTTATAAAGAGGCTTGTGGGGTTGTCCGGAGAGAGTTTAGAGATATCGAATGGTACTGTGCTTATCGACGACAAGGCTGTTGAGAGCGACTCTATAATAAAAGAGAGGTATTATTACAATAGAGGAGATTACGGCGGGAAAGGTCAGGTTTTGGAAATACCCGATGATGCCTACTATGTACTCGGTGACAATAGTATCTCGAGCAGAGACTCGAGATACTGGGGATTTTTGCCGAAAAAATACGTCAAAGGCAAGGCCTTCTTAATCTACTGGCCACCAACTAGGATTAGGTTAATTAAGTAGAATTAGGATTCCTTCTCCCCGTATGGGAGAGGGTTAGGGTGAGGGGGATATTGATTATAACCAAACATATGCTATACTTATACCAGGAGGTGTAAGATGAGGAGAATTAACATTCTAATAGTTTTTTTGTTGGTTACGGTATTAGTGGGCTGCACAGGCACGCAGAAAGGCGCTGGCATGGGCACCTTGATTGGCGCTGGTGCAGGCGCAATCATAGGCCACCAGTCAGGCAATACAGCTGAAGGCGCCCTAATAGGCGGAGCAGTAGGCGCAGCAGGCGGTGCCTTAGTAGGCGATGCAATGGACACCAAATTCTGCCCTGATTGCGGAGCAGATTACACTTCAGGCGTCCAATATTGCGCAACCTGCGGCACGGAGTTAAAGGTAAAACAAAAGTAACGATAAAACGGATATCGGGGTATTGGGGGATTAGGAGATTGGAACCCCTAATACCCCAATTTCCTGCCCTAATCCACGCGCCCCAAAATTCCCTTCCAAAACCCCCTACAATATGGTATAATTACATTACAATAAACATAAGGGCCATATAGCTTTCAGAGGCTGTTTTTATGGGTGGATTATGAGGAAGATTGGAAAAGGGTATAGTTTGGGATTGATATTTATACTAATACTAGCATTTTGGGTAAAGGGATATGCTTGGTCTGCGGAGCCATGCAATCTAAGAGTGCCGATGGAAGTGAGTGAGGGAAGATTTAATGAGGGTGAATTTTTTGTGACAGATGCCACCAGAGTAATGACATTAAGAGAAGCTATTTATCATGAAATTGGTCATTTTTTTCTCTTTTTAAACCCCCACCTTTATATCAAATCGCCTTCAAGAAAAGTTAATGGAATAAGAGTTAGGTTGAATTCGTATGCAGATAAAATTGATAAGATGTTGGCTGATTCCAGT
This sequence comes from uncultured Planctomycetia bacterium, assembly GCA_964637815.1. Classification (GTDB taxonomy): domain Bacteria; phylum Omnitrophota; class Gorgyraeia; order Gorgyraeales; family Gorgyraeaceae; genus Gorgyraea. The sequence continues at coordinate 3,248 of CAZWYD010000054.1, forward strand.
AATCTTAACTGGGAAATTGATTTCATAAAAGTTCTTAAATCATGCATGAATTATTTTAATGAAGGCAGATTGACAGTGCTATGCAATGAAACAAAGGAAGAATACATCAATAATGTAAAATATTCCAGAGAATGGTTAAATCTTTTTTATAAAAGTTTTACAGGTAATGACGAGGTAAAAAATATAGACACAGAAAAATTGTTTAATATTATATGGATAAAAGAACACAATCCTTATATAACATTTAATTTTAAAAGTCAGGAAAAGGCAAGATATGTTAGAGGAAAACAAGGGGAGCTGCATAGAGCTTTTTTGTATCTTGCGCGGAATTCAATAGAAGCTCTAGAAGAAAAAAGGGGTAAGATGCAAGATAAAAAAGATAGGATTGCGCTGAAGAAATTTAAAGGCCGCATAGATATTAATGTCTACATTAACAATGGTTATTCTGTAACAGAAATAAGCGACAATGGAATAGGGATGCCTACTAAAGCGTTAGAAGCTTTTAAAAATCGAAAAAGATATTCAACTAAGTATAAGGATTGGGGTGGCCGAGGGTGGATAGCAGCAAGGAATATTATAGAAAGAAACAATGGCACCATTGATGTGAGGTCAAAACTTGGCGAAGGCACTACAGTTACTGTAATATTACCTGTTTCGCAAAAGATAGCCTCTAATGACCAGTCAATCCTTGTATCTGGGGAGAGGATTAAATTTTCAAACGGAGACATTGATATGGAGAATCTTGGTGAACCGCAGGTGATATTCTCAGTGTTTAATAAAAGAATTCATAACTTATATTCTAACTTGCGTTCTCTTAACTTAAAAGTCAGGTACTTTTTAAAGAAAAGAATTAAAGAGGTATTACAGGAAATCGTATTGAATTCTACATGGAAAAGCGTTTCTCCGTTACTAGATGTTAAAGTTATTTTTTACCCTAAAGCCAAGAACAGTTTTAAGCGAGAAGGGGTATTAAAAATAATGATTAAACAGGTAAGCTGTGGTCATAGTAATTGGAGAATGTTAAATAAGAATCATAGCAGATTCGAAGAAGAAGGGTTGAAATATCTAGTTGATAGGCATAGAAGAGCAAAAGATAGCGCTGTAGAACATGGAGGCACTGGCTTGCAATTTATTGCTGAACTAAAAACTCTATGGGTATTGGTGTATACAAGAAGTCCTGATCACCCATACCCCTTACTTACAGAATTATATATCGAACTTCCCCCTACCATTCCAACAATTATAAAACACGGGCTTTTCTCAATTAGGCATAGATTATAGCATTTTCAACATGGTTAGGGGATTTTAGATTTTAGGTAGATTTTAGGGACGGTTCTGAGCGCAATCTCAGACCTGTCCCCGTATATTACAGAAAGGGACAGATCTGGCTTTAGAACGAGAACCGTCCCTAAGCATGTGCTAAGCATGTGTAAGGCTGTTTTTGTGTGGGAAGAGGAGAGTTCATTTTATGAAAAAGACTATTTCGGTTCTAGTAATACTAGTATTTCTCTCGCAAAGGATAGCATTTTGTACTTCAGAACACAATCTAAGACCTCCTCATAAATTTAGTAACTGTGAAACATTATCGACAAAACAAGCTGTCCTTAAAAGAGCTTGTGCTCGGAGAGTTAAAAAGGCTGTAGAAAAGATCTTTGAGTTTTATTCTCGCGCAGCAAATAATGACGATATTTATGAGGTTTTATTGGTAGAGAAAGAGCCGCTGAGAGAAAAAACATTAGATGCGCTGTCCCTCCAACAAGAAAACATTCCCAAACCCATAAAAGTAAAAGTAACAGAAGTTATTGATGAAAAATTATCGTTGGAAATAAATAAAAGGCAGAAACTTGCGCAAGATTACTTAGACAAGGCCCGTAAACTAAGCAAAGAATATTTAGCCAAGGGTGTGCAAGATCTAGCGACATATGAGCATATTGTCGCACTATTTGAGAGCGCTCGAAATACGTATGAGGCAATTGCTGTTGCCGTAGAGAATAGCATTGATGTATTAGTCCAACAATCAAGTTCCCATATTGAGTTAGAGCGATTTCGCCAAGTGGCATTAGATCTTGATACCCGTGCTGATTATACTATCTCAACAGTGACTAGTGATAGACCTTTTTATTTAGAGGCATGGTTAAGTTCTCTGCTTGATGAGTTTAGGCTTTTTCCTTGCGGCATAGGTCCGAGTGGGGAAATTACAAAAATTAAAAATATTATAATTGTTGATGATTCAAGAGATCCTGCCAATGCAAAACAAAACTTGCAAATTATTAAAGAATTCGCAAGACAGATATCAATCCCAATTTATTATTCATATATTGCCAAGCCCGACGCACCTATTGACTATGCCTATCCTTTAAATGCGGCATCGATTCTCAGTGATTATTTTAGTAAACCAAATAACCTTCAGGTGACCTTTGATGATGATATGCAGATTAAACAATTGGTCCCTATCTCGGGCGGAAAGATTGGGTTACGCCACGTATTTCCATATTTTGATAAAGGCAGGTCAATATTCAATGACCCAGAAATTTTAGAAATAGATGGCAATATTTCAGGATCCGGTAGCGCAACTCCATTTAGAACAAATATTACCGATGCAATTGATGTATTAAACCTTCTTAAAAACTTTTCTAAGCTAACCCCCTCCGATTGGTATCGCCCAAACTACGACATACGTTTATACACAGAAAATCATTTTTTTAATTCCGAACAATCAGAGCTTACACATAAGAAGCTTGTTCCCCGCTCGAGAATTCCTATGGAATTCGAACGATTAACCGTAGGCGAGCAATTTAAAAATTATTGCGATTTACTCAATAGAGCAAAAGGAGGGAACAATATAGCTAAAAGGAGACTTTATCGTCCTGCGAAGTATACGATTGGATTAAATAGAGCAATTACAATTCCAAAAATTATTAGTAGTGCGACTGGTGGCAATAGAATAACTCGATCTATGAATTCAAGTTTTCCATTTTTTACCCCTCAATTTATGCGTCGTGTTCATCAAGCGCATTCACAGATATTGAATAGCTTACCTGAAAAGAGGAAGTCATATTGCGTTCTCTTGCCTTTATATCATAGTAGGCCTCCAATACCTTCTGAGATAACAGTAGATGTGTGGACCGAAGTAGCAAGAAAAGGTGTTATGAGCCTGTTAATGATGGATGCGATAGAGATTTTACTTGATCAAACAACAGGAGATGATTTTTTCAGTCGTTTTAAAAATATTCAGGAACATTTAAAAGAATCCTATAGTGCATCAAAAGATACTTTGCGAGAGACATTGGTTGAATTAGAAACAAAGACATGGTCGGTTTACGCTTTGGATATATTTAAGATAGCAGGAGAAACATTACATACGATTGACGAGCAGAACTATTTGACCAGTGCTAAGTACTTTTGGAATAAAGATCAGGAATATAAAGATGCTGTTTTACAATTAAAAGATTACTGTGATTTTTTACGCACCTTTTACGACCCCGAGTCAGAATTTGTAGCTCATTTGAAAGAGACTTTCAAAATAGGTACAGGATTGCTAATGGATCAAATTATCAAGTCTTTAATAGATGTGGATTTGGATAGCGTAAATCCGTCCTTAAAAGATATCTTGGAAAAAACAGTCTTGATCGATGCGCCAGCAACAACAGAAAAAGATGGTAGTCGATATTGGCACACACAGATTACGCCAAAAGGCTACTACGGAGATGAAGTCATATCTGCATTGCAAAAGGAGATTCGGCTAGGTAATGAGGATGCCTTGTTCTGGGCCTGGGAGTTAATGTGTTCAGGTGGAGAACTTGAGAAAAAGCTTTGGGAGCGGTTGCTAGTTATATCAGTGGAAGATGTTGGATTAGGCGATCCTCAGGCAGTGCAGGTTATTAGCGAATTAGAGAATAGCTATTGGACTGAACAGGCCAATTCGCAAGAACGGCATGAAATAGCTCTTAATGCTGTTAATTTCCTTGTAAAATCAAAAAAAGATAGATTTAATGACGAGGTGTATATTAATTACAAAATTACATATACGGAAAGTGATATGCCTGCCTACGACGAGCGTATCTTTAAGAAAGCTTTGAAAGGGGGGCACATGGAAAAAGTTCTAGAACAAGGCATCACCTTGATATTAACTGGTAAGGAGAAAAAGCTCTTTTCTATTATAGAAAGTTTTGCAGAGAGTCGCGGAGAAGCATTGCGATCATTGCTTAATATCACCCGTAAGAACATGGGATCCTTTCAGTCCGAAGATAAAAATTTATTTCTTATTCATGCTATGGTCTGTGTCTCTAGCCTAAATCCCGACGTACTTTATGCAACTGATAAATTACAAGCAATAATAGCTAAGACCACTAATCAGCCTATCGATAAAACGACTTTTGACAAACTTTCAACTTCATATGTTAATATTAAGGATTTTCATTTAGATCATCATACGCAACGAGGTAAAGCTTTAGGGAGAGATTTTAAGTTTTTTATTTTGACAGGTTCAAAATATCTTAATGAAAGGGCAAACAGGAACCTTAGTTATTTTAATGCAAACATACAGTGGGCAAAGACAGCTGACAAAGATGAAATCGAAGCTATATTACTAACAGACCTCTTTCTATGGCCTAGACTAAATATCCTGAGAAATAATATATAGCCGCAGTAGCTATCCTTGAGATTGCTTCGCTTCGCTCGCAATGACAATTGGTCATTTCCCTTGACCATATCCCAACCCCCATGTTAAAATCATAGCTATTATGAAGGATATTAAGATTACATTTCTGCCTGAGAAGAAGGTTATTAGTGTGGATAAGGGTACGGATCTACTTACTGCATCTATTAAAGCTGGGATACATATATATAATAGCTGTGGGGGAGAAGGTGTGTGCGGTCGGTGCAAGGTTATTGTTAAAAAGGGTAAATATGATACTGAGTATAGCGGCAGGATATCTGAAAAAGAGCGCAAGAAAGGCTATGTGCTTGCCTGTAGGACAACGCCAGAGTCTGACCTAGAAGTCCTGATTCCTGAAGAATCAAGATTAGGCGACATAGAGGTGCTTACAGAAGAGACCAAGGCAAAGCGACTCGCAGGTCTCTACACACCTGCTGAAAAAATAGAAGAAGAGCATCATAAAACACGGGCAAAGGTCTTTAAGCATGGCCCGCTTTCTACAAAGCTATCCTTAAAACTTCCGCAACCCTCAATAGAAGATAATTGCGGCGACGTAGAGCGCCTATTCAGGGAAATACGGAAAGACAAAAATATCCCTGTTATGCAGATGGGCCTGGCAAACATAAAAAAACTGCCGCGACTCCTAAGAGAAAGTAACTGGGAAGTCACAGTAACTCTTGGCAATAGAAACGGCACAACAGAAGTAGTGCTTGTAGAGCCAGGCAATCGCTCAGCTAAGAATCTTGGCGTGGCGCTTGATATTGGTACCACCACTATAGTTGCCTACCTCGTTGACCTAAAATCGCAAAAGGTCCTAGATGCAAAGGCAAGCTACAACCCGCAGGTTGATTTTGGCGAGGATGTAATCTCAAGGATTATATACG
>CAZWYD010000055.1:0-8748 GCA_964637815.1 uncultured Planctomycetia bacterium
GTTATATTATGTAAAAAGAGTAGATACAGCGACCTTTAATTTAACTTTAAAATGATAATTGTGTATGTTATTATATGTAACAATATGTAACAGGTGGATAATGAAAAAACTAATAGAATCTTATACAGTTGATGAGGTATCCGAAGCGTTAAAACTGCATCCTTACACAGTACGTAGACTGTGCAGGGAAAGAAAAATTCCTTGTTTTAAAATCGGCGGTCAATGGCGGTTTGATATTCAGGAGATAACCCAATGGCGACGAAGACAAAGCAGACAAAATGCTGCGAAAAGACAATAAAAAATTGGCCTGAAGATGACAGGCCAAGAGAGAAGCTGTTGAAGAAAGGAGCTAAGACATTAAGTAATTCTGAGCTTTTAGCAATTTTACTGCGCACTGGGATAAATGGTTCAAGTGCCGTTGATATTGCCAGGCAAATAATGAAGAAATTCGGTTCTTTCCGAAATATGGCACATACGGATATATGTGAATGGAAAGAGTTCAAAGGACTTGGGCTGGCTAAGATGGCACATATTCAAGCAGCTCTTGAGATTGGCAGAAGGTTTCGTGAAGTTGAGACAAGTCATAGCAGACAAAAGATAACTTCAGCTAATGATCTAGTAGAAATCCTCATGCCTCAGATGAGAGATCTAAAAACCGAACTTTTCAAAGTTGTTTACCTAGACAGTAATAGTAAAATAATAGAAATTTGTGATGTTGCATTAGGTACTGTAAATAAAACTATACCTATTGTGCGTGAAATCATCCATTCAGCTTTACAAAAATTTACTACATCACTTATTTGTGTGCACAACCATCCGTCAGGTGAAGCTATTCCAAGCAGAGACGATATTGCGTTTACAAAAGAGTTGTATCAAGCAGGTGACCTCATGAAGATAGAGGTACTCGATCATATTATTATTGGCAATAATACATTCTATAGTTTTGCTGATGAAAATAAACTCTATAGTTAAAAAAAGGAACTTATATGGCAAAAAATCATATTATTGAAATGGAAAATCGTTTGTGGAATGTAGCAGATGAACTAAGGGCAAATTCTGATTTAAGATCAGCAGAATATTCTACCCCTGTTTTAGGTCTCATTTTTTTAAAATATGCTGATTATCGTTTCACAAAACATGAAAGCATCCTTGCGGAAAAGACCAGCCGCCGCCGTAAAATTGGCAAAACAGATTATCACGCGGCAGGTATTATGTATTTACCAGATAAGGCGAGGTTTTCTTATCTTTTGAATCTTCCTGAAGGAGCAGATATTGGAAGATCGATTAATGAGGCTATGAAGGCAATAGAATTAGAGAATGAAGACTTAAAAGGTGTTCTACCAAAAACATATAACCGTTTTGATAACAATCTTCTGGTAGAGCTTCTTAAGGTAATGTCTTCTATCCCACAGGACATTGAAGGAGACACGTTTGGTAAGATTTATGAATATTTTCTGGGAAAGTTTGCCATGAGTGAAGGCCAGCAAGGCGGTGAATTTTTTACTCCGACCTCTATTGTTAAGCTTATTGTTTCTGTTATCCAGCCTTTTCACGGCAAGATATTTGACCCTGCCTGCGGGTCTGGCGGCATGTTTGTGCAAAGTGCGGAATTTGTAGAAGAACATAAGAAAAGAGCTATAGATGAAATAAGCATATATGGTCAGGAAAAAACCCGCGCAACAGTAAATCTCTGTAAGATGAACCTTGCTGTACATGGATTGTCAGGAGATATCCTGCAGGGAAATTCCTATTATGAAGATTTGCATAATATGGCAAGTAACTTTGATTTTGTAATGGCAAATCCGCCATTTAATGTAAATCGTATAGATAAAGAGCGGATTAAAAACGACCGCAAACGTTACCCTTTTGGTATGCCTTCGGTTGACAACGGTAACTATCTTTGGATTCAGCTTTTCTATAGTGCCTTAAACAACAAAGGACGGGCTGGTTTTGTCATGGCCAATTCAGCAAGCGATGCCCGGGCAAGTGAATTGGAACTCCGCAGAAAATTAATCGAAGATAAAGCGGTTGATGTTGTAATTGCTATTGGATCTAATTTCTTTTATACGGTTACCCTTCCGGTAACCCTCTGGTTTTTTGATAAGGATAAAAAGAAGACTGACCGTAAGGATAAAATATTATTTATTGATGCCAGAAATATATACAATCAAATAGATCGGGCTCACCGCGACTTTCTTCCGGAACAAATTGAGTATATTGCCAATATAGTCCGAATGTACCGCAATGAAAATATTGAGACATTTCATGGTAGTAGTGAGTTAATAAAGGAAAGTTTTCCTAAAAGCAAATATCAGGACATTGCCGGGTTGTGCAGGATTGCTACTTCGAAAGAGATTGAAGAACAAGGTTTCAGTCTGAACCCGGGACGGTATGTAGGTGTAGCAAACAGACAGGAAGTAGATTATGATTTTAAAGAAAAACTTAAGGGATTAAATAAAGAGTTGGAACTACTTAATGCGGAAGCAAAAGAATTGGAAAATACAGTTTCTAAAAACATTAATAATTTATTGGTATAGTTATGTATAAATTGGATAAAGCGGGAAAATTTATTGAATTTAAGAATGGGAAATTAATTAAGCCGGGAGGAGAGGGAGATTATCCTGTTTATGGTGCAAACGGTATTATAGGAATGAGCGATGAATATCGAGAACAGAATTCAGTTATTATAGGCCGCGTAGGGGCTTATTGCGGAGCTGTGCAATATTGTAAAGGGCGCTATTGGGCAAGTGATAATACTATTGTTGCCTGCCCAAAAGACGAGAATACTAACGTTCGCTTTTTGTATTATCAGCTTAGAAATGCTAATTTAAATCGTTGGGCAGGAGGTGCAGCACAACCTCTAATGACACAAACGGTAATTAAGCAAATTGAACTTTCATATCCAAATTTAGATATTCAAAATAAAATAGCTTCAATCCTTTCCATCTACGACGACCTTATTGAAAACAACAACAGGCGGATTAAAATACTTGAGCAAATGGTGCAGGTGATTTACAGGGAATGGTTTGTGAATTTTCGATTTCCCGGACACGAAAAGACAAAGTTTGTTGATTCGGAACTGGGCAAGATTCCGGATAGGTGGGAGGTTAATCGTTTAGGCGAAGTAATTGAGTTGGCTTATGGCAAGGCATTAAAAGCAATAGATAGAAAAGCAGGAAATATTCCTGTTTTTGGTTCAAGCGGTATTATTGGATATCATAACAATAGTATTGTGGGTGGTCCTGGGATAATTGTTGGAAGAAAAGGAAACGTTGGTTCAATATTCTGGTCAGATTCTGATTTTTTCCCAATTGATACAGTATTTTACGTTAAGACAAAGTTAAGCTTGTTGTATGTTTTCTATGCTTTGCAAAGGATGAATTTTATAAATAATGATGCTGCAGTTCCAGGGTTAAATAGAAATCAGGCATACTTATTAGATTTTATTGTTCCCAAGAAAAAAATAATAAATCATTTTGAAAATTTAATAACACCTATATTAAAATATAAACGTATTTTATTCTCTAAAAATGATAAATTACGAGAGTCTCGAGACATCCTTCTTCCTAAGCTGATCTCAGGTGAAATTGACGTGTCTGAAATGGATATAAAAATCAAGGAGCTAGATAATGGCACCTAAAAACAGTAATTATTCAGAGGATGCTTTGGTTGAGCGTCCAGCGATAAAGCTATTTGAAGGACTTGAATGGACTCATGCTGACTGTTTTCATGAGTTTGATGATACAGGTGTAAGTTTTCTAGGACGCGATAATAAAGCGGATGTTGTTCTTATTTCAAAACTTAAGCCTGTTTTACAAAAACTCAACAAAGAAGTTCCTGCCAGTGTTATTGATGAAGCTATAGAAATATTTATTCAGGATAGAAGTCTTATGAGTATAACTGCGGCTAACCGTGAAGTCTATGACTTACTAAAGAATGGTATCCCAGTTACTATTTTTAACGATCATCACGAAGAGATTCCCTATAGAATAAGGGTTATTGATTGGGACAACCCTAATAACAATGATTTCTTTTTAGCGTCTCAGTTTTGGATTGCCGGAGAAATGTATACACGCCGGGCAGATTTAATAGGTTTTGTTAATGGCATTCCTCTTCTTTTTATGGAGCTTAAAGCAACACATCGTGATCTTAAAAAGGCCTTTGATGACAATTTAAGGGACTATAAATATACGACACCGCAGTTATTCCGGTTTAACGGTATTATAATATTATCAAATGGAAGTAAGAGCCGGCTGGGAACAGTTTCTGCCAAGTGGGATCATTTTAGTGAGTGGAAGCGTATTAATACAGAAGGCGAAAAGGCTAAGGTATCGTTGGAAACAATAATTAAAGCTGTTTGCTCCAAAGAACGTATCCTGGATATAGTAGAAAATTATATCCTTTTTAAGGAAGAGAAAAATGGACCGATTAAGATAGCCGCCAGGAATCATCAGTTTTTGGGTGTTGAGAATGCAATATCTTCTTTTTATAAAGTAAAGGAAAACGAAGGACGTTTAGGTGTTTTCTGGCATACGCAGGGATCAGGCAAATCTATTTCTATGATTTTCTTTTCCCAGAAAATATTGCGCAAGGTTACGGGTAATTGGACTTTTGTTATTGTAACTGATAGAACTGAACTTGACGATCAAATATATAAGAACTTTGTTCGCTGCGGCATAATTAAAGGAAAACAGGAACGGGCAGAGACAAGTGAAGGATTGCGTCAGTTGTTAATTGAAGATCATCGTTTTGTGTTTACGACTATACAAAAGTTCCGTACGGAAAAAGGAAAGACTCATCCTGTGATCTCTGATAGGGATAATATAATTGTGATGGCAGATGAAGCACATAGAACGCAATATGATGTTTTTGCTTTAAATATGCGCAATGCCCTGCCGAATGCCGGTTTTATAGGTTTTACAGGTACTCCTCTAATGGCGGGCGAAGAAAAAACAAAAGAGGTTTTTGGTGATTATGTTAGTGTCTATAATTTTAAGCAGGCAGTTGATGATGAGTCTACCGTGCGGCTTTTTTATGAAAACCGTAAACCAAAGGTACAATTAATAAACTTAAGTTTAAATGAAGATATCCAGAGGATATTGGAAGATGCAGAGCTTGATGAGGTACAGCAGAGAAAGTTTGAGCGGGAATTTTCAAGTGAATATCAGCTTATTACAAGGGAAGAACGACTTGATGATATTGCGGAAGATATTGTAACACATTTCATGAACCGCGGATTTATGGGAAAGGCAATGGTGGTTTCTGTTGATAAAGCTGCTGCGGTTAAAATGTATGATAAGGTAAGACGGCAGTGGAATAAAAATGCTCACAAGTTACACAATGAATATGAAAAGGCTACAGACATTGTTAAAGAAGAGCTTGGTGATAAATTGATTTTTATGAAACAAACGGATATGGCTGTTATTGTATCTCAATCACAGAATGAAGTAGAAGATCTCAAAGCTAAAGGAGCTGATATTATTTCTCACAGAAAACGTATGAATAATGAGGATTTGGATGAGAAATTCAAAGACGCGGATGATAAACTGCGTATTGTATTTGTCTGTGCCATGTGGATGACTGGATTTGATGTGCCGCCGTGTTCAACAATCTATCTGGATAAACCAATGAAGAATCATACCCTTATGCAGACCATTGCCAGAGTTAATCGTGTTTATGGAGAAAATAAGAAAGCAGGATTTATAGTCGATTATATTGGAGTTTTGCATAATCTCAATAATGCATTAGCTCTATATGCGGCTCAAGGCGAAGATGGTATAGATATACCAATTATTGATAAAGAGGAATTAATTAACCAACTTCGTGAAGATGTCCAAAATACTGCAGAGTTACTAGAAAGCTGGGGCGTATCTCTTCCTGATATCCTAAAGGCTGAGGGTTTGGAATGTGTGAGTTTAATTGATGATGCTGTTGAGTGTATTCTCGATAATGATAAACGGCAAGCACGTTTTAGAGAAAATAATGCTGTGATTCAAAAAACATATAAAGCTATTTTACCGGATATTTCCTCAAATGAATTTATGCCTATTGTAAAACTTCTGCAGGTTATGGCCGATAAACAGAAGGCTGTTTCACCTGTAGTTGATATATCGGATGTGCTAGCGCAGGTTTCAAATCTTTTGGATAAATCAGTCAGGATTGAACCAAGACCTGCTCATGATGTTATGGGGCATTATAAGAAAGGACGTATTCTAGATTTAAGTCAGGTCGATTTTGAAAAACTTCAAGAAAGATTTAATAAGGGTCGCAAACGTATGCTCGCGGAGCAATTACGGAAAGCTATTGAAACAAGATTGCAGGCCTTGTATATGATTAATAAATCACGTGTTAATTATCTTGATGCTTTTCAAAAGCTGATAGATGAATATAATGCTGGGTCAATGAATGTTGAAGAATATTATAAACGGTTAATTGAATTTATTGAAAAATTAAATAATGAAGAAAAACGCGCTCTTAAGGAAAATCTAAGCGAAGAAGAACTGGCTATTTATGATTTACTAACTAATCCGCCAATTAAGATAACACAGAAAGATATTTCGTTGGTAAAGAAAACTGCTCATGACTTACTGGAAAGATTGAAATCGGAAAAACTGGTTCTTGACTGGCGAAAAAAGCAGCAAGCCAGAGCTTCAGTCAAGTTGTGTATAGAAGAAATATTGGAACATTTACCGCCTGTTTTTGATGAAGAGTTGTACCACCAGAAATGTGGACTGATTTATCAGCATGTGTATGAGTCTTATTTTGGCAGCAGCAAGAGTATTTATGAAAAAAGAAACGGTTTAGTATAATGAGAACTATGATGTTTAAATTCATGGTTTCGCTAGGAATAATTGTGCAGGAGATAAAGTGGAGCACCTTTTAAAAATTATACTTGAGTTATTGTTAAAATTAATTAATTCGTTAGGACTAACTGTTGTTTTGTTTGTTCTTTTTTTGAGCTGCTTAATAAGAGTTATATTTTATGCAGAACATAGAGATATACTTATTCCCTTAACAGCAGGCATTGGACTCGGACTTGTTCTCAATGTTATTTTTGTAATAACTCGATGGGTTAAGAGTTTATTTCCCAGTTACAATACGACAAGTTGGCCAGTGATAGATAGTATTGGAGGTTCTTTTGATGAATTTGACTTGGATGGGGCTCTTTGGGAGTTTGTTCAGCCGCCCAATTATCCAATGTTTGCTCGTTCCGCCAAATGCAAGAGATGCGGAGTTAAAACAATTTGTTACGAAGACCAGAAAAAGCTAAAGGTTAAAGTAAAATGTCCAAACTGTAAATTTCAGAAAAGATTTAATGGAACAGTTAACTCATTATTGGAATATATAACAAATCAATATAATAGGACTTAAAGTGAAAAAATATGTAGCTTACTTCGATATACTTGGATATGGAAATAGAATCAAGAATAAGTCATTGAGTGAAGAGTATGACATACAGAAGAAGTTTATTGATGATAGGATAAAATTCATAGATGCCGTTAAAGAAAATATGACGTGTCAAGCCATACATTTTTCAGATACACATATTTTATTTACTAATGATGACTCAGAAGATTCTTTTGATAAAATTGTAAGAAGTTCCTTATTGTTTATGATAATTGCTTCAATAAGAAGCCCAATTTATTTACCTTTAAGGGGTGCAATATGTTGTGGGGAATTTCTAGTAGACCAGAAACACCAAATAGTTATTGGTCAGGGATTAAGAGATGCATACGCTCTTGCAGCGAAGCAAGAGTGGATGGGGTGTTCGTTGTCTGATTCTTGCTATAGAAATGTTAAAAGTTTCAATGTTTTTAATGAGTTTAAAGGCATAAATCTTATAGTTGAATACCCAGTTCCTATGAAAGAAGGCAGTGAAAACAAATACGTTATCAATATGGAATCTTTTATTCGTGTTTTTGGTGTTGAGACTAAAGAAATGCCTATATGTAATCCTGATTTTATCGAAAATATATTTACAAATAAAACATCAAAAAAAGAAAACTTACTTACACTGGACGAAAAGGCAAAAATAAAACTAAAAAACACCCAAGAATATTATGCATATATAGATAAATTGGTGCCTGTTGATAAAAACAAATAGATTGAGTAAGCTAGCTAACATTAAAACAACTTTTTGATATAATAGAAGTTAAGATTATGATTATTAGAATAACTCAAAAACTACAGAATGAGATTGGCATTAGAGCTGCAGGACTCATGCGAGCTCAAGAATCAGATATGCCTTTTACCGAGTGGTATGCACATTTGTTTTTGTTAAATCGAAAAAAGCAGATAATTTTTGTTGAGAAACATACATTATTTTCTTTTTGTCTTGAAAATATATCAAGAAAAGATATTCGTGAGTGTTTGCCTGTATTTTTTAAAAAAGGCCTAGGAAAAGCGATTTATAGCGAAGGTGCAAGCGGTGAGGTTGTTTCAAAAATTATGAGTTTATGCAGTGGTAAGTTTATTTTATCTAAGACAGAGAATCGAAGGACTATTGGAGCTATGAATGAATTTGTAAAACAGCATAAATTCAGCTCTTATTATCAAGATCGACCAATAGATATGCAAGATAAATATAATAGGCATATGCCTATGCGTGGGTTTCCGAATGGTTCTAAAAAATATGAGTTTCCAATAGATGTCTTTTCTGCAACACTTAAAGATAAATATGGATTGATCTTTGTTCCGCATAAAATAGAATATTCTGATAGTATATTTTCTAATAGTTCTGTAGAAGGT
>CAZWYD010000056.1:0-2248 GCA_964637815.1 uncultured Planctomycetia bacterium
GATATAAAGAATATAGAAGAAGGTTTTTTCATAGAAGTAGACGATCTAATTATTAAATGATTCGAGGTTGGATAGCCGAGGCTGGACCTCGGCTTTTTTGTGAAAAAAAGCCGAGGTCCAGCCTCGGCTATCCAACCTCGGCAGGCCAAATGGATCTCTCCAAAATTCTTGCAGGTTTTTCCTTTAGGAAAAGAGTCAGCACGAAGTCCTTGGTGGTGTTCACAAGACAACTCTCCACTCTTATTGCAGCAGGCCTTCCTCTAGTAAAAGCGCTTAATACTCTGCATGGCCAATTAGAATCAGGCGGGCTAAAAGATATTATCCATAATATAGCCACTGAAGTAGAAAGCGGCACAAAATTCTCAGAGGCGCTTTCGCGTTTTCCAAAGGTATTTCCTGATTTTTATGTCAATATGATAAAGGCAGGCGAGCTCGGCGGCATGCTGGAAGGCATACTAAAACGCCTTTCAGAGTTTTTAGACAAGTCACAGAAGCTGCGAGAGAAGGTAAAGTCTGCACTTATGTATCCTGCATTTGTGATGATCGTGGCAGTTCTTATACTTGTCATGCTTATGATCTTTGTCATACCTACATTTACAAATATGTTTTCAGAATTAGGCGAGGCACTGCCGCTTCCTACAAAGATATTGATCGCTACCAGTGATATAGTGAGGAACGCGTGGTATCTTCTCCCGCTTGTCCCGATAGTGCTTATAGCCCTGTATAAATTGCTTATAAAGAACGCTAACAGGCGCTCTGTCGTAGATAAAATCAAACTACGCGTGCCTGTAGTGGGCCATCTCATACAGCAGATCAGCGTGGCCAGATTTTCCAGGACACTTGGTACGCTTCTCACCAGCGGCGTGCCGATATTAAGCGCGCTGGAGACAGTAAAAGATACTATGGGCAATGAATTTATCGGCCGCGCAGTCTTACAGGTGCGGGATAGCATCAAGGAAGGGGAAAGCGTTTCAGGCCCCATGGAAGCGAGCAAGGCGTTTCCGCCGCTTGTTGTAAAGATGATAAATATAGGTGAGGAAACAGGCCAGCTCGACAAGATGCTTATACAGATAGCTGATAATTTCGAGGAAGAAGTAGATGTTGCGATAACAGGGCTGACATCTCTACTCGAGCCCTTGCTCATAGTCTTCATGGGGCTTGTTGTTGGATTTATAGTAGTCTCAATGTTCATGCCGCTATTTTCACTCGCCCAGCTTATAGAGTAAAATATGAATAAAAAAGGTTTTTCACTTTTAGAACTCATTATCGCAGTGGGGGTCTTGGCAATTGGCCTTGTGGGTGTCCTGCAGATATTTCCTGTGGGACTCAGGGCCTCGTATCGCGCTGGTATGATCACAAAAGCCTCATTTATAGCACAGAATAAGATGGAAGAGGTAAAGATGTCAGGGTTTGACGCGATAAGCGCGCTTCCGCCAAAAATACCTCTATCAGGCGAAGATGATGATTTTAAATGGGAGATATTTATAGATGATGTTGACTTGGATGGTCTGGAATCCAGCGACGATATACGAAAACTTACAGTGACTGTAAGCTGGATAGACCGGAACAGGACAAGGTCAAAGGATTTTGTGACATATGTTACGAGGTAGGACAGGTTTTACCATCGTCGAGATCCTTATTGCGTTGGCTATACTCGCTATGATAGTGGCATCCACTTTTACGATCTTCAGGAGTTCAGCTAAATCCTGGCAAAAGGGTGAGGCAAGGAGCGAGCGTTATCATAATGCAAGGGTTGCCATAGGCAGGATGAGCATGGAGATCTCGCAGGCAGTAATCACTGAGAATAGCGATGCAAGGTTTATTGGGCAGCCAGACGAGATAGGCTTTGTCTCGTTTGTCTCATCTACAGAAGGCGTATTCGAGCAAGCAGAAATAGAATATTGGTTTGATAAAGAGCAAAAAGTGCTTATGCGCAATGAAGACGCTGAGCCTGACTATGATTTTTCCACGCAGGATTATAGCGACATATTGGCAGACGGTATTTCAGAATTAGAATTTTCATATTATGATGGCTCAACATGGACTGATGCATGGGATTCAAAATTTATCGACGAGGAAACCGAAGATGTAGAAGACACCCTGCCCAAGGCAGTCAAAATAAAAATACAGGTGCAGGACAGAAAAGCCAAAGAAAGCGAAACCTTTGAAGTAATAACCCACCTAAAGATATCATGAAAATCGGTATAATTGGCCCGCCTCAGAGTGGGAAGACTACTATATTTAAAAT
>CAZWYD010000056.1:2348-8562 GCA_964637815.1 uncultured Planctomycetia bacterium
TAATAATGGAGGAGCTGGAGCTTATTACATTTTTTACAACAGGTGATAAGGAGACTCGCGGCTGGTATTTAAAAAGAGGCTTGAGCGTTTTAGAAGCAGCTGGTAAAATACACACTGACATTCAGCGCGGCTTTATAAGAGCTGAAGTAGTGAACTTCGCAGATTTCAAGAAATACGGCTCCACGCACGGCGCCCGCGAAGCAGGCGCATTAAAGGTAGAAGGCAAAGAATATGTGGTTAAGGATGGAGATATTATTAATATAAGGTTTAATGTTTAGAAAGGAGAAATGTAATGCGCAAGGTAAGGCGAGCATTGATTAGCGTGTCAGATAAGAAGGGTTTGGAGGAATTTGCAAAGGGGTTGAATGAATTAGGTGTAGAGATACTCTCAACAGGCGGTACTGCAAAGCTCATTGGCGGTCTGGGCATAAAGGTGAGGCCTGTTTCAGATTATACGGGTTTTCCAGAGATGCTGGACGGCAGGGTAAAGACTCTGCATCCAAAGATCCACGGCGGACTCCTGTCACTTCGTGAAAATAAGAGCCATATGGAGCAGGTCCAGAAGCACGGGATCGAGCTGATCGATATGGTGGTAGTGAATCTCTATCCATTTGAAAAAACTGTGGCCAAGCAGGGCGTGAAGCAGGAAGAGGCCATTGAAAATATTGACATAGGCGGGCCAAGCATGCTTCGTTCAGCCGCAAAGAACTTTAAAGACGTAGTGGTCGTGTGTAATCCTGATAGTTACAAGGAGATACTTGGGGAGCTAAAAAAGAACGACGGCGCGATTTCAGACAAACTTCATTTCAAGCTGGGCGTCGAGGTGTTTGAGAAGACTTCGAAATATGATACTGCGATTTATAATTATCTTAAGGGACAAGGGACAAGTGACAAGGGACAAGGGGATGGATTTCCTGGTACTTTAGATTTAGATTTTGGAAAGGTGCAGGCGTTGAGGTACGGGGAGAATCCGCATCAGAAGGCAGCGTTTTATAAAGATAAAAATGTCAGCATGGTTGGCATAAGCAATGCCGAGCAGCTGCATGGCAAAGAACTTTCGTTTAATAACATAATAGACCTTGATGCAGCGCTTGAGATAGTAAAAGAGTTCAAAGAACCAGCAGCAAGTGTAATTAAACATACGAATCCATGCGGCGCAGCTTTGGCCAAGACACTTAAGGAGGCATATGTCAATGCACTGGACTGCGACAGGGTGTCAGCATTTGGCAGCATAGTCGGTCTTAACAGGAAAGCGGATAAAGCTACTGCAGAAGCGATTTGCTCGGCAGGTTTTACTGAGTGCGTTATTGCACCTGACTATGACAAGGATGCCATGGATGTCTTTAAGCAGAAGAAGAATCTTAGAATCATAAAGGTAGGCGAGCTAAAAGGCGTTGAAAAGGATTATGATCTAAAGAAGGTCGTGGGTGGGGTGTTGATCCAGGATAGGGATGTAAGGGTCATAGAAGCCACAGATCTAAAGGTCGTTACTAAAAAGCAGCCCACAGACGACGAGCTAAAATCTCTACTTTTTGGTTGGAAGATAGTAAAGCACGTGCGCTCGAATGCCATAGTCCTTTCCAGCGCTACAAAGGCAGTGGGCATAGGAGCAGGTCAGATGTCCAGAGTGGACTCAATGATAATCTCCATACGAAAATCAGCTGGCCGTTCTAAGGGCGCCACATGCGCGAGCGATGCATTTTTCCCTAAAGAGGATGCCATACAAGAGGCTAAGAAAGCAGGCATAACCAGCATTATACAGCCAGGCGGCTCTATAAAAGACGCAGATGTCATAAAGGCATGCGACGACGCTGGCATAAGCATGGTTTTTACCGGAGCGAGACATTTTAAGCATTGATGAATTACAGCAGTGCGATCGATTACGTTGATTCTTTCATAAATTTCGAAAAGATACCGCAATATAGTTACGCCTCGAGTTTTAACCTGGATAGGATGCGTGCCCTCCTGGGGGAATTAGGCGATCCTCATCAAGGATTAAAGACAATACATGTAGCTGGCTCTAAAGGCAAGGGTTCTACCTGCGCGATTGCGGCTTCGATTTTGCGAGAAGCGGGCTATCGTGTGGGTCTATATACTTCCCCACATCTTTTAGATGTGAAGGAGCGCATTAGAGTCGAAGAGAATATAGAAGAAAAAGATTTTATTAGATTGGTCGAGAAGATAAAGCCTAGCGCTGAGAAGTTCAGGTGTCAGAATCTCTCGTTCTTTGAAATACTTACAGCTGTCGCGTTTTTGTATTTTAAAGAGAGAAAAGTTGATTTTGCTGTACTGGAGACAGGGCTTGGCGGCAGGCTTGATGCAACAAATGTTACAGAGCCACTTGCGTGCGGCATAACGAGTATCAGCATGGAGCACACTGATAAGCTGGGCGATAATCTAACAGCAATTGCTAAAGAAAAAGCAGGGATCATTAAAGAACATGGAGTTATCTTTACTGTTTTGCAGGAGAAAAAAGCTCTTGATGCAATAAGAGAAGTCTGCAATGAAAAGGATGCTAGCTTACATGAGATCGATAGATATAAAAATCTGGAATTAAACCTTTTAGGCAAGCATCAGCTTGAGAATGCGAGCCTCGCAATAGCAATGGTAAGATTTATAGATCCAAAGATAGAAGAGAAAATAATAAAAGACGCCTTAAAGAAAGTTGATTGGCCTGGGAGACTGCAGGTTCTGCAGAAAGAACCTTATGTGATCCTGGATGGCGCGCAAAACTCAGCCAGCATAAAGGCAGTTTTATCGTCGATAAAAGAGCTTTTTGATTACAAAAGGCTCATATGTGTATTTGGCATAATGGGTGACAAGGACATAAAGGGCGTTACAAGAGAACTGGATAATGCCAGCAACACAGTTATTCTCACGAGATCCAACAATGACCGCGCAGTAGATCCAATTAAGTTAAAGAAGAATTTTTGCAAGGCAAATGTTAAAGTAGCAGCAAATGTTAAAGAAGCGCTTGATCTAGGCCTAAAGATTGCAGAGAAAGATGATTTAATATTAGTCACCGGCTCTCTATATCTTGTTGGCGAGGCAATAAAATGTCAAAAATAGGATTAGACGATACAATCGTAGCGATTTCAACGCCTGTGGGCGAAGGCGGCATAGGCATCGTGCGCTTAAGCGGTAAAAATGCGCTTAAAGTCGCAGACAGGATTTTTGTATCTAAAAATGGCAAGAAGCCATCGAGATTTAAGACTTACACAGTACATTACGGACATATTGCGAATATAGATGAGGTCATCCTGACCGTAATGCGTGCGCCGCGAAGCTATACAAAGGAACATGTGGTTGAGATAAATTGTCACAGTGGCATAGTGCCGCTTAAAAAGATATTGGATCTAGTATTGAAAAATGGCGCTAGATTCGCAGAGCCAGGCGAGTTTACAAAAAGGGCTTTTCTTAATGGCCGCATTGACATACTCCAGGCAGAGTCAGTGCTGGATATTATCAGGGCAAAGACAGACTTGAGTCTACGAGCAGCCCTGAATAATCTCGAAGGCGCGTTTTCAAAAAAGATCAATGCGGTAAGAGACGAACTAATCAGTATACTGGCACACATCGAGGCATCTATAGATTTCCCAGAAGAGGAAGACGTGGATCGCATCATGCAGAAAGAGGTCCAAGAGAGTCTGAGGCGAGTCAGTAAAGACATGGGAAAGTTCATCTCTACAGCTAGCCAGGGCAAGATCCTGCGCCAGGGCATAAAGACAGTAATATGCGGAAGCCCTAATGTGGGCAAGTCCAGCCTCATGAATGCATTGCTCAGGGACTGCAGGGCAATCGTTACTCATCTGCCAGGCACAACAAGGGATACCATAGAGGAGATCGTGAATATTAAAGGCATACCAGTGGTCCTGATAGATACAGCAGGCATAAACGCTACCGATCACCCAATAGAAAAAGAAGGTGTCAAAAGAAGTCATTCTTCTATAGGGGCTGCGGATCTTATTTTATTGGTCCTGGATTATGGGCGTAAACTCACAAGGCGCGATAAAGAAATCCTGCGCACCATTAAAAATAAAGAAAATGTAATTATAGTTATCAATAAAAAGGATTTGAAGAAACGCATAGATGTTGCCAGTTTACCAAAAAGACCCATTGTGTACACATCAGCGATTAAACAAACAGGAATCGATAGACTGGAAACCACGATCAATGATATTATATTTAAAGGTAAGGCGCCTACAGCAGATATTGCAAGCATCTCCAATGACAGACAGCTTGGGGCATTAGAGCGCTCCCTCGAAGATGTAAAAGCAGCGCTGGATAAGGCGCCAATAGATTGCACTGCTGTATATGTTCGCTCAGCTATTGAGAGCCTGGGTGAGATAACAGGCCATACTATAACTGAAGAGGCCATGGATAAGATATTCGCAGAATTTTGTATAGGCAAATAACTTTACATTTAAGGTCTTGCTTTAAATGTAAAGTTAACGGAGGGATTATGGATAAGGTAAAGATAAAGAAGGCTGTAAAGATGATTTTGGAGGCAGTGGGGGATAATCCTAATAGGGTGGATCTCAAGAAGACACCTGAGAGGGTCGCTGATATGTATGAGGAGATCTTTAGCGGCATTAGCCAGGATCCCTCGAAACACCTGGAAGTGCTTTTAGGCGAGAAACATGACGAGATCGTGCTCCTAAAAGGCATACCTTTATATAGTGTGTGCGTAACCCGGAAGATGTGTGTATATACTAAACAAGGAGTAAGATTTGCTCAAGATATAAAGGAAGAAGATGAGTTACTCACCTTTAATGAAAAAAAGCAATTAGTGTATACAAAAGTTAAAAAAGTATTTAAACGAAAAGTAAATGAGATATATGAAATAGAAATAGGTAAAGACATAAAAATCAAAGTTACGGAAGAGCATCCTTTATATGTTAAAAATAGAGGATGGGTAAAAGCAAAAGATCTAACAGTAGGCGATGAAGTAGTAATAATAAAAAACAGAAGAGGCATAAAAAGAAGAAAAGATTTTGATATTAAAAAGGATTATAATTTGGGTTATTTTATTGGAACATTAGCCAGTGATGGTTCAATATGGAGGAATCAAGTTCGATTAGAAGTGAACGAAAGGAAATTTGCAGAAAAATTTGCTTTTTCAATTGAGAAGTCTTTCAATTTAAAGGCTAAAGTTAAAGAGATATACAAACCCAGCGGATTTTTAAAAAAAATAATTAGACAATACCAGGTTAGAGTAGTATGTGGTGGATTAGTAGCGATAACCAAAGATATCTTTGGAGGAGATAAAAAAACAAAAACCTTTCGTTTTCCTCAGGCAGTTTTAGAAAACGAAGATATTTTCAAAGGATTTTTACACGCTTACATAGACGGAGACGGTTCTATATATAGAGATAAAAACGGAAAATTTAAATATGCAAGGATAATTAGCAGCAACAAGGCTTTTTTAGAAGATTTAGCTAGAGTATTACATACCAAAGTAGGGACGGAAAGACGCGGGGTGTGCACGCTAAATGTACCTACGCAATGGCTTTTTAACCTTAAGAGAAAGCGTTTTTATAAATCTTTTATTCCATCAGAAGAAATATTTAAAGTAAAAAATTATGAATTGGGAAGAGTCAAGACTATTAAGAAAAAAAGAGCTGACAAAAGTTATATAGTTTATAATTTCGCCTGTAATCCATATAATACATTTGTAATAAATGGTGTTTGGGTTCATAATTGCGAACATCACCTTTTAGCATTTATAGGAAAGGCTCACATAGCATATATTCCAAAGGGCGGTAGAGTGACTGGATTGAGTAAATTAGCAAGGGTAGTAGATATTCTTTCCAAGAGACTCCAGGTCCAGGAAAGACTTACCACTGAAATAGCAGATATTTTAATGAAGAAGCTCAAGCCTCAAGGCGTGATGGTAGTGATCGAAGCGGAACATCTTTGCATGAGCATGCGGGGAGTTAAAAAACCAGGAGTATCTACAGTCACCAGCGCGGTAAGAGGAGTTTTTAAGGAAAATTCAAAGACCCGCTCAGAGACCCTTGCTTTAATAAAAAGCTAGCCTGTCATATAAAAAAACCTCGGGAGTTGCCGCACGGCAACTCCCGAGGTTAACTAATCTTATTCCTTTACGCCCGCACCATTAATTATTCGATCGGTGCGCCAGCAGCATTGGTAAGTCTTATAACGCCGCTCTCATCCACGAAAAATACTCGCGTACCTGTGGTTCCGCTGACAG
>CAZWYD010000057.1:0-8436 GCA_964637815.1 uncultured Planctomycetia bacterium
CTTCCGTATTTCCGTGCTTCAGTGGTAAGTTTTGGCAAAGAAGCGATAGGAAGACTTATTTTATGAGAACACAGAGGATTTTATTATAAAAAATCTCTGTGTACTCTGTGGTATCTTTTTTGACAGTTAAGGTAAAGGCATGAAAAAAGGAATTATTGTAATTGATCCAAAAAAATGTCTCGCCTGCAGGACATGCGAGCTTCAATGTGCAATAGTGCATTCTAAATCAAAAGAACTAGTGAAGGCCATTTGCGAAGAGCCACTTCCGCAGACAAGGCTCGAGGTAGAGGGAATGGATGATCTGGCAATGCCTCTACAATGCCGGCACTGCGAGGATGCGCCCTGCGTTAATATTTGCCCGACAAAGGCAACAGTGAAGTCAGAAGGCGGGGGCCCTGTCTTGATTAAAGATGAGCTCTGCATTGGCTGTAAATGGTGCATGTTAGTTTGTCCATTTGGGGTAATACGTATGGGTAGGGGCTCTGCAGCAGTGACAAAATGCGATCTGTGTTTTGAAAGGCTTGAAAAAGACGAGCTCCCAGCATGCGTAGTGTCTTGTCCGAGCAAGGCCATACAGTTTAAATCAATAGAAGAGATAACCAAGGGCAAGAAAAAAGAATATTTGGTCGAATTCAAGAAGGACAGAGAGGCAATTTGATGGCAAATCTCACAAAATCAAAAAAGGTCGATGTGATTCGCATGCTGCAGGAGATTCAAAACAAGCACAGCTATCTTCCAAAAAAAGATCTACTTTATATAACAAAAAAATTAGACATTCCCTTAAGTCAAATCTATAGCCTTGCTACCTTTTATAAGGCATTTAGCCTTAGGCCGCGGGGCAAGTTTCTTGTATCTATCTGCATGGGCACCGCATGTCATGTACGCGGCGCTGAAAAGATTTTGGATGAGATTCAAAGGACGTTAAAAATAAAACCTGGCCAAACATCAGAAGACCTGCAATTTACATTAGAGACTGTCAATTGTCTGGGGGCTTGTGCATTAGGCCCCTTAATGGTGATTAATGGTGAATATTATGGCAGCATGAACGCCAAAAAGGCAGGCACAGTCCTGAAGAAATATCTTGATCAAGAGAAAAATGCTAAAAAAACCTAAAAATCCAACTGAGTTGGAAGCGCTTAAAAAATCTATTTTATCCAAAAGAGATTCTGACAAGCCTTGTATTACAATATGCAAAGGCACAGGATGCTCTGTAACCGGTGCAATTGGACTGGGAGAGGCCTTTAGGAAAGAAGTGGCTCTCAAAAAGATAGGTCAAAAGGTGACTATCCGCACCACTGGTTGCCATGGGTTCTGTGAAAGAGGCCCAGTGACAGTAATACACCCAAGCAAGATATTTTATCAGAGAGTACAAGTAAAAGATGTGCCAGACATAATCCAGACAACGATTATCGAAAATGAAAGAGTCGATCGCTTATTATATAAAGATCCAGCAACCGGAGAGAAAATAGCCTGTGAAGATGAAATACCTTTTTATAAAAAGCAGCTGAGGCTTATTTTTGGCAATAATGGCAAAATTGATCCTACAGAAATCGAAGATTATATCGCAATAGGCGGCTATAGCTCCCTAGCTAAAGTAATAACCACAATGTCCTCTGAAGCAGTAGTTGAGGAAATAAAAAATTCTGGCTTGCGAGGTCGCGGTGGTGGTGGCTTTCCTACTGGCAAAAAATGGGAATCATGCCGCAAGGCTAAGAGTAAAATTAAATATATAATCTGCAATGCAGATGAAGGAGATCCTGGGACTTTCCAGGATAGAAGCATTTTAGAAGGGAATCCCCACGCTGTTATAGAAGGGATGCTGATCGGAGCTTACGCAATCGGCGCACACGAAGGATATATTTACGTGCGCAATGAATATCCTCTTGCAATCAAGCATATAGAGATCGCCCTAAAGCAGGCGCAGAAATACGGTTTTCTTGGTAAGGATATTCTAGGATCCAAACTTTCTTTTAACATTGTTATAAATAGGGGTGGCGGCGCATTTGTATGCGGAGAATCTTCTGCATTGATGGCTTCTATAGAAGGCAGGATCGGCGAGCCCAGATTTAAACATGCTCATGCAACTGAGAAGGGTCTTTGGGACAAGCCAACTACTTTAAATAATGTCAAGACGTGGGCAACTGTACCACTCGTTATCAATAAAGGTGCTGATTGGTTTTCAAAAATAGGCACTGAAAAAAGTAAAGGCACAATGATATTTTCCCTTGTAGGCAATATAAATAATACTGGCCTCGTTGAAGTGCCGATGGGCATAACTCTACGTGAATTGGTTTACGATATAGGCGGCGGCATTCCAGGAGGGAAAAAGCTCAAGGCAGTTCAGACAGGCGGCCCGTCAGGTGGATGTATCCCAGAAAAACTATTGGATCTGCCAGTGGACTATGAAAGGCTTACTGAGGTAGGCTCGATGATGGGCTCTGGCGGCATGATCGTCATGGATGAAGCCACCTGCATGGTCAATGTAGCCAAATATTTCCTTTCGTTTACTATAAACGAGTCCTGCGGAAAATGTACGCCTTGTCGCGAAGGCACAAGGCATATGCTAGATATCCTTACTCGGATCACCGATGGGCAAGGAATGGCCGGAGACATTGAGCTCTTAGAGGAATTAGGAAACATGATTAAGGAGACGTCTTTGTGTGCTCTGGGTAAAAGCGCACCAAACCCTGCATTGACCACTATAAGGTATTTTCGCGATGAATACGAAGCTCATATTAATGATAAAAAATGTTCCGCCGGTGTTTGCAATGCATTGATTCATTATTCTATTAATGAAAACGCGTGCACAGGCTGTGGTGTTTGCAAAAAGGAATGCCCTGAAAACGCAATTTCAGGGGAAAAGAAAAAGCCTCACAAGATAGACCAAAATACCTGCATCAAATGCGGCATCTGTAGAGAGGTCTGTAAATTCAGTGCTGTGGAGATAGTATGAAGACAGCTAAAACTGTAAAGATAACCATTGATAATAAGCAAATAGAAGTTAAAGATGGTATCACTATATTGGAGGTAGCAAAGAAGCTAGGCATAGATATACCCACACTTTGTTATCACGAGGCCTTAGAACCTTATGGGGCATGTCGCGTATGCCAGGTTGAGATTATTACACCCAGGCGTTCGAGTTTAATTACTGCGTGTACCTACCCAGTATGGGATGGCCTTATTATAAAAACTAACTCGGATAAAGTTAAATCAGCCCGAAAATTTGTGGTGGAGCTTTTATTGGCGCGTTGTCCCGGGTCAGAAAAGATACAGTTATTAGCAAAAGATCTTGGTGTCAAGGCCAAGAGGCTAAAGAGTGCGGACGAAAATGAGGATTGCATTCTCTGTGGTCTGTGTGTGCGAGCGTGCAAGGATATAATAGGTAAGAGCGCTATCAGCTTTGCCAGTCGCGGCGCTGAAAGAAAAATTGATACACCATTTGCTGAACATTCTGAGGCCTGCATTGGTTGTGGCGCGTGCGCCTTTGTTTGCCCTACAGGCGCTATAGATATTGAGGATGTAGCAAAGTTTCGCAAAATACACGACGGTAAGACAGAGCTTGAGCTGGCCAGCTGCAAGAGTTGTGGTGCTCGATTTGCCACTATAAAAGAATTAGACCACCTTAAGGGAAAAATAGATATACTTGAAGACATACTTGGACTTTGTCAAAATTGCAGGCGCAAGAAACTGAAAGAGAAGATAGTTGAATCGGAGGAGATATGTCAAAGATAATTGCATCAGCTGCTATAAGAGGGGCAAAGGAAATATATGCTCAGGCAGAGGAATTTTTAAATAAAGCTATTAAAGAAAAGGGCGAGGGTTGTGAGGTAAAGTTTCCAGAGACAGCCTTTTATTTTCCAATGGCGTACGCGCTGCTTGGAAAAGAGGTGCAGACTTTAAGTGGGGCAAAAGAGGTCCTGGACTTTTCACAGACCCTGCTTCATGATGAGCCAACGCAGAAGATCTGGCTGCCATATTTAGGAGACACACTAGATTCAGGTGTGGCTGCGCTACTGTGCGAAGAAATCATAATGGCATTGAGATATCTATATAATCAGGAGCCGCAAAAGGACTGCAATGGATTTTTCTCCGATACGATCCTGCGTACACTTGGTATACAGCTTGTGGATGGCAGAATGCCTGGCTTTGCAGCGATCTTAGGCGCAGCGCCAGATAATAAGACAGCTGTTTATATTGTACGCGAACTACAAAAGCGCAGCATCATGACATTTGTTGGCAGCAATGTGAATGGCAGGAGCATAATCGATCAGTTACTAGAAGAAAAAGTAGAAATGGGATGGGATACCTATATAGTACCTTACGGCAGAGATACCCTGAGTGCCATCTATCCTTTAAACTGGGCGATCCGCGGCGCGCTTACGTTTGGCGGCCACAGAAAAGGCGAGGCATTAAAATGTCTAAAATATTGCAAGGATAGGGTGTTTGCATTTGGAATGGTCTTGGGTAAACTGGATGATGTAAAATACGCAACAGGCGCAGGCGCAATAAACATGGGTTTTCCAGTAATAGCTGATACAAATATACCTGAGATCCGACCAACAGGCGTCTGCACATACGAACACGTGATAAGAGAGCTGGACCATAAGAAAATCGTGCCTGCAGCTATCGAGCTTCGAGGTATAAAATTAAAGGTCTCAGAGATTCCTATACCAGTTTCTTATTCTCCGGCATTCGAGGGTGAGAGAGTTCGACGCGAACAGATGTATGCGCAATTCGGCGGAAAATATTCTGACGCGTTTGAGTTTGTAAAGATGGTGGATGCGGATAAAGTAGAGGATGGGAAGATCGAGGTTATTGGGCCAGAAATTGACGATGTTAAAGAAGGCAAGGCCTTACCTCTTGGTGTTATTGTCGAGGTAGCGGGCAGAAAGATGCAAAAAGACTTTGAGCCCATTCTCGAAAGACAGATACATAGTTTTTTAAACGAGGCCATGGGTATATTTCATATGGGCCAGAGAGACATGTGCTGGATAAGAATCTCTAAAGATGCTAAAAATAAAGGTCTTAAGCTAAAGCACTTTGGCGTGATCCTGCATGCAAGGTTTCATGACGTGTTTAGCGCGATAGCTGATAAAGTCCAAGTCACTCTATATACAAAACAGGAAGATATTGAAAAAAATATAGAAGAGGCACGAAAGGCCTATGATGAAAGGGATGCGCGTGTCGCTGGCATGACAGATGAAAGTGTGGATCTATTCTGGACATGTACGCTTTGTCAGAGTTTTGCGCCTAATCATGTGTGTATAATAAAGCCTGAGAGGCTTGGCCTGTGTGGCGCCTATAACTGGCTGGACGCAAAGGCGTCTAATGAGCTGAATCCTACAGGGCCAAATCAGCCTATTAAAAAAGGTCAGTGCCTTGATCCTGTTAAGGGTGAGTGGACAGGTGTAAATGAAGCAGTTGCGCAGAAGTCTAATCGCAGCCTGGATAGATTTTGCGGTTATTCCATAATGGATTCGCCAGAAACTAGCTGTGGATGCTTTGAGTGTATAATAGCGATTCTTCCTGAGGCAAATGGTTTTATGGTGGTAAATAGAGAATACGCAGGGCCTACGCCAGCTGGCATGGGATTTTCTACATTGGCAGGGACTATAGGCGGGGGCCAGCAAACACCTGGCTTTATGGGCGTTGGAAGATTGTATATTGCTAGTAAGAAATTTATCTCAGCAGAGGGCGGCCTCAAAAGAGTTGTGTGGATGCCTAAGGAATTAAAAGAGGCGCTAGCTGATAAATTAAAAAAGAGATGCGAAGAGCTGGGCGATCCAGATTTTATAAATAAAATAGCTGACGAGACTGTTACTACAGACATGGAAACACTGTTGCCTCATTTGGAAAAGGTCAGTCATCCTGCGTTGACTATGGAAGCAGTAATGTAAGGGGGAATATAATGGCATTATCTGGATTAGACATATATAAATTATTACCAAAGACGAATTGCAAGAAGTGCGGATCGCCGACATGTCTGGCGTTTGCAATGAAGCTGGCTATGAAAAAGGCGTCGCTGGATGATTGCCCTGATGTGACAGCAGAGGCAAAGGCTGCGCTCGATGCTGCGTCAAAACCGCCTATTGCGACTATAACGCTGGGTTCTGGAGAGAATAAGGTCGTCTCG
Organism: uncultured Planctomycetia bacterium; assembly: GCA_964637815.1. Taxonomy (GTDB): domain Bacteria; phylum Omnitrophota; class Gorgyraeia; order Gorgyraeales; family Gorgyraeaceae; genus Gorgyraea. The sequence continues at coordinate 6,134 of CAZWYD010000057.1, forward strand.
GGTGGAGAAACAGTGCTTTTTAGGCATGAGAAGACCTTTTATCATCAAACCCCCATAGCAATCAGTGTCGAAGATACGCTATCTGACTCAGATCTATTGCAAAGGGTCAAGGCTATAGAAGAAATGGGCTTTGAGCGAATTGGTCAGCATATTGTTATTGATATGATAGCCCTGGTCAATAAAAGCTCTTCTCCTGAAAAATTTATAAGCGCCTTGGATAAAATAATAGCAAATTCAAAAAAACCCCTGATCTTGGCAAGCGACGATCCAAAAACAATAGGAGAGGCCCTAAAAAAATGCGCTGACAAAAAACCCCTTATATACGCTGCAGCCAGTGCGAATTTAAAAGACATGTGTCAGATCGCAAAGACTCACAAAGTAGCGCTTACATTAAAGGCAAAGGACCTAGAAGAACTCGATAAGCTTTCTCAGGAGGCAACATCATTAGGAGTGCAAGAGTTAGTACTTGATCTAGACTCTGACACATTGAATCAGACCTTGAATGATTTTACGCACATCAGGAGATTAAGCCTAAAGAAAAATCACAGGGCCTTTGGCTATCCTGTTATAAGATTTGTAAAGCAAAGCGACAAATATAAATTAGTGCAAGAGGCATGCGCGCTTATAGCGAAATACGCAGGTTTGATCGTGCTTGATTCTCTGGATAAAGAGGTACTACTTCCTATTATCACGCTTCGCCAGAATATCTACACTGACCCGCAAAAGCCGGTTACAGTCGAGCCAAAACTCTATAGTTTTGGCCAGGTCAATGAAAATTCACCTGTCATGGTAACGACCAATTTTTCGCTTACCTTTTATACTGTTTCGCCTGAGATCGAGGCAAGTAAGATCCCGTCCTATTTACTTGTGACAGATTCAGAAGGCATGAGTGTGTTGACAGCATGGGCAGCTGAGAAATTCACACCTGAAGTGATAGCCGAGACAATGAAAAAATTTGAGACTGAAAAAGCAGTTTCGCATAAAAATATCATCATTCCAGGATACGCCTCTGTCTTGAGCGGAAAGCTCGAAGACGCGTCAGGCTGGAAGGTGCTGGTAGGCCCGAAAGAGGCCTCAGGCATACCAAAGTATTTGAAGGAGATATCTAATAAATGAACCTTGCCAATAAGATCACCATATTCCGCATTCTCATAATCCCATTTTTCATAGCCAGCGTTTTGTATTATGGAGATGCCATGCCGCATCTGAGATTTGTGGCGCTAGCTATATTCGCTCTTGCAGCATTTTCAGACGCCATTGATGGTGGTATTGCGCGAAGCCGCGATCAGATTACAGAATTAGGCATCATACTTGATCCTATAGCTGATAAGCTATTGATTGCGAGCGCCTTTATATCATTGTCTATAGTCAAAAGCATACCGCAGGACTTTCGCATACCTGCCTGGGCAGTGCTTGTAGTATTGACCCGTGATATAATCATTGTCATAGGCTCGATGATCATGTATTTTTTGAAAGGGGAGGTCAAGATAAAGCCCAGTTGGCTTGGGAAGATAACAACCTTTTTTCAGATGATAGCGATATTAGCGATCCTCGTAACATTTAAATACAATAAATTTTTCATCTATCCCGCAGTATTTTTTACAATCCTTTCCGGAATAGACTATATCTGGCGCGGCTCAAAGGAGCTTGAAGCGGAAAAGTCATGATTATATTATTGCTTGGTCTTATAGTCAGTTATCTGATCGGTTCCATACCCACAGCTTATATATTCGGGCGCTTGTTTAAAGGCGTAGACATAAGGGAATATGGCAGTGGCAATGTGGGCGCGACAAATGTCTTTAGAGTTGTTGGGAAAGTGCCTGGCTTGATCGCACTTGCGCTGGATATCTTTAAGGGATTTTTGTGCGCGACATGCATTGCCAGTTTTTTTATGGCTCTCTCGCCAGTAGCACGGCCTGAACTATACAGGATCTTCGCAGGCTTAGCCGCGATAGCTGGCCATAGCTGGACGATATTCTTGAAATTTAAAGGCGGCAAAGGCGTTGCAACAAGCGCAGGTGTCGTAATCGGTCTAATACCAAAGATATTCTGGCTTGGTTTTCTTGTGTGGGGCATTGCTTTTTCTTTAACAGGTTTTGTATCAGTGGCATCCATTATAGCGTCCATATCAATACCTATATTTGCGCTCGCATTCGGAGAAGCAACCGAGATAGTAATTTTCACAAGCCTCTTATGTCTTCTGATCGCCTATAAACACCGTCCAAACATAACCCGCCTGATAAAAGGGGAAGAAAAGCGTATATCCTTATTCAAAAAACGCTAAAGCAAACATGGCAAGGCTG
>CAZWYD010000058.1:0-8235 GCA_964637815.1 uncultured Planctomycetia bacterium
AGGGGGGGGGTGAAGTTTTTCCCCCCCCCCAAAAACCAAAAATTAACGGCGACCTGTTCCCGCGCCCCGCCCTTTTGACAGAGTCAAAAGGGCGGGGCAAGGAGGGAAATTTTCACCTGAGCGAACAGGCCTTCCTTTTAGCTTACTTAAGACTGTAATGTGATTATTCAAGCAATACATTGAGCGCTGAGAAAGTCCTTGCATATTTTATTTCGAGCATTATACTATATCTATATATTATGAATAGCGTAAATAATAGATCTATTTCTATTATAGTAAAGGCCGCTGCGATCTCAATGGCGGTCTTTTTTATTTTTACAGGGATTTGCGCCGCGAGCCTCTCCAGCAGCGAGAATTATAAATTACATACTGCCATGGCAGATGGCGGCGGAGCAAGTGGTTCGTCAGCAGCTTACAGCGCGGAGAACAGCGTTGGCGCGCCCCTGGGCACAGCTGTTGCTACTGGCACAAGCTATAAGATCTATTCAGGACTTCTTGCAACCACAAACGCCTTGCCAGATGTTGCTATTGCATCTTATAACGAGGGCCTGTTGATAGATGATGATACGCCTACGCTAGAATGGACTTACGAGGATAAGGATACAGATCCTCAACGCTACTACCAGGTGCAGGTCTCGCAGGATAATTTTGTTACGCTTGAGGTAGATTCTGGACTTATTGCATCCAGCGATATTAGTTACACCACGCCAGTCCTTTCAACAGATGAGGCAGGTGTTAGCTACCGCTGGCGCGTAAGGGTGAGCGATGGGTTTGATTATTCAGGATGGCAGAATGCTACAGCTGGATTTAGGCTTACCACTACGGCAATGGATGTACCTATAATATGGGCAAGGGTATCTGCAGGCGGAGACGATATCCCTGCTAAGTTATGGCAAGATTGCGGCACTCCTTATATGTATTGGGATTATCCTGTTACAGGTCTGGATATTGTGGGTTATAGTTATGCATGGGGAAGTATGCCAGATGATCAGATTGACACAACAAGCATTTCTTATCAAACAGAGCAGGACCTGCTCTCTGACGGAGTCAGGACTTTTAATCTTACAGCGCAGAATACAGGTGGCAGTTGGAGTGATATGGCCTCTTTTGAGATATGGATAGATAGAGGAGATCCTACTGTTGGACTATACTCTCCAACCAATGGCACTACTATATCTACGGATGTGCCTATGATTTCAATAAGCGCCTCAGACGAATATAGCGGCATAAATCCGGACGCCATAGACATGACAATAAATAAATCAAGCGTTGGCGCGACCTATGACGAGGGCGCGCAATCGATCGTGTATATACCCTCTGTTCCTTTAAGCGAGGGTGACAATACTATATCACTTGAGGTGACTGACTTTGTCGGTAATGTAAGCGCGCCTTTAGTCTGGAGTTTTACAGTAGATACAGAGGGTCCATCAGGTTCGATCATCATCAATAATCAGGATGCTGTTACAAACTCTATCTATGTAAACCTTGTCCTGAGCGCGAGCGATTCTACCACAGATGTCCTGAGCATGTCTATTTCCAATGACGGTGTCTTTGACACAGAGACATGGGAAACATTCTCGACGAAGAAAGATAACTGGACGCTTGATGCGATAAGCGGCACCCGCAAGGTCTATGTGAAGTTTAAGGATACTGCGGGAAATGAATCAGAGATATTAAGCGATACCATAGAACTTATAATCATAGCGCCTGACACCATAATAACCAGCGGCCCGAGCCTTTTGACAAAATCCACCACCGCGCTCTTTACCTTTAAGGGCACCATAGCTGGCTGTGTTTTTAGATGGAAGTTTGACGATGAGGAATGGTCAGAGTGGAGTACTGAGAACTCTGTTACCAGAGAAGAGCTATCCCAGGGCAACCATTACTTTAAGGTACAGTCTGCCAAGGATGTAAACAATAATGACGAGATCGGTGCAGACGAGATGGACCCTGTACCAGAAGAGCGTACCTGGACCATAAGCGAAACAGGCGTTGTAAAACCCGACCTCCCCACCAAAAAACCCTTCAAATTCTGGAAGAAAGAATAACTTTACATTTAAAGCAAGACCTTAAATGTAAAGTTAAGGTCTTGCTATTTTCTGGGCCTACCTTGACAAATACTATCTGGTAGTATATAGTTGTATCACCCCCTATCAGACATATGATAGGGTTTTTGTGTCGAAAGGATACGACTATGAATAAGGAAAAATACTATTCAGCGACAGAGGCTGCTGAGTTTCTGGGCATATCTAAGCAGACACTGATTCGCTATGAAAATAAGAAGGTATTTCCCAAGCCTAAGCGCAATGCTGTAAATGGATGGCGGGAGTATACTGAAGATGAGATAAGGCGCCTCAAGACCATAATGGGAAGGGAACGCTGATGGCTAAGCTAGCCAAGACCTCAATAGGGTTAGATATTGGAACGCGCTACATAAAGCTCGTTGAGCTTAAGAGGTCTGGAGATAGCACTATTATCCTGAATAAATTTGGCGTAAAGGAGATCCCAAAAGACCTTAAGATGGACAGGGATAAGGTGATCCTTCAGCTCATATCACAGTTATTTTCTGAGAACAATATAAAGTCACGCAATGTAAATATAGCTGCAGGCGGCCAGTCAGTTTTTGTGAGATTCGTGAAGCTCCTGCAGACAAAAGAGGACAAGCTCAAACAGACAATGAAATTCGAGGCGCAGAATCAAATACCATTTCCGCTGAACGAAGTAGCGTGGGATTGGTCGCTATTGGACAAAGACAAGAAGGCCACTAAAAAAGCAGTCATAGTGGCGATAAAGAAGAACCTGATAAATGATATAATCGCGAAGTTAAAGAGCATAAAATTATCTACGAACCTGATAGATGTGTCACCTATAGCCCTTTATAATTGTATGAGTTTTAATGAGGATTATGAGGAGGCCAAGCTCGGCGCCATATTAGACATAGGTGAGCGTTCCAGTAACCTAGTCATCTTTAAACAGGGAAACATATGGATAAGGAGTTTTCCAATAGCAGGCGAGAGGATCACAGAGGCAAAAGACCAGGGTATAGAGGAGCTCATAGGAGAGATAGAGCGTTCAATAGAGTATTATTTTATGCAGAGCGGCGAAGACTCAGGCGAGAAGAAACTCAACGAACTTATCCTTACAGGCGGCGGTTCGCTGATCCAGGACATTACTGCCGCGATCTCTGCTAAGTTTGACATGGCCCCGAAAATACTTGATCCATTCAGGAAATTGCAGATAGATAAAAGCGCATTTTCAGATACACAGTCGCAAGGTATTAAGAACCAGCTTGCCGTGGCTATCGGCCTTGGCTTAAGAGGTATGACAGGATCAAAGATAGAGGTGAACTTTCTGAAAGAGATACTTTTTGAGACCCAACTTCTTGGCCAGAAGGGACTGTATTCAAAGCTTTCGATGGCCATGACAGCAGTTATCATAGTAAGCTTTTCAATGTTTATGAGACAGGACTATTCTGTAAAGAGGGCCAAGCTCGGTAAGATAGATGATATGCTTGAACTTTACAGGACATATGAGCCAAAGATAAAAAAAATGCAGGATAAAGAGGATGTATTGAAAGAAAAGATAGATGTCTTGCACCAGACAGCTTCATCAAGGGCTATCTGGCTTGATTGCTTGAAGATAATCTCTGATATCCAGCCAAAGGAGCTGTGGGTCACAGATGTCTCGGGCATAGTTTCGCTGGAGAAGAGCGGGCTTGCGAGATTGGATATGAGCGGTAAGGCTGCCTCGTACCAGTCAGTGACGAATTTTGTCTCGAGTCTAAAGTCTTCGCCAACATTTATGGATGTGAAACCCATTTCTTCTTCTATAGAGACAGATGAGACAACACTGGAAGAGGTAGTAAAATTTTCCATAACAATGGACGTAGTGGTAGCAGAGGACAAGTGATGCTAAAGACACAGAAGGAAAAAACAATATTAAGACAGGGCTTGATAGCGCTTGGCGCGATAGCGCTTATTTATATATTTGTGCTAAGTCCTTTTCTTGGAGACGGAAGCTCTATACTTGATGATGAGCTGGACCGGAAGGGCGCAGATATAAAAAAATATATTGCCCGTACAGGGTCGCTCCCATCCAAAGAGAGTTTTAAAAAATTAGAGAGCCAGACCCTTGAACTGGAAGAAAAGTTTACAGAACTCGTGGATTTTATAGACCCTGAAAAGACCAGAATAGCCCAGTCGACTACAGAGGCAGGCCTTTATTTCATAGATAAGCTGCACTCTTCAATGAAAAAGTTCTCAGATACTGCTGAAGCAAAGAGCATAAGCCTTCCGGAAAATCTGGGATTTGGCGACGGGCTCCCAAAGGAAAGCATGGTGGATACGCTTCTTAGGCAGCTGGAGACAGTGGAACTGGTAACGGGCATATTATTAGAGAATGATGCAATAGAGTTTACAGCTATAAAACCGTTAAAGTCTATAGACTATATAGAATCGTTGAGCAAGGAGGTTCTTTACTCTGAGATACCTGTTCAGATCTCAATGAAGATAGATACAGGAGCTCTTATATCTCTTTTACTGGAGCTTAAAAACGCGAGTCCTGTAGTTTCAGTAAAAGAGATGCATGTAAAAAGCGGAGACCTTGACAGTGACAAGATAGAAGTAAGTCTCGTGATGAGCACGTTTAATATCGCCAGGGTAATAGAATGATAATAAAAGAGAAGATAATATTTTTGTTGCTCCTGGTAGTTTCTATAGTGATATTGATCTTTGGATTTGGGTCGCAGGGCAAGAAAAAAGAGGCGACAAGGGAATTAATGAAGGACATTCAGCTCGCGACCAAAAAGAGCAAGGCAAAGAAAAAGGCCGAGCTCAAAGACAGGTGGGATTTTAGCGCAATAAAGACATTCGATAAACTGACTGTCTATAACGCTCTTTTAAAACGCAGCCCTTTTTTCAAGATCATGCCTAAAGGCGAGGCTAAAAAGGTGGAGCCGATCCCTGTAAAGATAGAACCGAAAAAGCCGATCTTTAAATATAAGGGTAAGGTGTCCATGGGTTCAAAGGTCATGGTCGTTATTGAAGACCAGGGCACAGGCAAAAGTTTTTTTGCAAAAAAAGGTGACATGATAGGCGATTTTCTGGTATCGAGTATAGACGATAAAGAAGTCGTGCTTAAGAAAAGAGGCGGGGAAGAACTCGTATTGAGCGCTGCTAAAAAAGAAAAGAAAGTAAAGAAAAAGAAAAAAGAAGAGGAAGGCCTTAAAGATGAAGAAAAATAAAGGTTATATACTTATAATACTACCTCTGGTGTTTTCTCTTGTCGTATCCAGCAGTGCGTCTGGATTTACCAATGGCAAGACCAGGGTGGCTTCAAAGGTCGATCTAAGAAGATATTTTGAAAAGGCAATGTCTTTGTTCGAGAGTGGAAAATACAGAGAGGCTATTCTTGTATTCGAAAATCTCATAGAGATAGAGACTTCTCAGAAAGAGTCTTATTTTACGCCTTTTGCAGAGATATACATCGATAAGTCCAGGGCTAGGATGAAAGAATTGCTTATGCTGGAGGACAGGAAATGGGCTAAGATGAAAAAAGAGGTCCTGAGCGAGGCAGAGAAAATAGCCCAGGATGAATTAAGTCAGATCGCGAAAAAGGAAGAAAAAAGGCTATTAGAGGAAGAGCAGAAGATCTTGCGCGAAGAAGAAACAAGAAGAAGGCAAGTTCAGCAAGCCCGAAAGAAAAAGATAGATGCGTTAGAGCAGGACGTAAAAAAGACTTTTGAGCAGGCCATGACTTATTACAGGGAAGGGAAATATCCCATGGCTATCGTGGAGTTTAAAAAAATAAAAGAATTGGCCCCTGAAAATAAACTGGTCTCTCAGGCAGACTCCTTTATAAATAAGGCGCAGGGCCAGATAAAGGCGCAGGAGGAGAGAGAGCTTTTAGTAAGGATGGAGGCTGCGAGGCGCGCGAAAATAGAGATGGAACTGGATGCGCGGCGCAAACAGATGGAAGAGGAGCGTCGCGAGAGTGAACGCGCAAGAAAAGAAAGAGAGAAAGAAAGACTCCGGAAGGTATTTGAAGCCAGGCTCAAGGCAAAAGAAATAAGAGACAGGATTGTAAGGATAGAAAACCTAACAGATGATATAAGAAGAAAGGTAAAAGAGAATAGATTTGACGAGGCAGAGGCCCTTCTCAATATAGCCACAGCAGAGTTTCCTGAGAATGAGAGGTTTAAGGATATATCTCACTATGTCGAGAAGCAGAAGATCAAGAGACAAGAAGATGCCTTGAAAAAGGCAAGGGAGATCGTGGAAGAGAATATGCTTTTAGAGGTGGCTAAAAAACACCTGCTCCCTGAAGAAAAATACGCCACACTAGAGAAAAAGAAAGAAATAATGCATCTTGTCAAAGTCCCTAAGATAAGAAAGCGTTTGAAGATACCTATCAGTGTTGATTTCAAGGATGTGGAGCTGGATTATGTCCTGAGTTTTCTATCTGACGCAACAGGTGTCAATATAATACCATCTGGCGAGATAGATATGGAGGAGAAACTTGTTACCATAAAGATCAGGGATATGCCGCTCGAGGACGCGCTAAAATATATCCTGAAATCACAGGAGCTTGTTTACAGGATAGAAGAGGACGCTGTGTGGGTAACAACAGAGGAAGAACTCGATAACGAGCAGGTAGAGACGCGGGTGTATTTTTTGAACGAGGGCGTTGGCAGATTTGCAGACTTTGAAGGGACCTTTGATTCTGAAAGTGCGAGTTCTTCTGCCTCAACAGAGGTAAAGACAGTAAAGGATGTACTTGAAAATGCTGTGGACTGGCCAAAGGATTCAAAGCTGACCATGGATGATCGCACAGGAGCGCTTATAATAAGCAATATCCCCTCAAATCTTGAGGTCGTTGAAAACCTGATCTATAATCTCGATGTCACGCCAGTACAGGTCCTGGTCGAGGCAAAGTTTCTAGAGGTAAAGATCACTGATACAGATGAGTTGGGTGTTGAGTGGAAGCTTAATAGTGATTGGGGGACCAAGCAGAATAACGCGAAACAGAACCTGCATGGTTTTGCATCCTCCAGCGGAGTGGACTTTGCTGATTTTACTAATGCGAATTATGGATTTAATCTTACATATCAGGGCATATTGAGTCATCCACAGTTTCAGGCAGTGCTTCACGCATTTCAGAAAAAGCAGAATGTAAAGACACTCTCTGCGCCCAGGATAACTACTTTGAATAATCAGACAGCTACTATAGAGGTCATAGATGAGTATATATATCCCACGAGATATGAGGTGAATCTAGTGCAGTATGACATAAACGGAGACGGAGATTTTGACGACGCAGGGGAGACAGAATGGGCAAATATCCCTCAGGATTTTGTGACAAGGGATGTGGGCATACTCCTGCATGTCAAGCCGAGCGTAGGCGTGGACAATAAGACTATCACGCTTGCATTGACACCAGAGGTGAGCGAGCAGGACTCTAGCACCTCGGCGTATGAGTATTCAGGAGGCGTCTCAATACCTAACTTTAAGACCAGGAATCTAAGCACAAGTGTTATTATTGAAACCGGCGAGACAGTTGTAATGGGCGGATTAATAAGCGAATCAAATACAAACACAAAGACCAAGGTGCCTTTGCTTGGCGATCTGCCTATAGTCGGAGGCTTATTCAGAAAGAATTCCGAGGGTGTAGAGCGCAGGAATCTTTTGATATTTGTTACTGCAAGTATTTTAGATGATAGCGAGAAGGTAATGGTAAATGTTCCTGAGGCTGAACCAATAAGGCGAGAGCAATGATAAAGCGAATTCTTGTATATTTATTTATTGGGTTAATTATTTTGCCAGGAATAGTCTCTGCCTATGAAGTCCGCTCTTTAAAGGATAGTGATGATATTGAAAAAAATTCTATTGTAGATGTTCCGGAGATAAGAGAAAAGCTTGAGACTCTGATAACAGTGGATTTCAGGGATGTTAGCCTTGATTATGTACTGGATTTTCTCTCAGAGGCTACAGGCGTAAATATAATCGCAGGTCCGAGTGTTGAGCCTGCGGATAAAAAAGTAACTATTAAAGTAAAGGACATGGCGCTGGATAGTCTTTTAAAATATATATTCAGGAATCAGGGCCTGGTTTACAGGATCGAGAAGAACGCAGTATGGGTGGATACATTTGATGCCATTGAGGAAGAGACTTTAGAAACAAGGATCTACTATTTGAATCAGGGGCTTGCCATGTTCACGGAGTTTAGCGGCAATACAGC
>CAZWYD010000059.1:0-8213 GCA_964637815.1 uncultured Planctomycetia bacterium
GTGGATGTAGAATTCAGCTGGGGCGCAACAGAGGCAAAGGTAGGCGCAGGCCTAGTAGATGCAATAGTTGAACTTACTGAAACAGGCACGAGCCTTAAAGCGAACAACCTCCGCATTATTGATACGATCTGCGAGTCCACGACACTGGTAGTAGCAAATAAGGCTTCGTGGAAGAATCCATGGAAAAGACAGAAGATAGAATCCATAGCGCTTCTTTTAAAAGGCGCATTGGCAGCTGAGGAAAAAGTAGGGCTTAAGATGAACGTGGAAGAAAAGAATCTCAAGAAAGTGATCTCCATTCTTCCTGCTATGAAAAAACCCACTATCTCAAAACTTTCTCAAAAAGGATGGTGTGCAATAGAGACCATAGTCGAAGAAACAATCGTCCGTAACATTATTCCAAAACTAAAAAAACAAGGCGCTCAAGGAATCATCGAATATCCGTTGAACAAGGTTATTGCATAGCGGGGAGGTATAAAGATGCCGTGTGGACGTAAGCGAAAACGCAGAAAGATCTCGACTCATAAGAGAAAAAAGAGACGCAGAAGAGATAGGCACAAGAAGAAGTAACCGCGGTTTTACAACATTGATAATGACTTCGAGACATTTACTAATCTTAGTGATTGCAGGGATAGTGACTTTGCATGGCGTAGGCTGCGTGTCTACAGAGAAGGCAAAGAAACGCGCAACATTCAGCCCTACTCAGGAGATTTTGAGGATAGCAGAGAAAAAGACTGCCCCGTCCATAGCACCCCGTTCATACGCCCATTATTCTATGGGCATGATATATGACAATGAAGGCAAGACCTTAGAGGCCATAGAAGAATACCTTAAGGCTATCGAGATCGATCCTAACGCAGCGCCTGTTTACTATAAATTAGGCGCAGCTTACGTAAAACTGGGCAAGGCTACAGAGGCCATTGCGAGTCTCAAAAAGTCAGCCCAGCTCGACAAAGAAAATAGCCACGCCAGATTCTTGCTCGCTCTTATTTACACCTCTCAGCAAAATTATGACGAGGCAGCAAAGGAATACGAAGAGATCTTAAAAAGCGACCCAAAGGATCTCGCGATCCTTACATCCCTGGCAGATATGTATATACTTGGCCAGGACCTGGATAGGGCCATAAAGATCTATGAAAAGCTTGCTGGAGAAAAAAGTGATTCACCGCTGATCCATTTTAATCTCGGAGTCGTATATACAAAGGCAGCGCGGATCAAGGCCGCGGTGAAAGAATTTAAAAAGGCAATAAAGTTAAGGCCAGATTATCTAGAGGCCCATTTAGCCCTGGCAGTGCTCTTTGAAATAAATAATGATCTGGACGGGGCAATAGCGCATTACGAGGAGTCAATAAAGCTTGATCCTGTAAATACAAAATTGTATCGTCAGCTGGGCCAGCTCTATTTTCAGATGGATAATGCCACTGAAGCCATACGCCAATATAAGCTTTTGTTGAAATTTGACCCCGAGGATGTTATTGCGCATATAGAGCTTAGCTATATCTATGTCGCAGATTCCAGGATCAATGACGCGATAGAACTTTTAAAAGAAGCGCTTCTTCTTGAGGAGAGAACAGAGGACATCTATCTTGCCTTGGGTTTTTGTTACAGCGAGAATGGCGACAAAAACTCCGCGGTAGAGATGTACAAGAAAAGCATAGAAGTAGATCCTTTTAATCCGAAATCTCATTTTTATCTGGGGGCAATGCTTGAAGATATGGGCCAGCGGAAAGACGCGTTCCTGCAACTAGAGAGATCGCTAGAGTTAAATGCTGATGATCCTGAGGTGTTAAATTATCTTGGCTATATCTATGCTGAGGAAGGCATAAATCTTGAAGAGGCAGATCGCCTGGTAAGAAAGGCGCTCTCTATGAGCCCGAATAACGGCGCGTATATAGATAGCCTTGGATGGATTTATTATAAAAGGGGCATGTTTGAAGAGGCGAAGCTGGAACTTGAGAGAGCAATAGGGCTGATAGGTGATGATCCTGTAGTATATGATCACCTGGGAGACGCATATTTCAAGACAGGCGCGCTTGATCAGGCAAAAGGGGCCTGGCAAAAATCACTCCAACTTAACGAAAACAAGGAAGTTCAAAAGAAACTGGACGAGCTATGTCAAAAAGAAGAGCTGATATCAAAGAATTAGAAAAAATAGCAAAAGAGATCCGGATTGAAATAGTTAAAATGCTTACCTGTGCTGGCTCAGGCCATACAGGCGGGTCGTTATCCATGGTGGAACTTGTCGTGGGGCTTTATTTTTATAAATTTAAATGCGAGTCTGACAAACCGCTCTGCAACACGCGCGATATATTTGTGCTTTCAAAGGGCCATGCCTGCCCCGCACTATACGCAGTGCTCGCGCACATGAATTTTTTCGACAAGAAAGAGCTGTGCACTTTGAGAAAAACAGGCACGCGGCTTCAAGGACATCCCCAGATCGGCCTTCCAGGCATCGAGGCATCAACTGGTTCTTTAGGCCAGGGCCTTTCGATCGCGAATGGATACGCGCTTAGCGCGCGATTAGATAAAGACCCCAAGAGAATCTATTGTCTTATGGGTGATGGCGAGCTCGATGAAGGACAGATCTGGGAAGCAGCCCTTACATCAGCGCATTATAAGTTAGATAATGTATGTGGCATAGTGGATAATAATAAATTTCAGATAGACGGAAGAATAGAAGAAGTAAAAGGCCTTGAACCGCTAAAGGAAAAATGGCGCGCGTTTAACTGGGAAGTGCTGGAGGTAGACGGACATAGCATAAAAGAAGTGATAGCTGCTTATGATAAAGCAGAGACAATAAAAGGAAAGCCTACTTTAATCATAGCGCACACTGTGAAAGGCAAAGGCGTTTCATTTTTTGAAAACCAAAATCAATATCATGGCGTAGCACCCACAAAAGAGGAGCTCGACCGCGCCATAAAAGAACTCGAATAACTTTACATTTAAAGCAAGACCTTAAATGTAAAGTTACGGAGACAACATGGACAAGAAACCAACAAGAGATGGATTTGGCGAAGGGCTTCTGGAGCTGGGCAGTGCCCGAGGGGACATAGTGGTGCTTTCAGCAGACCTGACAGATTCTACGCGCGCAGGATGGTTTAAAAAGAAATTTCCTGAGAGATTTTTTTCAATGGGCGTGAGCGAACAGGACATGATCTCTACTGCAGCAGGCATGGCACTTTCAGGCAAAATAGCCTTTGCCTGCACATTCGGAGTATTTGCCGCAGGCAGGGCATGGGATCAGGTAAGAGTCTCAGTCGCATATATGGATCTGGACGTAAAGATAGCTGGGACGCACGGAGGCGTGTCAGTAGGGCCAGATGGCCCAACGCACCAGGCAATAGAAGAGATAGTGCTCATGCGCATCCTGCCAAACATGACAGTGATCGTGCCGTGTGATGCTATAGAAGCGAAAAAGGCGACCATTGCCAGCGCTTCCTGCAAAGGACCTGTGTATCTGAGGCTGGGCAGGTTAAAAGAACCCATTATTACAAAAGAGGAAGATAGTTTTGAAATAGGCAAAGCAAAAGTTTTGCGGGATGGCAAGGATGTTACGATCATAGCCTGCGGCCATGAAGTGAGTGAGGGACTTGTCGCATGCGAGATCTTAAAAAAGCAAAACATTGACGCGCGCCTTATTAATCTACATACAGTAAAGCCGATTGATAGAGCTACGATTTTAAAAGCAGCCAGAGAAACAGGCGCCATAGTAACAGCTGAAGAACATACTATAGCAGGCGGCATGGGCAGTGCTGTGTGCGAGGTCTTGATGCAGGAGAACCCAGTGCCAGTAGAATTTATAGGCGTAAAAGATAGATTTGGCGAATCAGGCGACCCTAATGAGCTTTTTAAGATATTTGAATTAACCGCAGAAGACATTGCGAAAGCAGCAAAAAGAGCGATAAAGAGAAAAGGTAAATGACGGAATTTACAGTCTTTGCCCCGGCAAAGCTGAATCTTTACCTCGATGTAGTTGGAAAACGACCTGACGGTTATCACGATATAGAAACGATCTTTGAAAAAATAGATTTAAAAGACGAGATCCTCATAAGAAAAAAAGGCAAGACCCTTGAGGTAAAAGTAGAACCTCAAAGCGCATGCCCTGCAGGCAAGGATAACATTGTTTACAAGGCTGTTCAGGCCCTTTTAAAAGAGGCCAATGCTGATCTGGGCTTGGAGATAGTCGTTAAAAAAAATATACCTGTCTCTGCTGGACTGGGAGGAGGTTCGAGCGATACAGCATCAGCGCTTCGCTCTATAAATGAGCGATTCGAACTGGCTGTGCCTTTCGAGCGACTTTTATCAATTGCCTCGGCTGCAGGTGCAGACGTAGGGTTTTTTATGCAGGATAATCCTTTTGCAATAGGCACTGGCAGAGGAGATACTATAGAGCCAATCAATACAGATTGTTCTTTGTCGCACGTGGTCATAAAGCCTGAGCTATCTATTTCAACTCACGAGATGTACAAAAGACTTGATAGCTACAAGAGAAAAACCAAACGCTTTAACATCAAAGACATTACCTCGAGCATCAAAAATAAAGATATATCTTTAGTAGGTAAGAATTGTTACAATATCTTTGAGGAGGTCCTGGATGATTATGGCCAGGATATAAAGAGAACCAAAGTCTTATTGTCACAGGCAGCTGAAATGCCTGTGTTTTTATCTGGGAGCGGACCTTCGATCTTCTGCACAGTTAAAAGCAGGGGGGAGGCGATGAGGATAGCAGAGAAGGTGCCGAAGGGAAGCAAGTTGAAATCGTTTGTTGTAACAACGAACACTGGAGGCATCTATGGAGATAACTGAGGTTAGGATATTTCCAAAAGAGGGATTGAACAATAAGCTGCGCGCATACGCTACCATAACTATTGAGAATGCATTCGTGGTCAGAAACATAAAGGTTATAGAGGGGAAGAACGGGCTTTTTGTGGCAATGCCGTCGCGCAGAATGAAAGAGTCGTGTCCGAAATGCGGGCATAAGAACGAGGTCAGAAGTAAATTTTGCAATGAATGTAGCGCTAGTATCCCTGCAAGGGTACCTGTAGCTGCTACCCCAGAGGCCCAACATGACGCGCGGCAGTCAGAGCATAAAGATATCGCGCATCCAATAACTGTAGAGTGCAGGGAGCGTATCCAGAAAAAGGTCCTGGAAGCATACGAGGCAGAAAAAGCGAAGCCAAAATAAATATTGCCTGGTAGTGTAATGGTAACACATCAGCTTTTGGAGCTGAGTTTCCAGGTTCGAGTCCTGGCCGGGCAACCATCTGTAAAGGAAAGTATATGAAAAACATAGCTGCTGTGATTTTAGCTGCGGGTGAGGGTACGAGGATGCGTTCCTCGATACCAAAAGTGCTTCACACTATTTGTGGAAGGCCGATGATAGACTATCCGCTACTTACCCTAAAATCTATCGGCATAGAGAATACGATAGTTGTGATCGGTCATAGGTCTGGCCTGGTACAAGAAAATCTAACAGGAGTAAAATGCATTAGGCAGGATAAACTTCTTGGTACAGGAGACGCGGTCTTAAAGACGAAAAGCGCTCTTTTAAAAGATAAAAAAATAGACATGGTTCTTGTAACATGTGGGGACGTGCCTTTATTAAAGGCCGAGACATTACGGAGGCTTATCTCAAGACACCTCTCTACGCGTTCTGGCTGTACCCTTCTTACTTCTCATCTGAAGAACCCTACTGGTTATGGCAGGATTTTACGTTCTGGCAATGATAAGATCGTGAAAATAGTCGAAGAGGTAGATGCTTCGATCTACGAGAAGGTCACAGGAGAAATAAATGTAGGCGTGTATTGTTTTGATAAAGACGCGCTTTTTGACGCGCTCCAGGAGATAAAGCCAAACAATAGAAAAAAAGAATATTACCTGACAGATACAATAGAGATCCTGGCCAAATTAGACTCGCCAGTGGATTCTGTATCTACTGATGAGGCTGAAGAGTTCTTGGGCGTTAATACGCGGAGTGACCTGATGCAGGCAGAGGAAGTCGTGAGGCGCAGGGTCCTGGCTGATATCATGCAGAAGGGCGTGAGCATTATTGACCCGAACAATACCTATATACAGGAGGGCGTTGAGATAAAAAGGGATACGGTAATATATCCCTATACTTTTATAGATAACGGTGTTAAAATAGGCCCGAAATGCAGCATCGGCCCGTTTGCGCGATTGCGGCAAGGTACTGTACTGGATGAGGCGGTTTCCATTGGAAACTTTGTGGAGATAGTGCGCTCTAAAATAGGCAAGGCCACAAAGATCCGCCATCAATGCTATATAGGAGATACTGTAATAGGCAAGCGTGTCAATATTGGCGCTGGCACAATAGTCGCAAATTACGACGGCAAGCACAAACATAAGACTATCATTGATGACAATGCCTTTATAGGCACAGGCACTGTATTAATAGCGCCTGTCAAGATAGGCAAGGGTAGTGTGACTGGCGCTGGCAGCGTTGTCACCAAGAATCACAATGTACCTGCGGGCAAGACGGTAATCGGAGTCCCTGCGAAGATACTAAAAAAGAGATAACGGAGGTAGCCATGAACAAGACCGCTTCTATTATTACAGGTAATTCTAACGCGGCTCTAGCAAAAGAGATCGTGCAGCACCTGAAGATGCCCCTTTCAAAGGCCATTGTAACTGTGTTTAGCGAGGGGGAGGTATTCGTAAAAATAGAAGAGAATGTGCGCGGCAAGGACGTATTTATAGTGCAGTCAACATGTCCTCCTGTGAATGATAATCTTATGGAACTATTGATATTGCTGGACGCGTTAAAGAGGGCCTCTGCAAAGAGGATTACAGCGGTATTGCCTTATTTCGGATATGCGAGGCAGGATCGCAAGGACCAGCCGCGCGTTCCAATAACCGCGAAGCTGGTGGCAAATCTTTTGACCACTGCAGGCGCAGACAGGATACTTACAGTAGATCTGCACGCGGGCCAGATACAGGGATTTTTTGATATACCCCTGGACCATCTTTTTGCAGTCAATACATTCGTCAAATATTTTAAGCAGCTAAAGATTAAGGACATCACAGTCGCATCTCCAGACGTTGGTGGCATAAAAATGGCACGGGGCTATGCAAAGAGATTAGGCGCGCCATTGGCCATAGTGGATAAAAGAAGGGTTTCAGGGGAAGATACAGAGGTCATGAATATTCTGGGCGAGGAAGAGGTAAAGGGAAGACATGTGTTGCTGGTAGATGATTTAGTGGCGACTGCTGGATCTCTTGTTGAAGCAGCAGGCGCGCTAAAGCGCGCAGGCGCAAAGGATGTCTATGCCGCGATCACGCACCCTGTCTTGTCAGGCCCAGCAATACAACGCATAGAAAAATCCGTTATCAAGAAGTTGGTAGTAACAAACACCATCCCTGTGGAGGATGGAAAAAGGCACAAAAAAATAAAAGTACTATCCATAGCACCTCTTTTAGCAGAGGCAATAAAGAGGATACACAACGAGGAATCTGTAAGTTGTTTGTTTGATTAACAGCAGCTTATAGCAGCTGTAGGTCACACTTTAGTGTGACAAAGCCGACAAAAATGTGACAAAAGGGAGAAAATACAATGGATTTCGTAGAGTTACGCGCGAGTTTGAGAGAAGGAACAGGTAAGGAGATCAACAAGAAATTAAGGAGCGCCGGCCTTGTGCCTGCGATTGTCTATAAGAAAGGCGAGGATACCCAGTCCCTAAAGATAGACAAAAAAGAACTTTTTACAACCCTTCATACAGAAGCAGGGGAAAACGTTATAGTAAAGCTCTGTATAGATGACGCAAAAAAGAAAAAGGAACGTACTGTGATATTTAAAGATATACAGAGGGATCCCATAAAGGATACATTGTTGCACGTGGATTTCCAGGAAATATCTTTGACAGACACGCTCAAGGTAAAGGTGGCAATAGCAGCAAAAGGCGAGGCCGCAGGAGTCAAACAGGACGGCGGTGTACTGCAGCATGTGTTATGGGAATTGGAGCTGGAGTGCCTGCCTACCAATATTCCTGAAAAGATCGAAGTGGATATAGCTAACCTGAAGTTAGGCGAATCAATACATGTAAAAGATATTATTACGCCTGAAGACGTAAAGGTATTGGATGATCCTGAAGGTGTTGTCTTTAGCGTGGAACATCCTAAGAGCGTAGAGGATCTTGTGGCAGCGCCTGCTGAAGGAGAGTTGCTGGAGCCAGAGGTAATAAAGGAGAAGAAAGAGG
>CAZWYD010000060.1:0-8192 GCA_964637815.1 uncultured Planctomycetia bacterium
GTGTAAATGACAAACTATAGGTCTTGGGCCGTTAAAGATTTTTCTTCTTGCAACCGTGAATCATATTAGGTAAGATTATATCGATAGTTTGAGTAGGCTCTGGATTGGGCAGCCACACATCATAAAATCTCATCAAAGCAATCTCTAACTCTTTTCATTAACACAGGTTGAGAACATTTTTACGTATTGGTTGCAGTGGATATTTTAACTGGACAAATAGGGAATAATGTGCTATAGTTTTAGTATAGGTTTTTAAAAGTATTTTAAACATAGAATAGGGATAATTTTTACTATGCTAAAGATTATATCATTGGTCATAGCAGGGTTGATTCTTTTAAACAATCCAGCATATAGTAGGGATTTTTTAGTAAGGCACCATCTTAGGATCCCTCTTTCAGATGGCCAAAGATTAGAAAAATTCTCAAAAGAGCGTGATTCTGAGAAAACAGCATCTGAACTGCTTAAAGACAAAGGGAGTTCGCTATTTAAGTCGATCGAAGAACCAATAGAATACGAGGCATTAGAAGATTTTATCGCTAGACTAAAAGAAGACGAGAGAAAGGCATTACTTACCTATATAGATAATTTTGGATCGAAACAAGGATTGCATTCTTTAGGGATACAGGCAAGACATGTATTTTTAAGGCTATTATCTCTAGCAAATAAATCTCAAATTGAAAAGCTCTCTTGCTTGGAGCAGGATACGAAAAGTTTTTTAAACAATCTAAGGAAGAGTGACCAATATAGTTATGCATATATTGCCATAGAGGTTCTTGCCCAGATTATAAAACAAGGGGATTTTAAAGAAATAAAGAGTGAACCTACCTTTACAGGGCAACCATGCGTTGTATTCGTAGTTGCGCCAATACCCCATACTCAGATAAATGTTGTACCGATTGGCATAAATCTTGTAGCATCATTTTTACAAAAGCTAGGCGTAGAAACTCATATATTAGATTTATCATTAGGTATCAAAGATGGCTTAGATGAGTTAAGATCAATATTAGATTCTCAAGGCGAGAGATTGAAAATCATATCTTTTGGTTCTTCGAATCTTGTTGGTCCAAAAGATTTTGACGTTATATATAAAGTATCGGAAATTGTGAATCAGGCCAAGACAGAAAATTCAGATACGAAAGATATTGAACCAAGGTTAATAGGAGGTGGTATGGCCTTTTCGTATCTAGGCGAAGAATTTATGGACAATACACCGATAGACGCTATAGTCTCTCGTTTTGGATCAGCAGCTATGGCACAGATGTTATTCGAATCGGATATGGGAAAATGGCCACATGCGAGTACGCACGATCTATTTAAACATGTACATAATTTGTCTATAAAGAAAGTTAATGGCAATGACATCGATGCCCATACAACAAAAAGAACAGGTTTTAAACATTCTCTCTTGTTAGTAGAAGGACGGGCTTTTAATTTGGCGAATATTCGTTATAATAAGTACGCTAAAGTAGGCAGGAGAGTAGATATCTGTGCCACAGATGTACTGAATGCACCTATAAGGTCAAGAAAATTTCTTCCTTCTAGAAGCGGGGTATTTCCTTTGAATGTGCTAGGAGGCCATAAAGAAGGACGCCAAATGACTGTTATCCAATCTGCAATGGGAAACTGTACAAGGGGTTGCGCCGGATGTATCTATACTCAATGGAATAGGGGGTTGGTTCCATATCCAGCAGGATGGCTTAGACAAGACTTAAGGGAAATAATTAAGAAATTTCCAGAGACAGATATGGTAGGTTTTATTGATGATGATTTTCTGTTAAAAAGAAAAGAAACCTTGCGCCAGATACTAGATTGTTTTGCAGATAGCTCTATTACAAGAAGATTGCCACTATATATGGAAACAATACCTTTGACTATTTATGAACATGAAAAAATATTTAGAAACTTAAGAAGAGGAGGAATTAAGGCATGTGTTCTTGGTGTTGAAAATCCCGTTGTGAGAAGAATCTTGGTAGATTTGGGCAAGCTGAGAGTCGGAACGCATCAAGAAGTTTTTGAAACCTTCAGAATGGCTCCCAGGGAAGCTGTAGATCTAGGCCTTAGTGTCAGGGCGACAATGATGCTTTTCTACCCTATTATTACGGAGTCTGAACTTTTTGAAACATTAGAAGAATACATCTTAATGATCGACTATGGCATTGACTTGGCTATTTTTCCTTTTTTACAGCCGAGGCATGGTTCCAAGGCTGGAGAGATAGAAGGACTCCACGAAAAGATATCTCGGACTCATTTGATTAAAAATTCAGAGGGAAAAAGGGTATCTTTTGGAGAAAAGGTTCTTCCGGATGACCCTTTTGTGAGAGAGTTAAGCTCGAAATCTCTTGCAAGAGCCGGAACAGAGTTAGATAAGATTGTAGCAACTCATGGATTAGGGAAGGAATATCATCCTCAGCTTATTAATCTTGCGTTCATAAGAGCTGTTTTTAATACATGGCTAGAAATGAACAGTGCTGAGGTAGTCGAACCTTCTATAAAAAATGCATTGGATAGGATAGAAGATGTAATTGCAAGAGTGGCTGTAAAAGGTAAAGACGGCCTAAAGATTAAAGATATGCTATATAATGTAGTAAAAGATGGGGATATTAAGGATAAAAGCTTGGTCTCGTTCGATGATATTGACAGACACAATGCAATGTTTTATCTAAGAAGGTATATTGATTTCGGTAGTAGCGAGGAAAAGATAGCCGCATGTAAGCTTTTGGACCACTTTATATCGCAGAATTTTTCCCCCAAAGGAAATGTTGTTAATGAAGTAGTCCTGTTAATTAAAGAACCGGAGAGGCAAGCTAGTAAAGAAGCGCATTTAATAGAGAATTTATTAAATAGTTTAGTATTTCAACAGCGTAATACCGATGCATATGTAGAACAAGCCGCATTGAAAATATCAAATGCCCTTATCAAGAAAATGGGAGCAGAAAAATTTTCACACTATATTGCCAAGGTTGATAAAACAGCTTGGCCCGCAACTATTTTAATGGGAGATTCATCGATATCAAGCACGGAAGAAATTCAGACCGCATTGTATTTAAGTTCTACGCGCGGGATTGACGATATGGAACATTCTCTGCAGGTCTGCAGGTTTTCTGAAGAGATTGCACGTAATATAGGATTCAGAGAGGATGACATAAGTTGCGCAGTAAGGGCGGCGTCAGTGCATGAAATTGGACGTTCAAAATTAAATTGGTATCTCAGAGGCAAAGTTTTAGAATTTGCTCAAAATTACGATATTCGTTCCTTATTTATGCGGGAGCATAAAGAGGACTTAGTTAAAACAGAAATACTAAATATTCTAAGAGATAATAAAAGTAATTCCAAATTCAACACACAGGCTTTTATTAAAGGAGCTAAAGATGCTGGAATCAATATTACTATAGGTTCAGCAGATAAGATAAGTGTCAATTTGTCAGCTGAATTACAGGAGAACTATCGTATTATTCAGGAACACGATAAAGTATTGTTTGATGTGCTCCAAGAGCAAGTTAAAGAGATAGGTTTTGAACTAAGCCCTATGTTTCTAGGGACGTTGTTTTATAAAGAACACCCCGAAGATCTAAAACAATTGACAGCTGAAGAGATTATACAGCAATTGTCGAAAGTTGCTCCAGACTTGATTACAACAGAACAAAAGAATAATCCAGAAGACTTTATAGATGTTAAGAAACTGCAAAAGTTAGCTTCTATATTGTTGGCCGCTGATATTATAGAGAGTTCAAATAGTAAAAAACGGTATGATGAAGATATGTTGGCATTAAGTGGAGATTGGGATATTATTAGCCTTACAGAAGGTCGCTTTGGAACCATGAATGATTTGCAGATTAGAAAGAGCCAATTTGAACAAGAAGTTTTCAGTCATGTTATTGAGATATTCAAGAATCTAATAGAGTTCCCTTCGTTTAAAAGAATAATTGAAGATAGTCGAAACACATCCTTGTCAGAATCCGAGATTCAAAATGCAGCAATGTGGATCTCTGATGATGTGAATTGGGGTGTATTGCAGCCTGTATTGTCGCTCAAGAATGGACAAACAGAGCTTGATGATAGTTTGTAATTTTTTAGCTAGTCTGGCTATATACACAATAAGACAGTATTTAGTAATCTTACCAAAGTAAAAAATCTCCATAATAAAATATCACCCCAGCTTTATCTCTAATTAGCCAATTATCCTTGATGTTTGGCCTTATGTTTTATATAATAGGTCTGCTTGCACTAAGAGATGATAGGGTAGCAAAATCATATGCGCGGGTGGTGGAATTGGCAGACACGCAAGGTTGAGGGCCTTGTGGCCGCAAGGCTATGCGAGTTCGAGTCTCGCCCCGCGCACCATGGTTCGACGCACAAAAGCCTCTCTTTCGGAGAGGCTTTTGTTTGCTCACCATTTGTAGTCGAACCATGTCCCGAGCAAGTGAGCGAAGCGAACGCGTCGAGGGACATCCTTAACATGTTCGCTTGCTCGGGATTTATTGATTAGAGTATAGAGTTACTTCTTGCGGCGTTCTGTGACGTAGGTGCTTCCTTTGATGCTTTTGGCGTATTCTTTTAGTTCCGCACCTATTTCTCCTACCTCTGCAACATGTTTTATCTTCTTCTTTCTATTATTCACGACACCGATTGAGATAGATATAAGAGATATCTTTTTTACTTTTCCCTGCCTATCTTTTGCCACTACATAGCCTTTTTCTTGGTCTTCTTTACTGTATAATTTCGGGATCATGAGATCAAATTTCCCTATAATATTCTTACATAACGCGTCTATTTTCTCAGGCATTGTTACTACTACAAAGTCATCGCCGCCTATATGACCTATGAAATCTCGGGTTGCTCCTTTTTCCTGTACAGAGTTTATCAGGATATTCCCAGTATTTTTTATCACGTCATCGCCTCTTCTAAAGCCATATTTGTCATTAAATGCCTTGAATTTATCAAGGTCTACATAACAGACAGCGAATGCCTCTTTTCTATCTATGCGACCCTGTATTTCGTTAAGTATGGAGACATTGCCCGGGAGTTTAGTTAAAGGATTGGCATCCAGATCTCTGGCGCTTCTGCGGAGCACCATTCTGACGCGCGCTACCAGTTCCTGTGGTTCAAAGGGTTTTACCATATAGTCGTCTGCACCTGCATTTATGCCATGTACCTTGTCAGTAACCTCGCCTTTACCTGTAAGCATTATAATAGGCATGTGTTGGGCTAAGATATCCTGTTTTATTGTCCTGCAGACCTCGTCTCCGCACATCTTGGGCATCTTAAAGTCTATTATCAGTAAATCAGGGGCCTGTTTTTTAATAATGTTCAGCGCCTCCTGGCCATTATGACCTTCTATTACTTCGTAGCCCTCAGCCTCAAGCGTTATTCTTAAGACATCCAAAATGTCTAAATCATCATCTACTATTAATATTTTTTTTGCTAACATTTAGGAGCTCCTTATCTTTATTATCTGGGTATGCTAAAAGTAAATTTTGTACCTTTCCCTAAGTCACTCTCTACCCATATCTTGCCCTTATGCGCCTCTATTATTTTTTTAACAAGGGATAGGCCCAGGCCTGTGCCTTTTACCTTTTGGTCTAGCGCATTATCTGACCTGAAAAATTCTTCAAATACCTTTTTGACGTCTCCCCTTGGAATTCCTATCCCGGTATCTTCTACACTGAATTCTACGCTTGTCTTCTTGTCATGGCATGATATGGTTATTCTTCCTTTTTCAGGGGTGAATTTTACAGCATTGCCTAGAAGATTTACAAATACTCTTTCTATCTGAGTAGGATCAGCCTTTATCTTATCAGGTTTTATTTTTACATTTATTTTTAGAGCTATATTTTTTTCCTTAGCTTGAGGCGTAATAATATCCATGACAGAATCTAGCATCTCCTTTACGGAGATCTCTCTTATATCCATTTGCATCCTGCCTGATTCTATCCTTGCTATATCTAAAAGATTATTGACGAGCCTCGTTAGGCTATTGGAATGTTTGTCTATTTTTTGAAGACGTTCTTTCTGGGCAGGCGCTACCTCACCCAATTTCCCTGTCATGAGTATAGAGGCATAGCCTTTTATAGAGGTAAGAGGCGTCCTGAGCTCATGCGAGACCGCTGATACAAAGTCGGATTTTACCTTATTGAGTCTTTGGAGTTCCTCATTAAGTCTGGCGAGCTCCTGAGTCCTTTCCTTTACGCGCCTTTCTAAGTCCTGATGTGAGTCAAAGAGCTCTGCGTAAAGACTTGTGTTTTCAATAGCAGTTCCTATCTGGCTGGTTAATACAGATAGAAGCTCTACGTCACCTTCTGTAAGCTTGGCATAGCTGGATGGATTACCCATTAGGATAAATCCTACAGCCAAATTCCTTGCTACAATAGGAGTTGTCAGAAATGATTCGGTCTTGAATATATCTGAAAAGATATCCTCATGCTCTATCTTTTTCATGTCCCTATTTACCAGAAGAAATTTACCTTTTCTTAAAAGCGGAGAAGCAAGATCTCCTTTATTAAGCCGCGTTTCTATTTTTTTAATCTCATTGTCAGCATATCCTATGGCAGTTTTTACTCCTATTTTTCCTGAGACCTTGTCTTTTAACACGATAAGGGCGTTAGAATAGCCAAGCTTAGACACTAGAGCAGGCTTTATAAGGGCAAAAAGATCATCTATGTTGAGAGTGGAATTTATTTTTTTCCCAAGCTCGTGAAGTGTATAAAGACCTGTTATTTTTTTATCCAATTCTTCCTGGACCTTGTTCAAGGCCAAATCTGTTTTTATAATCATCTTTGCCTGTTCGTCGAGCTGGTTGATCACATCCTGTAGGTATCTATTTTTCCTTTCAGAGTATATGCGTCTTCTTCTTTCAGTATAACATATTATAATAGCGATAGCCCCGACCAAAGTTAATATAAAAGAATAATATGGATTCATAACTTTTATTCAGAAAACGCAGCTATGGATATTGCCTGGTTTTGAAAATTAGAGGCATATTCACCATAGCTATAAAACCCAAATATGGGTATGTTTTCGCCAAAGATCTCTTTTATTATCTCTATTTCTTTGATTGAATTTTCTCTGAGGAGCTGGTATCTTCCTATATTGCTGAAGCATGTAATAAATTTTATATTGCGGTTTTGGATGTTTCCCATTGCCTCCATGCAGGCTTTTCTGGTTGCCTCAAGCGCCATATTTTTATCGCCTATCATGAGATTAATATCTTCTCCTTCAGATAACTCCGCGTTTAAAATAAGACTTCCATTATCTCCTGTTTTTAGAGGAGGTCTTACAAGGTACTCATTTTTTTCCTTCAGCCTTATGCCAATGGGATAGCTTACACCTAACTTACCAAGGCCTAATTCCTTTAATTCTTCAAATGGTTTTCCAAGGTATTCTTCGTAGAGCTCAATAGCTGCTCTCCTGTCGATCTCTTTGAGAATATTGGAGCTGGACCTTGTTATTCTATGCGGTTTTCCAACAGGCTGCCATCCATGGGCTCTTCCAACTCCTATATTGATGTCCCCGCTAAATAGTAGACCTGCGACAGAATTTGTGTAGATGTTATTATTTATATATTGATATGTTTTCTGGAAACACAGCTCATCTGTAGCGCCGCCGCCTATTATGGGAAAGCTTGTACCCATCATCTCCTGGGCGCCTCTTAGTATATCTGCGCTGTTTCCTGAAAGGTTATCAGAAAACATCATAAGGCTTTTGGTGGTCTTAGATCTGATGGATTTTGAAAGAACTTGTTTAGCGACTTCATGGCCTGCTGAACGGGCATTTCTTGAGACGCCTTTTGCTATCCCAAGAGAGAAGCTGATTGTCTCGGACTTTATAAGAGACACAGATATTGACCCTCTGAATATCCCGGAGTTCGTTATGCTTCCCGCAGAGCTGCATCCAATTAGAGGCACATCCCTTATCACAGAGCGGATACCCTTTATAGCTAGCTCCTGGTCAAAGATCGTAGAGATAAAAACGATTACTATATTTGCGTTTCGTTTTCCTATTCTGTAGTGGGCGATTTGAGCAGCTTCTTTTCCTGCTGCAAAGGAATCAAGTTTAGTGCTTATCCCATTGCCCAATATAGTAGCCATTGCTCAAATAATACCCAATAAGATGAGAAGTGTCAATATCTTTTAATGTATTATAGAGATTGTAATTATAAGTGCGAAAAATAATGAAATAAAAATGCCCCATAGCTC
>CAZWYD010000061.1:0-8026 GCA_964637815.1 uncultured Planctomycetia bacterium
AGCTATGGGGCATTTTTATTTCATTATTTTTCGCACTTATAATTACAATCTCTAGAATAAGATTGAGATTGCTTCGTCCCTCGACAAACTCGGGACTCGCAATGACAAAAAGGAAAGTTTAAACTGGAAAGATAATTCTTCTGTCCAGAAACTTTTGGATGTCGTAGTCTCGATCATGGCAGAAGAGTACATTCAGATAGCTAAGCAAAATCCTGATGTATTTTCATCAAAGAATGGAGGCCTGAAATGAAAGTTGCAATATATGCGCGGTATTCATCTGAAAATCAAAGTGCGAAAAGTATTGATGATCAAATAAGGGTATGTAAAAACTATATCCAAGAACATGAGATGACTGTTGATGATAATCATATCTATATAGATGAAGCTATATCCGGTTCTATTGTTAATAGGCCTGGCTTACAAGCCCTTGAAAGAGCTGCTGAAAATAAGGAGTTTGAAGCCTTGGCAGTAGACGATTTATCAAGATTATCGCGAAGTAATCACCAAATGCTCACATTGGTCCTTAAATTTAACTATCTACAGATTAAAATCATATCTGTTTCTGATGGTATTGTGACTGGTGACGATAACTCTAAACTTGGTATCCAGATACGCGGACTCATAAATGAGCTATATCTTGATGATCTTAGGAAAAAGACCATGCGTGGATTAGAAGGTCAGAAAATAAGAGGATTTAGCACTGGCGAAAGTGTATATGGGTACTATACTCAGCCTGTAGGCGAACTAAAACTAAACAAAAAAGGTCAACCTAAATATGAAGGCATGGTCCATAAGATTAATCCTGATGAAGCAGATATCGTAAAAAGAATATACAGGGAGTTCGTTGAAGGCAAAAGCTTGGGCAAGATAGTAAAAGATCTCAATCAAGGCAAAGTTCCAACTAAGAAGGGTCGTTCTGGCGGCTGGAATACTTCTACGATAAGTAGAATCTTGAAGAATGAAAAATATATAGGTCTATGGGTATGGAGAAAATGGAAAAATGTCAGAGATCCTCTGACAGGAAAAAGAAAACAGGTCCCACGTCAAGAAAAAGAACAATTGTCTATATCTAAATGTGAATTGGCGATTATCGATAAAGAAACTTGGGAGAAAGCTCAAAAAAGATGGAAGGAACTCGAAGGAACTTGGCCTGTTAGAAAGAAAAATAAAAATATAAAACAAAAAAGCTATACACGAGCTAATCCTACACATCTACTTACAGGACTTATGAGGTGTCAAAAGTGTAGCGGAGCTATTGTGCTTATAAGTGGCAAGGGTAATGGTTACTATGGATGTTATAACGCAAAAAGAAAAACCTGCGATAACAATCTACTGGTCCCTCGTAAACGTGTAGAAGAAACTATAATATCAGAGTTAAAGGAAGAGATATTAACAACAGAAAACTTAGAATATGTATATAAAAATTTAGAGAAGCTTATAGCAAAAGGCCTTAATGAAACGCCTGAGCTTATTAAGAAAAAGAAATCTCAATATGAGAAAGCTACGATAGAGATACAAAACTATCTCAATTTTATTAAATCAGGGAATTTCTCAAAGGCAGTGTCAGAGGCGCTGAATGAAGCTGAAAAGAAAGGTGAAAATCTAAAAGAGGAATTAGGGTCATTGGAGTTTCAGAGGCAAAATACCTTTAAATCTCCGCCTAAAGAATGGATAGATTATAGATTGGATAGATTTCATGAAACGCTGAGTAAAAATACTACCTCTTCTGCCCTAGCACTAAAAGAAGTACTTGGGCCTATACAAATGGAAGCTGTATCAGATAGAGAAGAAGATTATTATGATTTAGAGATTGCTTCGCCCCTCGACAAACTCGGGGCTCGCAATGACAGGGGGTTTAAGCCTTACTATATAGCGCACACCAAAATTCAAAGCCTTGCCCTGCTAGATGACAGGTACAAAGGTTCGAATTGGTTGCATTGGCGGAGAGAGCAGGATTCGAACCTGCGAGGCTCTTACGAGCCTAGCCGCTTTCGAGGCGGCCCGATTCAACCACTCTCGCATCTCTCCTATTATGTGGCGCGCCCACCCCGGTTCGAACGGGGAACCTACGCCTTCGTAGGGCGGCACTCTATCCAATTGAGCTATGGGCGCGAATTGCGATTTACATCTATATTATAACGCGGGAATGGAAATTTCAATAACTTTATGGTTCAAGGCGGCGGCGGAAGTCTGGCCAGGGGAATCTTGTGCCAGGGCATTCAGTTTGGGCGCCTTCTGCCTGACCATGGCCTAAAATGTGAGATTTGGGAATATTATAGTATTCCTTTAATCTATTCACTAAAAAAATAAGCGACTCCATTTGTTTCGCAGTAACTCTGTCCTCACTGAAATTCCCCACAAGACATATGCCAATGCCACGATAGTTCATACCATCAGCCTTGCAATGTGCGCCGTCCTCCTGGTGTAGCCATCTGGGCGAGACCTCTATCTGGCCGTCCTTTTTTCCTGACGTCCCATTGTCTACAACAAAATGATAACCTAGACCTTTCCAGCGTCTTTTTGTGTGTGCGGAATCAAATTTGAGCGCGTTTCCGACATCTGTTGCGCTATGATGGACGATAATATAATCCCATTTTCTGGAGGGCCACATAGGTATTACTGCCTTTATTGGGGCAGCGTTCGGAATAACCAGTTTCTGCCCTTTTTCTAAGGTATTGGCGTCTCTTAAGCTGTTCGCTCCCACAATATCATTCACTGTGACATCATACATCTTGCTTATTCGCCATACTGTCTCGCCAGGCGCTACTTCGTGATACACAGTGCCCCTGGTTATCTCTGCAGGCGCAGTTATGATTTTTTGTGGAATAGTAGGATATGGTTCAATGGTATGCAGGCCATGCGCCCCTTTCACTGGCACACGGGCGCAGGAGCTAAGCATCAATGATAAAATAAAAAAAGATAACAATTTTAATTTTCTCATACTACCTCACTAAGGTTTTTAAAGGCACGATTTTTATACCCTGCTTTTCAAGCTCTGGTATCGCATCTTTTATTGCAGTCAGTGTAATTTTTTTATTATGCCCGACGCCTATGGCACTTCCTCTTTCAAGCGCTATCGCAGCTAATTCTCGAATCTGTTTTCTGATGTATGCCTCGAAATTCTCTAAATCAGTCTGGTCTGTAATGTCCAGGAATACATCTCTAATCGCGCATTTTAATCCTATATCATGCGCAAGATAAGAACATACTGAATCAGGCGCTGTAAGGCTATCCAGAAAAAATAACTTCCTTTTTTCTAGCTCAGACAAAACAATACTCATAATCTTTTTATCTCTTGTAGCCTTTGAGCCTTGATGATTCGAAACTCCGACCACGCCAGGAATGCTTTCAATGTCTTTCTCTAATATAGAAACTATCCCGTTTTCGGTCATGCTGGAGCGTATTGTATCAATCTCTGCTGCCATTCCGCTCTTTGACTCGAGAGGCAGATGTAGAATTATATCGTGTATCTTAGTATTTTTTATGATTTCCTCAGCGACATAATCTGAATATCGCAGATTTGGCAATATAGATATGGTGAGTGGCCTGTCTATGTCTAAGACAAGGTCAATATTTCTCTTGTTGTATCCCCAGTCGTCGATCACAAATGCCACCAAACCCTTTGGCCTTGTACCTCTATAGAGGATAAACAGAAATCCCAATATTATAACTAAGCCTATAATAAGAACGCGTTTTTTCATAAATCTTTTAAGAGGATATTTGCTGGGGATTTCTCTATTGCACTATTGAAAATTCCTAAAGATTCGGATAATCTCTTTAGCTCTTGAGAGTCGCCTATTGGCACGCTATTTGTGCCGCGCTCTTCCATGGCGTTGATAACGCGCTTTATAGTTAAAGAACTGGTATCGCAGGCAGGCTGAAACGCCACTACCTTGTATTTATCAGTATGTATTTCAGAGGCAATACCGCTCTCAACTAATTCAAAGAGTATCTGCCTAACTAATCTAATTGGAATCTCTAGTATATGCGAGATCTCTGTAGCTGTGTATGGCTTTTGGCATTTAGAAAAATTCTTCGTCAATAGATGCATGATTCTTAAAGAGATAAGTTTCTTAAAAGAATAACTTACCCGCAGGCAATCTGGTTCAAATTCATACGTATCTACATTCTGGTGTGCGAAAGAGATCTCAGCTCCAAAAAATACTATGAGCCAGCTAAGCTGTAGCCACACTAAAAATAGAGGCAGCGCTGCAAAACTCCCATAGATAGCATTGTATTTCGCGACACCTACCTGAAAGTTTATGTAGCCCCACTGGGCAAGCTGATAAATTGTACCAGCTGCTATACCTGCCAGCATACCAGATTTAAAGTTGATCTTTGTATTGGGCATAAAGAGATAGATAAATGTAAAAAGCACCCATATGACACAATACGGTAAAAGCTTCAGCATGAAAAATATAACAGGACTGAAAAATCCCAATAACGCCACCTTTTCAGTAATAAGTGCGATCTGGGTAGTTATGAAAACCGTTGCGCTACTGGACATAATAACCAATATCGGGCAAAGAAGCATTATTGAAAGATAGTCGCTGAATTTCCTGCCCATGTTTCTCTGTTCTCTTATGCCCCAGATATCATTGAAAGACTTCTCGATATTGCCCAGGACCTTTATAACAGTCCAGAAAAGTATGGCAACACCTATGCCTGCTACCATGCCGCCTTTTGTATTTTCAAGAAGCTTATTAGCGAAATCCACTATCTGCATCAACACTGCTTCCTGTCCAGGCATCTTGTTCAAAATCTGTTTTTCAAGAAGCTTTTCAAAGCCAAATCCTTTAGCTATGCCAAAGGCCATGGCAACGACAGGTACGATAGAAAGTAGGCTATAAAATGTCAGCGCAGAGGCGCGCAACTGACATTTATCTTCATCAAAGCCTCGTAACGCTACTAATATAATCCTGAGCTGTTTAATCAAAAATGATTTTGCAAATGGGAGATTCTTCAGGCGTATTCGCCAGATATCTGTTTTGAGAAAATTTACTGTTTTGGATATCATCTTTACTCTTCCTTCCCACCAAACGGCAGAATACCTTTAAGTGTGTCAGTGACCTTTTCTGTTGCCTCTTTAGCAGTATCTGTTACAGTCTCGCCAGCTTCTAATGCTACACCCAATGTAGCGCCTAGCCCCTCATCAAGTAAGCCCAAATCAAAACCAGTAAGATTTGCTATAGGAGTATTCGTAAGCGCCTTTAATACAATAAGCTTTGCTAACCCTTTAGGGTCATCTATATTCTCGTATCTTTCGTTGATATCCACTTTATACTCTTTAACGCTAGGGGCGGCCTTGTTATGATAATCTTTATATATTACCTTTCCGATCTTTAATTCTAGAAGATCTATTTGAAGATTGCTGGATTTTTTCTTTTTTTTAGATGATTCTTTTTTAATCGCCTTTAGCGAATCCAAATTAAGCTTGCCTTCTTTATTCTTAACCACTGTAAATTCCTTTAGATTCAGTCTTACTTCTTCAAGGTGAACCTTTCTCTTTAATAGCGCTCCTAAATCATAATCAACATATATCTCCGGTATATCTATCATCAGTTTATCTTCAAATTGTCGAGGATTAAAAAGCCTGAGATTGTTTATATCAATAGCACTTCTAAATATACCTATATTAAAACTGCTCATGCTTAATTTAAGGCCAGTCACAGCCTTGACGCCTGTAGACACTACTGTCTTGGCAATCATATTTTTAGCAAAAATGGACGCGATAGGCAAAGCTATTATTATAATAATGATAGGTACTATCTTCTTCATATTATGCCCCCCTTGTTTTCTGTATAATACTACTGGAGCATAAAATAGGCAAGTCCAAAGTGCGGAATAAAATTGACCTGTTCATTTGTGGAGAAATATGATAGTCTATATAGACTATGAAGATCGGCATAGCAGCAGAAAATAGGCCACAGGAAAAAAGAGTCATCATCCAGCCTCCTGAAATCAACGAGATCGCGGCCACGCACGAGGTAATCGTTGAAAAAAGGGCCGGGGTGGGCATTGATATCTCGGATAAGGCCTTTATAGAGGCGGGCTGTAAAATTGGTTCACGCGAACAAGTCTACGCCTGCGACTTAGTGGTCCGTATCAAAGAGCCTAGTTTTGAAGAAATCAAGATGCTGCGACCAGGCAACATTATCATGTCCATGATGCATATTCGCTGCCGCCCAAAATTAGAAGAGGCCTTACGCAAACAGAGATTGATCGTGATCTCGCTGGAAAATCTAAAAGATCCGTTTGGCAAAAGAAAGGTCGAGGCAGTTGAGAACTCTGGCCGGATCGGGATGGAATATGGCTTCAAACTCTGGGGAAAAGATCCTGCTACTGCCACCGTGAAGATCATGGGATATGGCAATATGGCCAGGGGCGCTATCCGCTGCGCAGCGCGTAAACTTGCAAAGATTAAAATTTTGAATAAAAAGGATTTTTTAGAGATGGGTAAGCATATCCCAAAAACAGATATACTGGTAGACGCGGTTAATCGTCCTTATCGCCGTGACGTTGATAAAGAACCGCCTTTTGTTACACGCGAGATGCTAAAACTCTTTAAACCTGGGTCAGTTATTGTGGATCTGGTTTCAAATCCTGAAAATCACGCGCCAGTGGAAACTATGCGGCCAACCACTTTGGATGATCTATATTATACTGTCGACGGTATCCATCATACCTCTTGCTGGGGCTGGCCAGGCCTGGAACCAAAGACAGTTGCTAAAAGATACAGCCTCCAGCTCGCGCCGATCCTGAAAAACCTAGCGGATAATGGCATTGAAAAATGCGACGAGCTGATTAAATCCGCTATTCTAAATTACTCCAATTAAACTTTCCATCTTTTTATGCACAGTCTCTTTTAAAAAAGCAAGATCGCCAGGATCCAGATCCTTTGTTTCAACCGAGGGAAGTATAGTCAGCTTGCCATTTACCTTTGTTTTGAAAAGCCAGCTCCCCTTTGGTATAGCCTCTCTGGTACCGTCTACTACAATAGGAAGGATGGATTTCTTTTCCTGTATAGCCAGTTTAAAGGCGCCGTTCTGAAATTCGCTCATCTTGTCAGTTCTGCTTCGTGTACCCTCTGGAAAGAATAGCACTGATACATCATTCCTAAGCCAATGCGCGGCTTCTCGATATACCTTTTTGATGCTTCCGAATTTTCCTCGTGACAGCATTATGTGTTTAGTAAGAAAAAGACACCAGCCAATAAACGGTATTTTAAAAAGGCTCTTCTTTGCTACCCATTTGAACTGCATGCGAGTCTTATACATTACTGCAATATCACCGAGGCTTTGATGATTGGCGACTACTACGTATGTTTTATTCTTATCGATATTCTCTAATCCGCTCACCTGAATATTCCAGTATGGATTGAAACCAATGACCGCGTCTGCCCACCAGAAGCATTGCGAGTGGAGAATTTTTCTTTGTCTATCAAAAGGGAAAAGGATTATAGTTAAGATAAGGTCTACAAAAAAGAGTGCGATGGTAAGAACTGCGGTAACTATCCATATTGCTGCTGAAAGTATGCTTGTCATTGTTAAAAATAGGGCCTGCATATAAATAGCAGGCCCTATCAGTTTCCGGTTTATAGCTTTACTACGTTCTGAGCTTGATTGCCTTTAGGGCCTTTTGTGATCTCAAACTCTACTGCTTGACCTTCTGCTAAAGTCTTAAAGCCATCGCTCTGAATCGCGGTGTGATGTACGAATACATCAGCTCCGTCTTCAGGTGTGATGAACCCAAAACCTTTCTGGTCATTGAACCATTTTACTGTTCCTTTTGCCATTATCTACTACCTCCTTTCTTCAAGATTATAGTAAACAACGGCAGAAAAATAAAAAAAACCGAAAGGCGAATTCTTAACTGCCTTACGGCTAAAGACTTCTACTCACTTATTTACTACTTCAACTGTAAATTATTATACATTACTGTGCTGCTGTTGTCAACTAAATTAATAAAAATTGTCAAGCCAAATTAGAAATGTCCGCTTTTTACCAAATTAGAAATGTCCTGTTTT
>CAZWYD010000062.1:0-5715 GCA_964637815.1 uncultured Planctomycetia bacterium
CCGCCTGTGTCTGCGTCTATGTCTATGATCTCGCCGGCAAAGTATAGGCCTTTAATGACGCGGGACTGCATTGTGCGCGGGTCAATGTCCTTTAAAGACACGCCTCCACGTGTGACCATTGCCTCTTTTATAGGGCGTGGCCCTTTAATCTCGAAGCGCAGGGTCTTTAATAACATGGCTATTCTTTTTCGCTCATCTTGCGTAACCTGGTTTACCTTTTTATCAGGCAAGATCTCAGCGATATCCAAAAACACATCGATCAACCTCATAGGTAAAAGATTCTTAAGTGTATTTTTTAGAGCCTTTTTTGGGCTCTCCTTGAATTCTCTTAATAGCCTGGTTTCTAGTTTGTCAAGAGATAGCGCAGGCTTAAGATCTATTTCAACAAAGATACTTTTCCCTTTATCCAGCCAATCCACTATTCTACCGCTTAAAGATAGGACAAGGGGTCCTGAGATCCCGGTCTTAGTAAAAAGTAATTCTCCTATATCCGAGAGAATCTCTTTTTTATCGTCGGTAAACCTAAGGCGTATATTTTTTAATGTCAGGCCTTCCAAGAATTTAGGATAATTCTTTTTTGTCTCTAGTGCCACAAGGCCTGGCCTTAAAGCAGTTACATGATGGCCTAGTATTTTAGCTATTTTCATGCCCTCTCCAGTAGAGCCAGTAAAACCATAAGAAATACCGCCTGTTGCAAGAATTACCTTATCAGCCAGCATAGAATTAACTAAAAATTTATTATCCTTTATTACGATCTCCTTGATAGCGCTATTATAAACAATCTTAACCTTATTTTCTAAAAGTTCCTTTTTTAATACTCGAAGGATGCTATCTGCTTCATCAGTTACAGGAAAGACTCTCTTTTGCCGCTCTATCTTAAGCTTTAATCCTCTTGTCTGGAAAAAATCCATTAGCTCTTGATTGAAGAAAAGCTTAAATGCGTCTCTTAAGAATTGTCCGCTCTTTGAGAATCTCTCGAGAAATTCTTCCAGGCTACATGCATTGGTAAGATTACAACGACCTTTGCCGCTTAGGAGAAGTTTTTTGCCTAAAGTAGGATTTTTTTCTAGGAGTGTTACGGACTGGCCTAGCTGAGCTGCGCGTATCGCAGCCATCATACCACTAGGCCCACCGCCAATAACAACGATTTTGTACCAGGTACCGAGCCCATCGGCAAAGTGTCCCCTGAGGGACACTTTGCCGATGGGCTCGGTACCTGGTACAAGAGTCACAGCAGGTTGCCTTTGGCTCGGCACTCGCCATTCCAGCAATAGGTGCAAAGTTTTTCGCGAGGAAGGCCTATTGCTTTTATCATATCATCAAGTCTCTGATAGCGAAGTGTGGTGACGCCGATGTCTTTCTCGATCCACTTGACCATCTTCTTGTATTCCGGGGTAGTGTCATCTGTATATTTCGAGACATCGTTGATATCTTTACCCTCTATATCCTTTATTGCACGACGCGCTGCGAGTTCATTTATGGATCTTGTGGATAAGCAGAATTTGCACGGAAACATCAGCGGCGGACATGCTGGCCTTACGTGTATCTCTTTTGCGCCATTGTCCTGGAGCTTGTTAATAGCAAAGCTCTTAAGCTGTGTCCCTCTTACAATAGAATCTTCACACACAACGATTCTATTCCCATTTATAATATCCTTTACAGGTATAAGCTTCATCTTTGCCACGCGGTCCCTTATCTCCTGGACAGGCGGGGTATAGCTTCTACCGTACCCAGGTGTATATTTTACAAGTGGCCGTCTATATGGTTTTTTTGACTCCATGCTATAGCCAATCGCATGCGCAACACCTGAATCCGGCACACCAGAGACAACATCCACATCTATATCCTTATCGCGCTTTGCTAAAGCCCTGCCACATCTTTCCCTTACTGCCTCAACGCCTACGCCTTCATAAGTAGATGCTGGAAATCCCGTATATATCCATAAAAATGAGCATATCTGATTTATATCTTTTGGGCCCCTTACCTGTTTCACGCCCTTATCATTCACTAAAACTATTTCGCCAGGTGAAAGATGTTTCTGGATCTGGAAATCCGAATTAGGAAAAGCGCATGTCTCTGAACAAACAGCTACATCCTTTCCTCTTTTTCCTACAACAAGTGGCGTGTATCCAAACCTGTCTCTTGCCGCATATATGCCATCCTTGCAAAGCAGAAGCACGCTGGCAGAACCTATGATCTTGCTGGACATATTCTCGATGCCGCTTACAAAATCTTCTCCCTCGCTTATAAGTTTTGCCACCACCTCGACGCTATTTGAAGACCCATCTTCTGTCTCGCTGAAAGAATGGCCTCTTTTATGCAGCTCCTTTATAAGCTGGCCTGTATTTTCTATAAGGCCTGTCATGCATATTGCAAATGATCCGAATTTGGTATTTAAAAACATTGGCTGCGCGTCAGAATCGCTTATCACGCCAATGCCATATTTTCCTCCGAATTTTTTATAATCTTCGTAAAACTTGGATTTGAACTGGCTCTGGGATATGTCATGGATCTGTCTATATATTCTCTTGCCTGTCGATACAGCGATCCCACCGTACTCTGTACCCAGGTGTGTATGATAGTCTACTCCGTAAAAGAGATCTAATGTACAATCCTTCTCTGCTGCCACTCCAAATATGCCACTCATGTGTAAGCCTCCTGGTTAGTAATTAAAGAACAAGCTCGACGATGGAATCGCGTCTGTTGTAAAGTTTATGCCAAGTCTCCTGAGTCCAGCCTCATCGCCGGGAGTAGGAAGGTGCGTATTGTGAAGTTCGCATCCGCTCAAGTCTTTGAGCATAGACAGGGCCTTTTTAGCATTTTTATCCGTATGCGCGCTTATAGATAGCGCTACTAATATCTCATCCAGGGTCAAACTTTCTGAACTCATGCTTAATATATCCTTTTTCAATTTAGATAGATCGCTCATGACCTCTGGCTTGAGTATATGTACTTTATCGCCAATACCTGCAAGATGTTTTATCGCGTTTATAATAGCTGCGGATGCCGCGTGCATAACAGGAGAATTCTTACCTGTCACGAGCTTACCGTCGCTGAGTTCGATCGCAGCGCCGCAGTAATAACCTTTATTGCCTTTGCCCTTTTTTCTGCAATCCTCTGCTGATTTTCTGGCAGGAAGAACTACAGACCTATCCTCGACCTTGACACCTGCCTTATCCATGATCGCAACTGAGCGCTCAACCTCTTCTTTTGTACCAGTACCAACAGCAAATTCTAGATTATGGCGAAAATATCTTCGGATTATCTCTTCTCTTGCAGCCACGCGAGCACCTTCATCATCTATTATGCCAAAACCAGCCCTATTAACACCCATATCTGTTGGTGAATTATAATAACTTATGGTTGAATCGGTAATCTTGTGTATAATATTCTTCAATATAGGAAATGCATCGACATCGCGATTGTAATTTATCGCCTTTTCTTTATATTTTTCTAGATGAAACGGGTCTACTAGATTAAAATCTGCCAGATCAACTGTTGCAGCCTCATATGCAATATTTACAGGATGATTGAGCGTCAAATTCCATATAGGAAATGTCTCAAATTTCGCATAGCCGGAATTTATCCTCTTTACATGATCATGATAGAGCTGCGAAAGGCATGTCGCGAGCTTGCCGCTGCCAGGACCAGGAGCTGTGACTACAACAAGCGGCTTTTTGGTCTCGATATATTCGTTCTTGCCGTAACCCTTGGAACTCACTATCTTTCCAACATCATGAGGATATCCCTCGATCGTAAAATGCTTATAAACCTTTATTCCCAGCTTCTCTAAACGTCTTTTAAATTTTACAGCTGTTGGCTCATTATTAAAACGCGTGAGTACGACTGATGTGACATTAATATTCCATGCCCTCAAATCATCTATCAGCTTCAATGTTGCAAGGTCATATGTTATGCCATAATCTCCCCTGACCCGACCCTGTTCAATGTCTTTTGCATACACACTTATTACTATCTCAGCATGATCTTTAAGCTTTTCAAGAAGCCGCATCTTTACATTAGGATCATAGCCGGGTAATACCCTCGCGGCATGATAATCAAAACATATCTTACCCCCGAACTCCAGATAGAGTTTATTGTCGAATTTTTTGACCCTGGAGAGAATCTCCTTGGTCTGCTCTAAGAGATATTTCTCGTTGTCGAAGCTTATCTTTTTGGTTACGACGCGCTTGAACATATGTCTTTTTGTCACACTGAAGTGTGACCTACAGCTGCTATACAGCTGCTAGATGTGATCTCACTGTGATATTGCTGCAGCGATTTTACATCACCCTTGTTCTCGAGATAACTCTTTATGCCTTCTGCTACTGCAAGAGCTGCTGCTGGTGTTGTAATATACGGGATCTTATACTTGATCGCATTCTTGCGAATATACGAATCATCATATGCCGCGGTCTTTCCCGCAGGCGTATTGATAATAAGTTTTATCTCTTTATTGTTGATCGCGTCTATGATATTCGGCCTTCCCTCGTGTGTCTTTTTAATAAGTTCTGCTTCAACACTGTGTTTTTCCAAAAATTTCTTTGTGCCTTCTGTTGTTACTACTTTAAAGTTGAGTTCCTTTAGTTTTTTTACTGCCGTAGCAATGTTTTTCTTCTTATCCTTATCAGCAACTGTCACAAGTGCTGTGCCTTCTGTTGGAAGTCTTAAGCCAGCTGCCTCTTGCGCCTTGAAATACGCCAGTCCAGCTGAATCAGCAAGGCCCATGACCTCTCCTGTAGAACGCATCTCTGGGCCCAGCACAGGATCTACTTCCTGAAACATATAAAATGGGAACACAGCCTCTTTTACGC
Organism: uncultured Planctomycetia bacterium; assembly: GCA_964637815.1. Lineage (GTDB taxonomy): Bacteria > Omnitrophota > Gorgyraeia > Gorgyraeales > Gorgyraeaceae > Gorgyraea. The sequence goes on from CAZWYD010000062.1 coordinate 4,815, forward strand.
CATAGTGTTTGTATTTTTTTGGCTTCAGGTCCATTTCTTTTATCTTTTTTCCAAGCATAACCTCTGTCGCGATCCTTGCCATGGAAATACCCGCTACCTTTGATACAATCGGGACTGTCCTTGACGCCCTTGGATTTGCCTCCAATACATAGACCTTATCCTTTGCAATCGCATACTGTATATTCATAAGACCTACGACCTTTAACTTTTGCGCAATCTTTTGAGTGTATTCAGATATAGTATCTATGTGCTTTTTAGGTATTGTCTTTGGAGGAATCACGCAAGCTGAATCTCCAGAATGGATGCCTGCCTCTTCTATGTGCTCCATAATCGACGGAATATACACATCTTCTCCGTCTGAAATAGCATCTGCCTCCAACTCTATAGCGTCTTCTAAAAACTTATCTATGAGAATGGGTCTATCAGGAGATATATCAACTGCTGCCCTTACATAGCTCTTAAGCATATCCTCATCATAGACAATCTCCATTCCTCTTCCACCCAAGACATACGACGGCCTTACAACAAGCGGGTACCCAATTTTTTCTGCAATCTTCAAAGCCTCGTCAAGCGTACTCGCCATACCGCTCTCTGGCTGAGGAATGTCCATCTTCTTCATTGCTTTAGCAAAATTCTCTCTGTCTTCAGCAAGATCAATGCTCTCAACAGATGTGCCAAGTATCTTTACACCTGCATCTTCGAGTTCTTTTGCAATATTAAGAGGTGTCTGGCCTCCGAACTGCACAATCACTCCCTCTGGCTTTTCTTTATTGTAAATACTCAATACATCTTCAACAGTCAAAGGCTCAAAATAAAGTTTATTGGACGTGTCATAATCTGTTGACACTGTCTCAGGATTACAGTTAATCATTATACTCTCGTAGCCTAAATCCCTGAGCGC